>NZ_MUEY01000013.1:0-103986 GCF_001995695.1 Salinivibrio sp. ML290 | reverse complement strand
TCTCAGCAGCCAAAGCAGCTTCGGTGATCTGTTTAATCAACGGCGTTAGCAGTCCATCTTTCCCGTTGAGGTCTTGTCCAGATTGCAGTGCCTTAGCAAAAGCTTGAATATCAATTTCGTATTTGTCGGACATTGATGTATCACTCCCTGTTGAGGGTTAACTATAGGAGTGACACAGACTTTTGAACACTACCGCTGCTTGCCTGACCCAGGCAAGCAGCCCAAAGTGCGGCTATTCCGTGCGAATATGTCGAATAGCGCCACTGAGCGAGTCAACATTCTCTTTCAAGTTAGAGACAATCGGGCCTAATTGCTCAATTGCCTCATTCATATCACTCGACAAGTTCTTTATATTCGATAAGTTGCCAGAAATTTCGTCACTGACAGACAGCTGCTCTTCGGTCGCTGAGGCAATCGAGGTATTGAGGCGATGTATTTCTATTGCCGACTCTTTGATTGTCCCCAAGGCGTCATTCGCCGTGGTCATATTCTCACGCGTGGATGAGATCTTTTCAGCATTAATACGAATAGTTTGTGTCGACTGCTCGGCTTTACCTTGCAGACCACCGATCATTTCCTCTATTTCGCCAGCCGACTTTTGCGTGCGCTGTGCGAGTGATCTAACTTCATCCGCCACCACCGCAAAGCCGCGGCCTTGGTCACCTGCACGTGCCGCCTCGATAGCCGCATTCAGGGCCAACAAGTTTGTTTGCTCAGCGATGTCTTTAATCACGTCCAAAACATTACCAACATTGGTCGACTCATCAGCTAATTCTTGAATGACTTCCGAGGTTTTCTTGAACTCCGTTTCCAAGCTACCGAATTCTAGCATTGTTTTGTCAAACACCTCTTTACTCGAACCAGTTTCTTGCTCGGTATTGCCCGCATATTTTTCCGCCATCGACGTATTTTCCGCGACCGTTGATAATGCAGAGGTCATTTCTTCCATCGCGGTCGCAGCCATTTCCAATTCCTGATTCTGCTGGCTCGACACCTTAGCGTTTTTATCCGTGATGTTCACCAAGCTATCTGTGATCTGGGAAATCATATGGTTAACAGTATTGATTTTTTCAATGGTCGACGAATAGCTAGTGATAACTTTATTTACCGTGCTACCAATCGTGCCAATTTCATTATTTTTGCTATCATCAACACGCAACGTTAGATCTGAGTTGTCATCAACGCTTTTAAGGGTAGATGCCATTCTATCAATGGGGTTAACAACATTACGCTTGGTGACCACATAACCCAGTACAGCAATCACAACCACAACGGCCAACGAAATATTGCCAATGAGAACGGTTTTTTTTCACGCTAGCCGCCGCCTGATTAAATTGCGCATTGGTTCGTGTTTCCAATGCCACAAAAAAACGCTCGATAGGCTTCATGATCTTTGCTTTTTCTTGGTGATATTGCGGGCTGTGTAACAAGTCGATCGCCATTTGCCTATCTGGCTCGCCACGAACGGTATAATTACCGCTACTGTCCGGATAAAGCCCTTTGACCGCATTCATGGCTTTCACTTCCATATTCACCAAACCATCAGAGTTAGCCTGAGCTTTTTTAAGAAGATCAAACTCTTTCTCCGTAAAGCCAAGCGCCTGCATACGCTGGTTTAACGCGATCTTCTCTCCATCAGGTTTTGGCTTTTGCCCATAATCTAAGACTAAATCCCAATAAATGGTGTGATAATCTTCAGGGCGAGGTTTCTCTCCGTTGCGAATAGCGAGGATATCCATGTACATCTTTTCGTACTTTTCATCTCCCGTCACCACATACGTTCTACCCAAACGGGTTAAATCATCAGAGCTCTGCCTTAATTCATCGGCCGTTTGGTACGATTCATATCGCACCTGAGCCATTTCATCGACTTTATTCATCAGGCCGTTGAGTTGAATAATAGTTATAAAACTAACGACAATCCCTGCCCCAATAATAAAGAACACTAACTTCATGGTGTTATTGATGTTCATATCCAACTCCTGCCACTCAACAACAGACAACATCGACCAAAATGCCACTACCGTTTGATCGTAGAATAGATTCTCGCCATCAATTAAAAAAAGCTGGACAGGAAAAGTCTCGATATCAATTAGTTTTTGATTACTCGATAAAAATAAACGCAACGATTAATGTAGGGCCATAAAGTTAAGTGGCTCAGAGATACATTAAACTAGTCATTTCAATGAAAAAGCCAGACAGGCAGCATCGCCAATGGCACCACCGACGTTAACGTTCACGTAGGTCGACAAGCGCCAGTATGATGTCAACCATCTATTAGCCAAGCCGACTGCGCCCGTTGGCAATGTGCCCTTCTCCAACATAGTGCTGGGGCTTGTGTCACCGTCGCTGCCTATGCGGCAGTGAACTCAGATTCGGATAACGCCGATAACTCGGACTCTTTCTAAGCTGCCTGTGCGTAGGTCAGACAAGCGCCAGTGCAATGTCAGCCATCTATTATCCAAGCGGACTACGCGCCTCCGACATCGGCGCCAACGATTAACCTCGATCGTGACAGGCGCCCGTTAGCAATGTCCCCTATCCAACATAGTGCTGGGGCTTGTGTCACCTACGCTGCCTGTGCGGCAGTGAACTCGTTTTTAGGGTGACGCTTTCCGCATCCTGTTTTCTAAGCTGCCTGTGCGTAGGTCGGACAAGCGCCAGTTAAATGTCAGCCATCTATTACCCAAGCGGACTGCGCGCCTCCGACATCGGCGCCAACGATTAACCTCGATCGTGACAGGCGCCCGTTGGCAATGTCCCCTATCCAACATAGTGCTGGGGCTTGTGTCACCTACGCTGCCTGTGCGGCGGTGAACCATGTCGCGGCGAGCATCGCCCAGAATAGCGCTTTCTAAGCTGCCTGTGCGGCAGTGAACTGGGCTTTCGCCTTTTTCCTGCGGGGGCAGCATTTCTAAGCTGCCTGTGCGGCAGTGAACTGAGTATTTCACGTCTCGCGAGCTGATGTGGATTTCTAAGCTGCCTGTGCGGCAGTGAACTATAGAATAACGTAACAATCGTCAGGTACAACAGGCTGTTAGGATAAAAATCGTCTTTTACCCTTGTTAAAAAGCACCTGCTGTAACTGACTGTATTTTCTGTTTATTTTTAAAGAGCAAAAATAAAGGGTAAAAATACCCTTTTTCGTTCAATTTAAAAATGCGGAACGGTAGCCAATGCTGATTGCCCATTCGCTTTGCTACTCAAACCATAGCAATCAAAGCTCCCATCTTGTGATGTACTTTGCTGCTGCATCTGAATAAACAGCGGGAACTTGCTGTTTTTGCCGGGTGAACGCTGCTTAGTTTGCTGGCTATGTAGGTAGATAAACGGCAAAAGGCATGATTCTGTTGGCTTGCTTTGTTCGAGCTCGGCTAGGCATTCCGAAAGCGATTGACCAGATTTTTCAGCCCAGAGTGCCGCTTTTTGTTGCATATCTCGCTCTATCCGTTCAGGTGATTTCACCTGCTTGCGCACAAAACTTACGTAAGTCACATCGTTTGGTACGGGTTTTGCCCCTTTAATATGTACATAGTCTTCAAGCCGAGTTAACCAGCGGTGGATATCCAGCTTTTCAAGTGTCGCTTGTTCTTTAGCAAACAGGCGCAGTTTACTGCCGAGTGGAAACTTCGCTTGACGATAATCAGGAAAGCCCACGGCAATGAGCGATTGGTTACTCGCCACTTTGTGATCCACCAGAGCTATATGGACTTGTTGAAAGACTTTTTGCCACAGAAAGCCTACTGAGATGTCGGCATCTGGTAATAAAGTGATCTCTTGGTAGTAGTTCATCAGTACCACCTATTTTTCACTTTTGCCAAAAACTCCACCACGCACTAATACTGCCATGACATAGTGTTCATCTTCTTCACGAGATAAGCTTTCACCGCGTGCCCACTTATCGAAGAAGGTATAAAAATCCTGCTTGTCTTTCGGGGTACGGAATGCTTTACCTAAGTTGGTGACGGCACCATAAGGTTCAATGGCAATGGCTCCTGCACTTTGCTCCTCAGATGCGTAATCTGGATACCAGGTATCAATTGTTCGCAGGGCGTTACCAATTTTTTGTGAGTGCATCGCAGCATGCTGATTAACTGCATACAGGATTTTATGTTTCTTGGTTGTGCTGTTGCCTTTATCGAGTACTAACTCTTCACTGGGGTACACTTCTTGCGCTTTACCGACTTTGGCATAGCAGTCAATTTGCAGCATCAAATGTTCAGACTCACTGGCTAAAGCTATAGCAATACGTTCTGCCAAGCTATCAATATCCTGAGCATTATGATCAAAATGACGTGTACTAAATTGTTTCGCATCAAAAGTCCAAGTTTGCTCCGCTCCTTTGTTAATCGCCTTAATTTGTACTTCAATGTCTTCTGCACCAACTCGGTTTCGCCATAGAAAACGTGCATTGGCAAGGTTGGTGGCATAGCGTTTCGCCAACTCAAAACAGCCATATTTGGCAATGTACTGCGAAACCGCAGCACCATAACTATGTTTGAACAGCGTATTGTTACATGCCGAAGGTTGGGCAAGCCCCCCTAATACTTTGAGTGTAAAATGTAGCTTCAAAGTATCGTGATCCTGCCCCAACGCACAGGCATCCACTCGCTGCAAATTTGGACTTTCAACTTTTGCATCGAGTTTAGCTGGATCTTTTGTGAAATCGCCCGCATCTTTCTTATTAAAGCGATTAGAAATCGTGCCACGTACCGATTTTTCTTGCGGGGATAATGGTGTTGCTTGCTCTTTGGTTTCCCACTGGCATCCAAAGAGGTAACCATCCGATGGGACAAGTTTTTTTTCAAATGCGAGAACTGAGGCGGTATCGTTATTTTTAGCCATGAGATTGTTCCTTATTGATGTTCGTTGATAGCGTTAACTGGCTGACAAAGGTAAAGATCTTTTCCTAAATCGGGGTGGTATTGCCAAAGGATGTCATCGAGATGTTCGATTTTGTGCACCATGACAAATTCGCCCAGTGTGACCACACTTTCGGCAAAGCGATGCGGCACTGATGGATCGCGCTGATTCTTTGCCTCTCCTAATTGCGATATGCCCTGAAATCCGGTGGCAACGGGCACAATCCAACCACTCGTCTTACGCTGGCTATGCCAAACAACACTTTGATCTTCAAGCTGTTCACAATGGTGATGTACGGTGAGGTAATCGAGCAGCGCATCTATGGCATCATTGCCTTGCTGCATGGCGTCTATCATTAAATCTCGGCGTTCAATCAGCACATAACCGGGCATTAATTGGCGTAGGGCTTGGGCTGTATCATCTTCCGTAATCAAAGATTTAACTGAGGGCTTCCCAAAGGAAAGAGCGTCACCTCCTGCCACTTTCATCGTCGCGATCACTGCTTGCAATTGCTGGGTAAAGTCTGGCTGCTGAACTTGCTCCTCATTGCCACTCCACTCAATGACAAGGGACACATCTAAATGACAGCGTGCTTCTTCGATAAATGATGGTCTAACAGCATAACCATCAGGTTTATCTTTCTCCGCCTTGGGCTCTAAAGGGTTTCCCGTACCGATAATCGAATAGACATAGTCACCCTCGCCTTTATGAGTCTGTACATCACAGTGGTGGCTCACCACCGCAGCACTATGCAACATGAGCTCGGATAAACCTACTTGGTTCAGTTTACGCTCTAAGGCATGCACAAAGCCTAACCATGCCGTCATAGCCGGAAAGCCGATAGTAAAGGGGCTTGAAAGTGCATTGGCGTTGTGAATTTTTAAATGCGGTAAAATCAATACGTTCATCGCAAGTTCTCCTTATTACTGGCAACCACCTTTTCTATCGCCAGCAGCTCTTGGTCTGACAATGTGAGGGGATTAGCGATTACTTTGCTGTGGCTGTAATGGTTGATTAAGCCACGGGCAATGTGGCGAATGATCTTATCAAGCCACTCATCCTCTTGCTGACGCTGCTCAGCAAACTGTGGATAGAGCCAGGTTTTTTGCTCCAAAGGCAACGCACTCGATAATTCACCGGAATACTCTTCAAAAAATAGGCGCACTTGCCACATTTTTTCTATCACCAAATCAACGTATTGCTGAATGCGGTAGTCGCGCCCATCACGGAGGTTGATGTTGTTGTAGTCGGTGAGAAAGAGTCGATGCAAAGATTCAAGCACCTCTTTGGCTTGCCAAGCGCTAAAGGTCTCTTTGAAAAAATCCGTTCTCGGCAGCCGGATATTGTGATGAGTTAACTCCGGCGGTTTGGAAGATAATAAATAGTAAGTTTGATGTTTGTTGTTTAAGCCAGAAATGTTCTTGGGATGATCACCGCCATGCTTTGTTACAGTAAGATCAGAGAGCGTTTTGTAACCCAATTCATGATAATCATTGCTCTGTCTTGCTTTCTTCCCAGAATACGCTTGAGGTGAACGACTGGTTAACCAATCGATTTTGGCTTTCATATTAAAAACTAAACCCGCAGGAGTTAAAAGAGAGAGCTGATGATACTGTTCATAATCTATAGGAAAATAAACCTGCTTTACAAACCGGTCAGTTTTTAAAGATTGCGAATAAATACAATCAGAAAAAATATTTAAAATATTTTCAAAAAACAACTCACTAAGTCCGAATGTTTCAGAAAGCAATGTCAAATTAGGACTCTTTAGGTGCTCTAGAATAGAAATGCCATTTATTTTCAAAGAAAGGAACTTGTAAACCTTTAATTGAGTAGCATTGATGTGTAGATCAAATAATGCCTCTGCATTACCACTTCGAAGATAACCGTCTTGAGATTTTTTAAAATCCGTAGAATAAACTCTCGGATACTTACAAGAAGGATGACTCATTTTAGAAGGATGACTAATCACAGTGCCATGCTTGCTGCCTTCTGCGATCTTTTTGATTACATCGGCTACAGACTCGGTTTCAAAATTAGCTATTTCATCATGAGCCATACCATCTTTAAATAAGAAATATGCTTCTAACCTTTCAGCGAAAAACCTTTCTGAAAGCTCAATTAAAACTACTGCCTCCTCACTAGAAACATCAAGTAAGCTCCACAGCTCATCCAGTTTTGGATGACTAATCTCACACATAAATTTAAAAGTATTCTCGTATTTGAATGTTGTCGCTCCTTCATTAATAGAACTAATCATCAACAAACAGGCATCACACTCAGGAATCGACTTAGGCAAATAACTCTGCGGGCTAAGCCTCAACACCGCATCCAGGACCTTAAAATAGTCAGGTTTTTCTTTACCTTTATTGTCAGTTTTTTTAAAGGCTAAATCCGGTCTATTTTTTATCAACCTGTCTAGACTTTGTTTTACTTCACACTTTTCTTTTTCCATTATTTGACCTTAACCAATCCTAGTTGGTCGTTGTAGCTGTATTGCTGGTTACTTTCACGGTAGATAAAACTGATTTCGCCATAGCGCACTGACGTGGCAAACTCCTGCTCAGGACTTGGGCTGTATAAACGGACTAACTCACTGTAATCACGCTGTAGCCAAAGTTTTTGTTGTTGCTTTGGTGTCAGTGGCAGGTGTTCAATATTCAAGGTGCGTTCAATCGGGTGTAAGCCGCCCGGTTCTTCACGCAAACAAAACTCGATGCTGCGCTCTTTTTTAACTAAGTAGATTTGAACTGTCGGTTCACTTTTACGAAAGCGTTTGAAGTGTTGCGGCAGTGCGGTCAGCCACCAGTAGCCGTGAATATGACCGTGCAGATGCTCATACCAACATGACTGCGGCGATCTACTCCGACGATTACGGTTGTATCTATCCTGACGACTGTTATTGGCTTGCTGTGGTTTGCCAATTTGATCGATGCCAAGGGTTTTCGCTGTGGCAAAGTGCTCTAAATCCGCTAAGTTGTTGCGCGGTTCGAGCACTGCTCGCTTTTGAATACGGACAGCGGCATTGACCGCATGCAACAGCGACTTTTTATCCACTAACTCAGATAAATCATGAGTGGCAAGTTGAGTGGCACTGTCTGTTTCATAGCCGGGATGATTAAATACTCGCTCAGTGCCTCCCTTGAAGCCTTTGACGTTGTATTGCAACAAACCAATATTGGGCTCCTGAATCTCACCATCACGATGTCTACGTACTCGGCCTGCCATTTGAATAATCGAACGAAAAGATGAGGGTTCAATCACCGTCCAATCAAAGTCATGATCACGCCCTACTTCTTCAACTGGGGTGGCAACCAAAATAAAAATCAGGTTTTTCGCTTGGCAAGTCGTTAGATGATCACGAATAACGGGATGAGCAAACGCAATGGGTAATTCTTCCGGTTTCTCTTTACGTTTGAGTACTTCATCCAAATGCTTTTCTTGCGCATGGCGCAGCAACATCACCTGCTGGCTGTGATAAGCCATGCAGCGCACTTCGGTATCGGCAGGCCACTCACAGCTAAGTAGATATTGGGTTAATTCGACGCAAGGTTGAATATTGGCAACCCGAACCACACCGAACGACACCCTTGTTTGGCTTTCTGGTTCTAACGTGTTGTTATGCCGGTGTTTAGCCAAAACCGCTTGCTTGACTATCTCGAAATACTGTTCCTCCAGCGGTTGATCATTTTGTTCAGTACATGGAATAATATCGGCTTTTCTCCTCGCAGCCTGCCGTTTTAGCTTATCCACACGTTTAGCAACAAAGCGTTGTTGGAATGCCTCATAGACAGCCAAATCAGCATCATCACAGCCCACCATCTGAACATCAGCGCTAAATTCATCGACATAAACACAATTAACAGTGCTGACTCGATCACGGCTGGCAGCAAAGACTTTCCATCCTTGACGATAGGCATTGTATAAACCAAGGGCTAAATCCGGCGGTATGGTGGCAGAGGAAATCATCACTTTGCGCCCCAGCATGCCTGCCAAATGTACTAATCGGCCAATCGCAATCAGATCATCGCCGGTGAAATCGTCAATTTCATCAATCACCAAGTCGGATGACATTAAACGTAAACAAGGCAAAATATAACGGCCACCGCGTTTGGTTTCGGTTGCGGCCATAATGTGATCGATGGTGCATACCAGTACTGGGGCATACAGAAGCTTTCGATCTTTTTCTTTGGTTAAAACGGTCGTGAGCTCTTCTTCAGGTAGCACACCTCGCCAATCTAGAACATCGTTTTCATCTTGAAGACTTTCCAAAGACTCAGAGCCAGCATCCGCTTGTTCAGGTTCAATGTCGTCTTTTTCAACTTTCTTGCCCGATTGATGCAACTCCGAAATGGCTTTAGAGCCAATCAGCACTGCTAAATCGTTCTCTTGCAGTTTGAGTCTTTCTTTGTATTCGTCGCCGGTTTGCAAAGTGAGTGTGCGAAGGCCAAGTGCCAAGATAAATCGCAAGCTTTCACCCTCTTCAGATAACGCCTGCATAATTTTGGCGTTGGCGATGGTTTTACCACAACCAGTACTGGCCATGTTCACCACAAAATAACCTTGGCTTTTATCTTCCGTATGTTCACGCCACTCCTTGATTTTGCGTACCGCTTTGTCTTGCCAACGGAATGCTTTAGGCGTGTTGGCCTTAGGTTCCAGCTCGCTGAGCTCGGTGGCTTTTAGCGGCTCGGTTTCAAAAAACGGCAGTAACTTCACTGTGTTCATCGCGACTTTAGCAACATTCACTAAGTGCTCATCCAGCTTTTGTTTACGCGCTTTAGTGGCGGGATTGGTGTTAGCATACAGCTCTATCGATGTCTTCCATTGATGATCATTAGGTTGTGAAGAGTAATAGTGGTCACCTAGCATCAGACACAACCTTGCATGGTGTAGAATCCCTCGCCAACTGCCATCATTCATTGCCTGTTCGAGTAAAGGCAGGTGATGTAATAAGTCTTTCGCTCGACGCTTTAGCTCAGCGAGCCAAATCGAGGAATTAGAGAGCAGACCTAACGGAAATTCAAAACATTTCGGCAGCAGCGAGTTGTATTCATCAAAGCGGTTTTCATAACCCCATGCAGGGGTAATTCTAGCCAACAATTCCTCTAAAGAAGCGTTACCTACTTCTCGCTGGTTATTACATAACGCGTCTTCTTTTGGCAAAGGTAATCGGTGATGAGAAACAATCAACCAAGCAATTAACGCTGCTGCTGTCGGTAATTCAGAAAGTGCTTTTTTCTTTCTAATCCATTGATTTTAATACAATATTCATCAACACCTTGATTGATAAGAGTCGCCAACCAAGCCTCATCTTGAGATTGGTGTATTGGATTAGCGACAAATTGATGGAATAGAAGACAAGATACCCACTCATGACGTAGCGGGTCACCTTTATGCTTAGTTTTAGTTTCTGGATTTAACTTTTCCTGAAAAAGTAAAGAGGCTTTACCCCAATCGTGCAGCAAAGCGGCCATGCTCGCGAGTGATTTAATCAGTGGTAAATATTTCCAGTCACTTTCATAGTCACTGTTAAGCAAATCTTTCTCTGTACTATTAACAGGCACATATCCCTCTGCATTAAATTTATTTTTATTTCCCACCACCCATAGCAACTGGCTGCGTGAGCGAGAACGAACCCAATGACAACTGACCGCGGTGCTGCGGCTGGCGGTTTTGCTCAGCATTTTTCGCACCGTATTTAAGCCATCTTCGGTGATCAGTGTTTGCCAGGTGTTATCACCAATTCGGTTGGCAAAGGCATCAAGCACGCGGCGGGTTTTCTTCAGTGCCTTTTTCTCGCACTGAGAAATAAAAGTCACCATCATCGTTGCGGCTCCGTCATCTCATCGTCGGAATCATCTTGCAGTGCAATGGCTTTGATGGTGTTGAACATAAAGTCCATCGCTTTGTGTTCAATAAAGGCTTGCAGAACTTGCTGGCGAAACTCTTGTTCGGTGGCGTTTTCTTTGGCGCATATAAACGCCCAAGGCAGCACGATGGCATCTTTGATTAAGTCCGCGGCATCAAACACCAGCGCGCCGCGACGGGTTTTGCCATGCATCACCGCAAATCCGTGCGGGATCCCAAGCACCCATAAACAACTCGCCGCCAAGCCATAAGCTAGGTAGTTGCCATGATTTAAAAAGCGGTTGGCGAGATCGTCCGCCTCATGCTGGCGTTTAAAACCGTTTTTTTGAGTACGGTTCGCCGCGTGTTTGTAGAGCGCTTTGGTGAGCTGCGCTTCGGTAAGCAATAAATCCGCCGGCTTGCTGGCTTTGTCAGTTCGCGCCACAAAGGTATCGAGTGCGCCGGCCAATTCGGCCACATCAAACCCTTCAAGCTTGAGCTCACGGCTCGCTTGCCAGACCTGCTTTAAGTAACTCAGGCGTGCCAGCTGAAAAGTTCGCGCAGCATCCAATCGCTTTTGATCATCAAACCAAAATGACAACCACCCTTGTAGATATTCAGTAGGTCGATACTCGCTTTGCGGTGTAAACCACTCAACCTCAGTTGCCATATGCAGTGGTGTACCGCCACCTCCGCAGAAGCCAACCAGCACGCCCGCTTGCGAGAGCATACGCATCGCCGCTTGAGTGATTGATGTGCCAGTCCCGAGCAACAACACCGTGGTATTGGCAATGGGGATATTAAAGTAGAGGTTTTCGCGTTTCGCCTCCGCCAAGTACAACACACGCCCATCTTTTTGCATCACACGGCAATGCTCGAGGTAGTACATATTGGCGCGTTTAGAATAAAGGATGGTTTTAAGATCCGAGGGCGAGAGATCGTCCATGGGTGTCCCTTTCGTGATTATCCCGAGTGACAAAGCAGATCACTCACAAGCGCAAGAAAGGTAACAAAAATAGCAATGCATGCCCGTGAAACAAGGCACAGTTTAGGGTTTGAAGGAAGATCGCATTCTGCTGTCTGTGCGATTGTTATGCGAACCAGATAACACTAATCAGCCAAGATTGCTCGAGATTACTCGGTATGATAAGTGGATTTTGACCCACAAAAACCTATCATATATGATAAAAAGAAGTAAAAGATGAACTGGAACATTGTTTTTTACCCAGGCGTGGAAGAGAGCATTCTCAACATGCCTCCTAAGATTCAAGCGCGAATGCTCAAGCTGCTTGAACTAATAGAAAAACATGGCGCAAACTTAGGTCCTCCTCACACACAATCAATAGGTAACGGCCTGTTTGAAATTCGCGCCAAAGCAAAAGAAGGGATCGGACGCAGTCTATTCTGCTATTTAGACGGCCCCAACATCTATGTCCTTCATGCATTTGTGAAGAAAAGCCAAAAGACACCAAAGAACGACTTAGCATTGGCAACAGGGCGTATGAAAGAGGTGAAAAGTGAATAGCCTACAAGCACTAAAAGCGAAAGCATTGCAAAACCCAGACGTGAAACAAGCATACGATGAATTGACGCCTGAGTTTGAGTTGATCGATATGTTACTCAGTATGCGTAAGCAGGCCGGGCTAACTCAACAGCAGGTTGCAGAACGTATGGGGACGAAAGAAGGCAATATTTCTCGACTTGAAAAAGGGAAAGGTAATCCAACCCTTAAAACCCTGCTTAGCTATGCAAAAGCATGCAATTGCAAGCTTAACTTTGGCTATAAACATGCGTCAAATTGACGTGTATGGTCATTGCTAGTCATACGCTTTTGTCGATATTGAACCATCCCCTCCCTACTTCCTCGATGCCACGACCCACCAACAATGAACTGGCATCAAAAAAAGCAACTATTTCAGTATCTAAGCTGCCTGTGCGTAGGTCGGCATAAGCGCCAACTCGATCGTACAAGCTTGGTGTGATTTACGCCGCGCGTCATCCGACATCGGCGCCAACGATTAACCTCGATCGTGACAGGCGTCCGTTGGCAATTCCCCTATCCAACATAGTGTTGGGGCTTGTGTCACCTACGCTGCCTGTGCGGCAGTGAACATTCTGCTTTGTTCGCTGCTTTCCATGTTTATTTTCTAAGCTGCCTGTGCGGCAGTGAACAAACGGCACATGGCCAAGTCTGAGCGCGATGATTTCTAAGCTACCTGTGCGGCAGTGAACAGACCTTTGTATGTCATAATCCAGACCAGTGTTTTCTAAGCTGCCTGTGCGGCAGTGAACCGAGTCATTGACGCCGGAAATGGCCACGCCAATTTCTAAGCTGCCTATGCGGCAGTGAACGGTTATCATCTTATAGAGTTCCGGTTGCGATGTTTCTAAGCTGCCTATGCGGCAGTGAACGCATATACGCCAACACCGGCAACACCTGCTGATTTCTAAGCTGCCTATGCGGCAGTGAACGTCAGAGAATTCAAGTGTGGTATCCATAGTCTTTTCTAAGCTGCCTATGCGGCAGTGAACTATGGGTCAACATAAGAGCAACCATATTTTGTTTTCTAAGCTGCCTATGCGGCAGTGAACGCTACAAAGTGATGCAGCGGCGATTCGTGACATTTCTAAGCTGCCTATGCGGCAGTGAACCGTGCAAGTGCGTGTTGGTCAGGTTCGGGCTTTTTCTAAGCTGCCTATGCGGCAGTGAACCACTCGAGCTAACGCCGAAAAACAACGGGCTATTTCTAAGCTGCCTATGCGGCAGTGAACATAATAATCATCAATATCATCAGTCGCCCGTATTTCTAAGCTGCCTATGCGGCAGTGAACACATCAAGACGCTTTCCACCATCACGCCGATGTTTCTAAGCTGCCTATGCGGCAGTGAACAACAGGCGCAATGGACTATGCGCCGCTTGAGTTTTCTAAGCTGCCTATGCGGCAGTGAACAATAGAATAACTTAATAATCGTCAGTGACAACAGGCTGTTAGGATAAAAATGGCCTTTTACCCTTGTTAAAAAGGGGATTCCGTAACTATCTGTATTTATTGTTTATTTTTAAATAGCCAAAAAATAAGGGTAAGAAGGCGCCGATTTAGCGCCCGGTTTGGCTGGATCATGAACCGATGGTGAAGTCCTCGTGCAGGGCTTTCCAATGATCACGTAGCATCGCTTTGTGCTCCGTTAACATCGGTAATTGCTTAAGTTGATTTGGCCACATATTTCGCGCCAGGTTGATCGTATCCAATAGGTGCGGTTTGATCATTTGCCACGGCACACCCACATCTTGCGACCAGCGTTCGAAATGGCTCAAACCAATATCATACCAACGCTTGCTTTTCGCCATTTTCAACGCAATGTTGTCATATTCAATATAAGGCTGCGTAAAGACCACATCATAAAGCGGTGCTAGACGCGGCAACATGCGATCGGGGTAACAGATCGTCCAATTTTTTAAGTGCGCATCGCCGTTCCCGAGCAAGATATTAATCAGCAGCCTGCGTGCCATTTGCTGTATGTCTTCTCGCCCATTAGCGCTCTCGCGATATAACACTTTTCCCAACTGCTCATAGTTCACTTTTTGATATTTATCTGAAGGATATAAGCCAAATACCTGTGCAAAATCCTCTGCATGTATTCGGCCGTCGGGTCCGCGATCAAAGCGTTGTATACCATACGCAAGAGGCTCGTTTGGCAGCTGAATATTGGGTAAACCCTCTAACTCAGCCACATTAATCAAACGTCTTTCGGGAACCACGGCGCCGGCCTGCGCAGCGAGCGTCATACATGTGAACTCGTTGAGAGGCACCCCTTTATGCACGGTTGAGGGCGTTTTTATGATCCATGAGTCTTCATTGGCGTCGTGATCAATATGGTATCGCCCATCACGGTGCGATGAAGAAAACTTCATTTGTACGCCGGCTAATGAGAATTTGCTATCAGCATGCTTAACATCAATCTGCTGCGGCGCGGTTGAAAGCCTTTGCGCCAATGCCCAACGCGGTAACTCGCCCGCTTTAATTGGCGTCGCCACAATAGCACCGGGCAGGTTTTTACCCATGTATGCCAGTATCGCGAATTCATTGTTTGTGTGACACTGTAATGCCTTTGACACGACATCTCGTAATGCGCCTTCAGGGAGCAAGTTGGAGAGCACTGGCGGCAGTTTGTCAGTGCGAATTTGTGGTGTGCGTAAGTATTGCGGATCGCGACGTTGCCTCAACGAAAAGGTTAAACGCTCATGCTGAGAGGTGGCGATAAACGCTGGGTTGAACGTGAGAATATTCTTCCCACCCGCGTAGTGGGTGACAATCGCTACGTCAACGCCATGCAGTTGAATGTTTAGTCCCTCAACCTTTTCACTGGTTTTGGTCATCGCTGTGCTCCGCCCCTAACCAAAAGTCGAGATCGTCGTTATCATCATCTTTATAACGATCGAGGTGTACCGGCTCATCGACCGTCTGAGACGTTTTGGGCGTAAGCGTTAATGTCAGGTCGAGCCCTTCGAGCACACGCAGCAAGGTCGATAGCCGGACATCACTCCCCGCCTCTACTCGCTGGTACTGCTGTTGTTTCATGCCAATACGCATGTACATGTCAGACTGCTCTAGTCCAAGTGACTTGCGACGCGCTTGCAATGCACGCGCGATATCTTTTAGTGACACCATCACACCCTCAAACAACTTTAATGTTGTACTACAGCCTATATACAACATATTAGTTGTCATTTAAGGAATTACAACATATTCATTGTTTAATAAGTCACAACATCAAGACTAGCATGGTGCATTTACATCGTTTGATATAAGCGCCAATCGAGCCAGGCGCCCGTTGACAGTTTTTATCTATCCAACACCGTACCGGCGCTTGTGTCACCTACGCTGCCTATGCGTAGGTCGGACAAGCGCCAGTGCAATGTCAGCCATCTATTACCCAAGCGGACTGCGCGCCTCCGACATCGGCGCCAACGATTAACCTCGATCGTGACAGGCGCCCGTTGGCAATGTCCCCTATCCAACATAGTGTTGGGGCTTGTGTCACCTACGCTGCCTGTGCGTAGGTCGGACAAGCGCCAGTGCAATGTCAGTCATCTATTACCCAAGCGGACTGCGCGCCTCCGACATTAAGGCCAACGATTAACCTCGATCGTGACAGGCGCCCGTTGGCAATTCGTACATATCCAACACCGTGCCGGGGCTTGTGTCACCTACGCTGCCTGTGCGGCAGTGAACACGTGATGCGGATAGCGCATCAAATTGCGATATTTCTAAGCTGCCTGTGCGGCAGTGAACTGAACACATCAAAACAGAAACGGTGCTCGAATTTTCTAAGCTGCCTGTGCGGCAGTGAACTTGAGTACCGCCGCGCTGACCATAGCGTTATATTTCTAAGCTGCCTGTGCGGCAGTGAACGTGAGCCTCAGCGGGTGGAGCGTGAGCCTGACTTTCTAAGCTGCCTGTGCGGCAGTGAACAATAGAATAACTTAATAATCGTCAGTGACAACAGGCCGTTAGGATAAAAATGGCCTTTTACCCTTGTTTAAAATGGCCTTTCTTAACTAGCTGTATTTATTGTTTATTTTTAAATATCCAAAAAATAAGGGTCATAAGGGATTTAGGCATCCCCACTTATTGATCCGCGTTGCTCAACGTATACGTAATTATTAGTCCAATGCGAGGAGGAGACTATGCGACTGACTGAACCTGGTGACGTAGACCGGATCATTGAAATGGCGTGGGAAGATAGGACCCCGTTTGAGGCGATTGAAGCACTCTATGGGCTACGCCAAGATGATGTGATTGCTTTAATGCGACGTGAATTAAAACCGCGTAGTTTCAAAGTATGGCGTGCGCGTACACGTGGTCGCAAAACCAAGCACACAGCCCTGCGTTCCAGGAGCGTGATGCGTAGCCATTGTAAGACACAATACAAGCTTAAAGCCGCCAAAAAGTGACCATATTGACAATAAGTAACAGCATCACCGCATCAGAATATGGGTGAATACAGTCTCTACGCGGTGTTAAACCAAAGTGACAGCCAATTTGTCACTTTCTTGTAACACTCACCTACCCCATCTCAAGCTCAACAGGTCCGTACTATAATCTTTATTTTCAATAATTTACCAAGTTAAACACCGACTAATCCAACCGGTTATCCACAGTTTCTGTTGATAGTAAATGCGGAACGATAAACTTAATTTTTACTTTATTATCAGAACTTTAAACACAAAAAACGGTTTTTTATAGAAAATTCTTGACGGCTGGGCGGATAAAGGTGCAATCCATACGGTTAATCGAGCCAACGGCGTGCTACTTCCATCAATAACTTATCTTTAAAAGGGTGAGCCAATAATGTCACGCCATAAGGTGTGTTTTGATGCTCAAATAACGGGATAGTGAGCTGGGGTAAGCCACATACATCCGCCAGCGCCATGAGTCGTCGCTGGGATAAATTAAACGCATCACCGTCTGATGCATCCGCATCACGAGGTAAAATGGCGCCCGGTGTGGATGGGATCAGTAATACTTTATCGCTTGGCCACATGGCACAAACGGTATCTCTCAACTGCTTGCGGGTTTTCTTCGCCTGATAATGCGCTTTGTAGTCGACAGCTTGTAAGCGGTCTAAATACTGTTGCGTTGAGGTGGGCAAATCAAGCTTGGCCTGTTTCAACCATGCGCCGTACATCAACAGAAATTCTTGGCTGGCAATTGACACCTGCGCATTTTCAAGCCGCGACAGCACCAGTTTGTTCATGGTCAACGTCGACTCTTGCGGTAAGCTTAAATGCTCAAGATGCTGATAAACCTGCGCCATCGCTTCATCGCTGTAGAATAACGCAAAAACCGCCTCGGCGATGACCACGCCTTGGATATTCGTCACGGCGGAGGACGGCTTGGCCACCAGCTCTTGGAACTGACTTAGCGGGCCAAGCGCCGCGCTGCACACACCCACATTATCAAAGGTTTCTGCGACAGAGATGATCCCCTGGGTATCGATAAGGCTTGGCGTGGGACGATATCCAAACAGTCCACAGTGTGCAGCAGGGATCCGTACGCCGCCAAATGCATCGTTACCAATGCCCAAATCCGCCAGCTTTTTTGCCACCGCCACCGCGATACCTGCGTTTGCCCCTCCGACGCGGTATTGGCGAAAGTGAGGATTGCGAAGCTCCGCATAAAACGGATTAAAACCGGTAATACTGAAGCCTAAAGGATCCATTTGCAGCTGCCCAATCAAGCTGGCGCCCTGGGCCATCATGGTTTTGACAACCGCAGCGTCTTGGCTGGCGGCGGTGCGTCCCTCAGACCATGAGGGGATCCCGATACCAGCGACATGTTCCTCAACAGACACCGAGTGGGACACTGCCAGTTTATAACGCCGAAACACCCCATTTAGGCTGTCTTGACGTGGTGGATCGAACGGGTGCGCAAACATCGCTTGATCGAGCATGTACACAGGCCTCATCAGTCACGCTTATTACTTATTGATCAGTGTAATACATGTGCGTGAAATCAGACGCTATTTCACGGTTTTCCGCTCTGATATCTTGAGCGTGTCCACTCGCGGTCTGCGATCTCGCTATCGATTTCCGTGCGAGGCAATGATTAAAGCGGTGTGAGATGCGTGCCTAGTCACGATACTGTTTATAAGTTTACCGCGGTTAAACCTGGTACTTGTCGACAGGATTGTTCAAAAGCGCTGAGTTTGGGCGCCAAGTCAGCACTAACGAAGGTGTGTTCGAGTATTTGTACCTTACGTGCCAACTGCCAACTATCCACCGACGCCCCCTGCCCGTAAGGAATGGCATAAACATGAAAGTGCTGACGCTGTGCTACGTAATCCAAGTTTGGTGGCACACGAAGCGGCTGATAGCCCTGATTAAGGTAGATATAAAACTCGCCCATACAATTCGCGACCACATATGACCCCTGCTCACTGCGTAAGGCCAAGTAAGGCCGTGCGGTCTCTGCATATTGATTGATGTGCCACTGATTCGCGTCAGGGGTAAGCTGAATCATAGGGGCAACGGGTATCGCTGGTGCAGGCGCCGCCTGAGGCTGAGGCTCATTATTCGCTTGCGTGGGCTGAGACTCTGAGGGCGCTGGGTCGATAATACGTACACGTTGTGCGGTCTGGTCCTGATCTTGCCCCCAAAAGTGGTCAACCCATTGCTGCCATTGGCCCAATGGGCTTATCAGCAGCGCCATCATGGCCCAAGACACAAGCACCCAGCGCCAAGATAAACCAGGTTTGGCTGGCTTTAATGTCACTGGTGTCGCTTTGCGAGTGAGATCAGTTTCCAATTGCTCTGCGCGCGATAGCGCTTCTTTTAACTCACGGTTCACCTGTACCAGGTCTTTTTTACGTTGGTCCTGCTCGCGCTGTAACGCGTGATACTGAGATTCCAATGAGTGATGCTGTCGCTCAAGCTTTTGGTATTGCTCGCGCCATTGGCGATTATCAAATTCGAGTTTGGCAATTTTGGCTGTCAAGTGTGCGGGGATTTGAGTATTGGCTTGGCGAGACTTCAATGTTCGATTTTCTTGTTGTAGCGCCGCCAGTTCTTTTTGTAGATGCGCAATTTGGCTACGCAATGCTGCCTGACTGGCACCACTTAGCGGCTGACCCAGCGCACTGCCCTCGCCTTTACCTGACTTAACCGCTTGATAGGCTTCACTGACCAGCTGCATTAGCCCCGTACTGCCTCCTTTATCTGGATGTACGCGGCTAGAAAGTCGCTTATAGCGCTGTTTTATTTGCTCGGCATTGTCGCCAGCGTTCACGCCTAAAAGTTCGTTCCACGTGGTCATGCTGCTGCTCGTTATCCTACTCGTTGCCTGTCCAGATTAGCCAATTTATCGGCCAATGTGGGAAAAAATTAACCCCTTTCATCTTGTTTTCAAGTTAACAAACTCGGCGAAGGCATGCGTCGACATCTCTGTTGTTAGAAAGAAATACTAAAAGTTTGTGTTTTTTGCCATTAAGAAAGAATTATTCCCCATTCACTGATTTTTGCATTGCATTCATATTTCTGTGATCTATCATACTTTCCGTCATGACGACGTTCCGATGAAGACAGCAGGAGAGAGGTGGCTGACGCCATCCGCCGAAGAAGTAAATCTTTCAGGCACTTAATTGTATGGACTGCTGTTGGAGGAGACTCTGGAGAGACCCGTTAGTTCGGGCGCCGAAGGAGCAAGCTTGTTTTCAAGTGAAACTCTCAGGCAAAAGGACAGAGGAGATACCCACCCCAATATGTAGCACTTTTGTTAATATTAGTGTGGTCTATCTCCTCCTTTGATGTTTAAAGGGGGAATGAATGCCATTTTTTTCGCAACTACCAGATATACAAACACTTCTAGCCACCATTGACGACTGGATATGGGGGCCACCGCTTCTTTTGCTACTCACCGGTACGGGGCTCTTTTTTACAGTACGGTTAGGGCTACTCCAACTCCGTCGCCTGCCGTTTGCGCTCAAGCAAATCTTTAAGCCGTCGAACGCCAAAACCCAAGGGGATGTTTCAGGGTTTGCGGCACTGTGTACAGCCTTATCCGCAACCATAGGTACCGGAAATATCATCGGCGTGGCCACCGCCATTTCTCTTGGGGGCCCAGGGGCACTGTTTTGGATGTGGCTCGCCGCCTTTTTGGGCATGGCGACTAAGTACGCCGAGTGTCTACTCGCGGTGAAATACCGTGAGGTCGACCATAAAGGCAACATGCTTGGTGGCCCCATGATGTACCTTTCTAAAGGTGCCGGTAAACCCATTCTCGCAAAGCTCTTTGCTTTATTTGGACTGGGAGTGGCATGCTTTGGCATAGGCACCTTCCCACAAGTGAACGCGATTAGCAGCGCGGCGACCCACCTATTTAATATCCCAACAGCCGTTGTCGCAGCTCTGTTAACCGTGCTCGTCGCCTCAGTTACCTTGGGTGGCGTCAAATCCATTTCCGCCGTCGCCGCCAAAATTGTGCCTGTTATGGCAGTGCTTTATGTAAGCGCGTGCTTATGGGTCCTCGTGGCAAACGCCGCACAACTACCACAAGCAGTCAGCCTGGTGTTTGAATCTGCTTTCAACGGCATGGCCGCAACTGGAGGCTTTGCGGGTGCCGGCATGATGCTTGCGATTCAATCGGGTATTGCACGTGGGGTATTCTCTAACGAATCAGGCCTCGGGAGTGCGCCCATCGCCGCGGCCGCAGCAAAAACGGACTCCTGTGTTGAGCAAGGCTTAGTATCAATGACTGGCACCTTTATCGATACGCTGGTGATTTGTACCATGACAGGACTGACCTTGATCCTAACGCAATCTTGGTCTGGGGAGCTCGCAGGCGCCGCCATGACCTCACATGCGTTTGCGGTAGGGATGGAAAGCAGTGTTGGTCCGGTGCTGGTCAACATTGGCCTATTGTTTTTTGCCTTCACCACCATTTTAGGTTGGCACTATTACGGCGAGCGCTGCGTCGCGTACCTGTTTGGCAAAAAAGCCATTTATATCTATAAGCTATTCTTTATCGGCTTAATTGCATCCGGTGCCTTTATTCAATTGAATACGATTTGGATACTGGCCGATATCGTCAACGGCTTAATGGCGATTCCTAACTTGATTGGTTTATTGCTGCTGCGCAAGGTGGTCATTGCGGAAACCCAAGCTTACTTTGCCACACTAGACAACCGGACTCGCGCAACCAATGTAACGAGCCAAGAAAACAACGCCGTTGTTGATGCACAGTGAAAGTGATTAGCGACTCGCTAAGAAGTTGAACAGCGGATAAAAAAGTCGACGCGTCGGCTTTTCTTTTCTGCTCATTGTTCGCGTTCACGCATTGCATCGCGTTTACGCATAAACGATTAGGCGTATTGACGCTGCGCTTCATCAATACCCAGTTTGCCTAAAATCGCACGCGGGTTGACAAAATTGCTCACGCTTACGTCGTGCTCGACTTTATCGCCCACGGCGACAAATTCGTAGTTTAGCGACTGTGTGGCTTGTTTATCCCACACCCCATCACCAAAATAAATGCGCCGCTCAAAATGGACACCGTAATCTTGTTTGGCACGGAACGCAGCCAATGCCATCACTTCGCTACGACTCATCGCATCTGAACACGAAGAAAAAACAATACCGTCAATATTAAAACCAGCGGCTTTAAGCTTCATCCGTGCGGTCTCTTCCCAGCCTCCTGTTGCTATCGCCAAGGCAACGGTCGGCATATGACGCATCTCATCAATAAATGCTACCGCACCTGGCAACGGCTTTAATCCGTGGTTAGCAATTGCGCTGGCCAGTTTATGCGTAAACACGCGCTTAATTTCTCGAAACAACATGATCTTTTCGCGCTGAAGATCATGACTATCAATCAGCTCTTCAATGATCCCCGCATCGGTGACATTGGTGTAGCCACCCCAATCATCCGGCACCGTTAAACCGGTGACTTCATAAACAGCTTGACTAAAACACTCGTGGTCCATTTGGCAGCTATCGACCAGCGTGCCATCCACGTCTAACATAAATAAATTTTTCACGCGCATTTCCTCAAACCCCGTTGCGTCCCACAAGCGACCGACTTGTGATTTGATCTGGCGCTTTGCCGTTCTTTGTCTTGGATCCCTAGCCAACACAACGGGCATTATAACATTATTTTTACATTTTGAACGACTATCGGCCGCTATCATACGCCCATGCTCACGCAGCGCAACTGACCACGCCACGTGCAGCGACATCAACAAAATTTTTGAACAAGTTTAACGAATCTGTACGCTGGTGTTCATTATGAAAGTCTCTAGACTACATCGAGTCAACAAAACAACCTCATGGGCAAAACGCCATAAACTGTAAGGAGAGACGCATGAAAGCGCTGGTACTGAAATCAAGTATTCTTGGCCCCTACTCAAGCTCAAACGCTGTGATTAACAGTGTGGTGGATGAGCTGTCTCCAGACACGCTGATTGAGCGCGATCTTGCTTCTACCCCATTGCCGGTTCTCACTGGGGACAATGTGGGCGGCCTACGCGGTACAGGTGAACTCACTGATGCCCAGCAGCACGTGCAGCAAGCCTCAGATCAGTTGATTGAAGAAATTCAGCAAAGCGATACCCTAGTGATTGCTGCGCCTATGTACAACTTCACTATCCCCGTGCAACTCAAAGCTTGGATTGATCTCGTTGCCCGTGCGGGGGTGACTTTCCGTTACACTGAAAATGGTCCCGAAGGTCTACTGAAAGGCAAGCGTGCCATTGTGGTCACCACACGCGGTGGGATGCACAAAGGGGGCACGACCGACCATATCACGGGTTACATGCAGACCGTACTTGGCTTTATTGGGATCACCGACGTCGAGTTTGTTTACGCCGAGGGGCTGGCAATGGGCGAAGACACTGCAAGCCAAGCCATTGATGAGGCCAAGCAAACACTGAAACGCTTAGCGTCTTAGCGGCGGATAACGCATGCTTTTGGGTGTTCGCGCGACGTGAACGAACCGACCTTTCCACCTGCCTTATCACGATAGCCTGCCTGCGTGCAGGCTCTCATTATCGATCTTCACTGCTGACTGCCTGTTTTTATACGCATCAGCGCTTCAATATTGCGCCGGTTAGCTCAGGATTGGTGATACGCGATGCCAGTGTTACCATACTGGTTTATCGCAGGATTTTGCGCCTGCTTTCTTATTGACCAAGTTGGATTCGATTGTGACAGACGCCGACCAGCCAAGCTTTTTTTTCTACGACTTTGAAACATTCGGCACCCATCCAGGTAAAGACAGGCCTTGCCAGTTTGCTGGCGTTCGTACCGACAGTGACTTTAATGTCATCGGTGAACCCTTAGTCCTGTACTGCCAACCACCCAATGACTACTTACCGGCTCCGGAAGCCTGTTTGGTCACCGGGATTACACCGCAGCTGGCACTGAAAAAAGGCTTATCCGAGCCGGAGTTCATCGCGCAGATCCATACAGCCTTCTCGCAACCCAATACCTGCATTGTCGGGTATAACAACGTGCGCTTTGATGATGAAGTCACGCGCTACACGCTGTACCGCAACTTTTTTGACCCATACGGCTGGAGTTGGCAAAACGGTAATTCGCGCTGGGATTTGCTCGATGTAATGCGCGCCTGCTACGCACTGCGTCCGGATGGTATTGAATGGCCCCACGATGACAACGGTAAACCTAGCTTTAAACTAGAAAACCTTTCTGTTGCCAATGGTATAGAACATAGCGACGCACACGATGCGATGGCGGATGTGCACGCGACCATAGAGCTGGCGAAAAAGGTCAAGGCAGCACAGCCACGGCTATTTGATTATTTGTTAAAACATCGGAATAAAAACAAAATCAAGCACCTGATCGATGTAGTGAATATGACACCTCTCGTGCATGTCTCTGGCATGTTCGGCACCGAGCGAGGCAACACCAGCTGGATTGTGCCCGTTGCTTGGCATCCTGATAACCCCAATGCCGTGATTACTGTGGATCTGGCCCGTGACCCGGCCCCTTTGTTTGAATTGGACGCTGATACGTTACGCGAGCGCCTGTATACCCCGCACCACGACCTCACGGAAGGACAGTTACCGGCACCACTTAAACTGGTGCATATCAATAAATGCCCCGTTCTCGCCGATGCAAAAACATTACGACCAGAGGATGCTGCCCGACTCGGTGTGGATCGCGAAGCGTGCTTACAACACCTAAAAGCATTGAAAGCCGCGCCAGAATTACGCGAAAAGCTCGTTGCCGTGTTTGCCGATGCCAAGCCTTTCAACGATCAGGACGTGGATACGGCCCTGTACGCGGGCTTTTTCTCGAAAAGCGACCGCAGTGCGATGGACATCATCCGTGCACGCGATCCTGAGAATCTTGCAGCCCTGGATCTCAGCGTTGATGACTGGCGCATCAAGCCGCTGTTATTCCGTTATCGCGCGCGCAATTACCCGTGGACACTCACCGAAGCCGAGCAGCAAAAATGGTTTATGCATCGACGTGATTACTTTGAAACACACCTTCCTGCTTATATGGATAACCTGCAGCATCTCGCTGAACAGCACCAAGCTGAGGAGGATAAAGTTCGCGTTTTAAAAGCGATTTACCACTATGTGGAATCACTGGTTGGCTAACACTGGCACGGTTGCTAAAGACGCATCGCGAATACACCGTCCGGTCAGTAAGGCGATCGACCATCACTCCGACCTTAGTCTACCTATCAGGTAGCGGTGGTGGACAGGTTTGGTCGCCTTTTGTTTTTAACGTCATGTTTTTTAAGTTATTAACTAGCAATGCTGACACACTGCCCACTTTGTCCTACCAAAAAAAAGATAGCTTGACCAGTTGCAGTTCTGTGATTTGAGTCCACACTTTTAAAAAGGATGTTGTTTGGAGTGTGGGCAATGATGACAACAAAAGTAGATACGCGCTGTTACCGCTTTCCCGAGGTTGATTTTGAACCAGAAAGCCGTACGTTATATTGGGCCGATGACACGATGACGGTTCTCTCTTACGAAGAGTCTCGTTTACTCGAGATGCTTTGCTACTATGCCGGAGAGGTACTCTCTAGCCGCACCTTATTCAAACAAGTGGCCTTGCCCGACAGCTCATTTGCCCAGCATCAAAGTGTGGTGACATCATTAATGGCCAAATCCTACCGCAACGGCAAAAAATGCCTTCCCTTTGAGGTAGTCGGTGAATTTGGTTTTCGTGTGTCGCTTCCGCAGCAAACACTTGCCAAACGTCCAGGACGAGCAGCAAACGCTGCATCACAGACGCCTCCACCGTCTTTAACGCACTCAACGACCATTGAAGAGTCGTCGTTTAGTATCGCTAAACCACTCACGATCCTGGTCACGGCAGCGGCGGTCATTATTGGCATGACAGCATTATTGACTCAAGCTTAGCGTGTTTGATGCCCGTGGTGCGCCACGGGCGTGTCGTGTTAGGTCGTCGTTTTTGCTTTGTCCATCGGCTTTAAAATCTGAGAGAGAGATAATGCCACGCCGCTATTTACCGCTTCTGTTGTTTATCACGCTGCTCAGCCTCTCCACCCCTACCCGAGCCACCATTGAACAAACCTATGTCGCACACCTTGGCGAACTACCTGGCTTGATCAATTTGGACGGTAGCGGCGCGTTTGTCGATTTCGTCCGCTATCTTGATGAGCAAGACCCTAGCACCAAGATTACTATCGAGGTGTTCCCTATTCATCGCGCGATAAACAGTGTCGCACAAGGGCGAGCCGACTTTGGTTTACCCGCGGTGCGTCCGACGCGGGAAGTGTCCACCTTGCCTTTCGACTTTAGCGAGGTGTCATTTGGCCAGGTCACGCATGTCCTTTACACCAATAAAGCGCTCCCGCTCTCGGTCAAAGCGCTGTGGGCAACCCCCTCGCGCTATACCATTGAAGCCGTCCCCTACTATATGCCTTTTAAGGTGCAACGCTCGCACAGTATTAAACAATCTTTGTTGCGCTTGGCCGCGGGGAGAATTGATGGTTTCGTTTGGGCGCAAGAGGAAGCTGACATGGCACTTAAAGAGCTAGGTTTAACCATGATCAAACGCGCACACTTTGCTGACTTCCACGATGTCTTCATCATTCCTAAGGGCGAAGCGGGCCGAGAAATCGATGCGTATCTCACACGACTGATTACTCGCTTGCGTGACCAGGGCGATCTCGCGCGTGAGTATCGTAAGGTACATCGCCCCTATGTCGATTGGCAGCCATAATGCATCAACCGTCTTTCGGCTCGCGGACGTGTCTGCCTACGCACGTCGTCATGATGGCCACATTAAGAGGCATAAAAATATTGATGTCACTCTAACTTTCAGCAACAAATCTGCTCTTGCAAAACATGCGTGATATTACTCACACAATTATTGAAAAGGCTTCTCTACACTGTCCTCCCGTTAACGATAAAGAAGAGATGCTATGCGAACCGCACTAACTGACGCACTGACACAATTACCCGACGCYCTACAAAGCGTCGTCTCTGATTGGATAAATGACGCAAACTTTGGTGCTACCTTCACACCAGAGCAGGTGGCGCAGATGGAATCTGCCAGTGGCCTTAACGGCGCCGCACTGCGTCTTGCTTTATTGCCTTTGGCGGCGGCCTATGCGGTTACCCCCATTTCTCAGTTTAATGTTGGTGCTATTGTCCGTGATGAAAGTGGCACCCTGTATTTAGGCGCAAACATTGAATTCACCGGGGTGCAGCTAGGGCAGACAGTGCATGCCGAGCAATGCGCTATCAGCCATGCTTGGACAAAAGGGGCAAAACGCCTCACCGATATTACGATCAATTACAGCCCATGTGGTCACTGTCGGCAGTTCATGAATGAGCTCAATGGCGCTGAGTCCTTGATCATCCAGCTGCCACAATCCAATCCGAAAGATTTGCACACCTATCTACCCGAGCCGTTTGGTCCTGCCGATTTGGGGATTGACTCTCGCTTATTGACTGACGAGTCCAATCAATTATCAACGGATGATATCGATATTCCATTGCTAAAAGCGGCCGCTGACGCCGCTAACCGCAGTCACGCGCCCTACTCAGGTAACTATAGCGGGGCCGCGGTTGAAACCAATGATGGCGAATTTTTCTCTGGCATGTATGCCGAGAACGCGGCTTTTAACCCAAGTCTTCCGCCTCTTCAGGTTGCATTAATTGCGGTCAATATGGCGGGCTACCATTGGACAGACATTCGCTCTGTTGCGCTGGCCGAAATGGCAACGAGTACAGTCAGTCACCTTGCCGATACCCAGGCAACACTGGATGCCATTGACCCAGATATTCCCTTAGTGTATTCAACCCGCTAAGCGCCCTCCTTATTTGTCCGGCCCTCAGGGGATTTCAGGTCGCCCTGAGGTCGGATTTGCGCTACTATCCGTGCGTCTTTTTTCGGATAGTCACGGCAATGAAACAGATTCATAATCCACTCCAAGGTGCGGCCTGGATGCTGACCGCAGGCCTGTGTTTTGCCCTCGTTAACAGCCTGTCTCAGTACGTTAGTTTTAAAATGGGCTTACCCTCTACCACGGTTGCCTTCATTCAATACGCCATCGCCTTGGTTGCGATGATCCCCTGGTTGAAGCAACTCGGGATCCGTCAAGCACTCAAAACCCAACACCTTGGTCAGCATTGTCTGCGGGTGTTTATCTCCGTGATTGGCATTCAACTGTGGCTGTGGGCGCTGGCCTACCCAGTGCCCATTTGGCAAGGGATTGCGCTATTAATGACCTCACCGCTATTCGCAACGGTAGGCTCTGGGCTGTTTTTACAAGAGCGAGTGGGGATCGCACGCGGTCTTGCGACGCTCGCTGGGTTTTGCGGCGCCATGATTATCCTCGAGCCTTGGTCAAATGCGTTCACTTGGGCAACGTTATTGCCTGTCGGTGCGGCGTTTTTCTGGGCCACCTACTCGCTGATGGTGAAACGTTTATCCGCTTATGACCCTCCCACCACCATAGTGGTATATCTACTTTTGTTGATCACGCCCTTTAATTTGCTACTCGCCGTGCCTGATTGGACGCTCCCTCAGACATCCACTGCTTGGTGGATGTTATTTGGCGCCGGCATACTGACCGCCCTCGCACAGTGGGCCATTGCCAAGGCATATGCTGTTTCCGATGCCTCTTTTGTGCAGCCTTTTGATCACGCTAAACTCCCTCTTAACGTCCTCTTTGGTTGGCTGGTGTTTAGTTGGGTTCCACCCGGCCGACTGTGGTTAGGGGCAGGTATTATTATTGCAGCGGTCTTTTTTATTACTCACTGGGAATCACGCCAATACACGCAGGCAAAAAATAAGCTCGCATAGTCGGTTTGTCAGTTTCTACGCTTTCTTGCCCACTAAGACGGCTGCTTACGCCGTCAAAGAGCGTGCGACGTCAAAGAAAAGGGGCCGTCATGGCCCCTTGACACATTCTCACCCACATCGGCCACTACGACGCCGCTGCTTTGATTAACCACACTTGTTCACCACGCTCGCCGTCGGGTTCCGTGTGTGTCTCGAGCAACCTGATGTCTAAGCCTTGGAACGCCTCTTCTACCACCGACGCATCAATGGAAAATGGCGGCGTGTCATCCGTTTGCGGATAAAATAAGGTAATCAGCAGCAAACGCCCTCCAGGTGCCAGCAAGGTTCGAATATGGCTGACATACTGCGCGCGCATAGCAGGCGGCATGGCCACCAAGGCGGCGCGATCATAAATCAATGGCATAGGACTCAGGCGCGCGGTAAAGAAATCGCCATTGATCAGCTCCAGTTCATCAAAACAATAGTGCATATGCCCTGATGGGGCGCGATAAACCTGAGGGGTATATAAGTTTTCCGAGAAAAACGCACGCACTGCGATCTCACTAAGCTCGACGCCAATCAC
The DNA here is from genome assembly GCF_001995695.1 of Salinivibrio sp. ML290. Lineage (NCBI taxonomy): Bacteria > Pseudomonadati > Pseudomonadota > Gammaproteobacteria > Vibrionales > Vibrionaceae > Salinivibrio > Salinivibrio sp. ML290. The sequence continues at coordinate 74,898 of NZ_MUEY01000013.1, read as the reverse complement.
ATGCTGATGTTTTTCAGCTAGCCAGTTGAGATCGATCGACTTTCCGCAAAGGGGCACCAAAACCGTTTCGTCACTTTGTGGGGCCAGTGATGACCAGTGGCGGATAAGCATCGGGTGTACCGTATCGCGATGAAAGCCTATTTGGTTTTCAGCCCAGCGCTGATGCCAGAACGCTTGTTCCATGCTCTCTCCAACGTGATGAAAACGGTGATTTTAGCAAGTTATTTCCCCAAACTCACTAACGTCGAGACTCAGGCGCGTTAGCCGCTATTATCGATCTTGATCACAAACTAGCCACTAAGTGACTTGCGAGTGACGCCACAAAACATTACTGTTTAAACATACAGTATTGATTATATATACAGGTGCTTTATGTACGTGACGTCCAATATGTCAAATCAAGCTAAGGTTCAGTCTCCCGCGCGTGTCACGCCATCATCTTGCTATCATGCTGCTTTTACCGCCGCCACACAGGTAAACGCACACTGGCAAGCGACCTTACGCGCGATTGCACTGCAAGCACGCCAGCCCAAGTGGGTCACGATCATTAATCCTCCTCGTGCTTTAAATGCGGCACAACTTAGCCTCTGGGGCATTAATGCGAATCAGGTACGAGTGGTCCATCGCCAAGCAGGGTACGATGATGAAGCGCTTATTGATGCGGCGTTAGCGGCTGACACCTCATGTGCCATTATCGCCTTTACCCCAACAGACAAGCCGTTCAATTACTGTGAGCAAAACAAACAAGGGATCGCGCGCGTCGATCCCGCCTTTATCCAGCGTCACTAATTCACGCAGTATCAATAAGTTGGGATGATGGCTGATTAGGATTGAGGATTAAGACCTGAGGGTAGCGTTAGACGAACCCATTCACGGTTCTCATTGCTGTACTCAATTTGCGCATCGGTTTGCTGGCTAATCGCCTCCATTTGTCGATATTCAAGGGCATAAGGCATTAAAATCGTTAGCTCTTCAATGCCTTGTTGACGCGCAAGACGTGCCAGCTGCACCAAATTGGCCGTATCGGTGTTACGCACCGACATCACGCGAGTGGCTTGCTGGTATAGCTGCTCTTGTGCAGAAAGCGGAGACACTCCATCACTGGCTTGATGTTCAAGCACAGTCGTAAAGATGGGTAATAAACTGCGAAAAATATCGGTAAACGTCCAGTTTGGTTGCTGACTCTCACACAAAAAGTGGGTGTAGTCGAAAACGACTTCTGTGGGCGCTTTCAGCTGGGTTGACAGCACATCCATGGCTTACCTCCAGACAGAAAATGAAATAGACACTCCCACTATAGGCAGTTTTAAACGTATGTCTGGAAGATCGTACAGTATTTTGCGCTTGATCATGCTTTAGCTAAGGGAATGCGCAATAAAGACAAACTTTATTAACACAATAAAAACAAATAGTTGATAATAGAAAAGTTTGTTTACCCTAGCATCACAATGCGGGGAGAAAATCAGACAAGAATATTGGTGAGTCGAGTGAACATCCGCTTACGTATCAAATACCATCATCAAACACGTAAGCGGATGCGCAAAGGGATCAACAAGCTTTGTAAATCACCTTGTTGGCGGCGACTTGAACACGCTCAACGGCGCCTTCTTCAGTCAATTTTTTCAATGCACCTGTCGCCCAAGAAGCCGCTTTCGTGTCTTCTTGACCAGCCGCAAGGCCAATCCCTTTTGGATTAATGCCGTCAGGGTTTGCTTGAACAATCTCGAGTACTTGCTGTTGCTTTGGCGTCAATGAAGAGGCTGAGCTCGCCACCGGTGCCTTAGCGGCTGGTTTTGCTGCTGGTTTCGCAGCGGCAACCGGTTTTGATTTAACCGGACGCTGACGTGCTGGCGATGATGCCTTAACACGCTTGTTGAGTTTAAGTTGTACCTTACGCTTGTGAGAGATTTTCATTCAATCATCCTACTCCGACGCACTACGTTCAGGCTTGCTGAATGCAGCGGGTGAAAAACAAAGCGCGTGTTATACCAAATTTCCAGCCACTTTTGTAGGTAACCGCCCCCTAATAGGCGCAAAGATCGTGATATTTAGCGATAAATGTTTACCAATCCAGTGATTCTTAGGCAAACTAATCAGACACTATGCGCGTATATTTAACGGGTAGTTTGTAAAAAAGACGGGGCGGTTTTGCCACCTCTTGCGAAGAATGGATGATCATGGATGCTTTAAAGACGATCAAAATCTATCCTCCTCAATTTGAAGCGGCGCGCTGGAGCATGTTAGCCGCCATGGCGGTGGCGTTTCTTTTGATCTGCTTTTTCCTCGTCCAACCGACGCTCTCGCTTGGCCAGGGCTTATTGGGCTTGGCGGCCATAATTGCCATTTTTTATGCCGTTAACCAATTGCTTCAACGTGTTCAGCTCTCTTTTTCATTGTCATTTATGCACTTACAGCACCATAGTTTTCGTGGTGGCTGGGCGCTTAAGTGGCGAAACATTGAAGCCATTGGCATCCCGCACCTCCACCGGCAAGGGTTAGGTGAACCGCTTCCATGGGTTGGAATAAAAATTAAGCGTTACGATGTGCTCTTAGACAGTATCAGCTTGCGAATGGTGACCCACATTATTATGACGCAACGCGCGTTACTCATCACTGCGTATCGGCGTGGAGACCATAAACCCAGTAAACCGCTGGAAGACATGATGTTTGATGACACGCCGTATCGGGGAAGCAACGGCGTGCTATACAAAGGATTGATGGCCATGCTGGCAAACCGTATGCGCTATACCAGAGAGTTACTCGGGTACGATTTGTTTGTCAGCGAAGACTTGCTCGATAGACCCCTCGAGGACTTTGTTGGCGTCGCCCGGCGCTATTTGGCCGCTGCCAGCGGTGATGATTAAAGACCCGCCTTTAGCATCAGATAGCAGCAAAAGGCCGGCTGTTCTCAACGGTAGGTTAGAACGCTCCCGTTAAAAAGGGGTTCGTTTTCCGCTCGTGACCCAAGGTCGATGTAGGGCCATGGCCAGGGATAAAGGTCACATCATCCCCAACCGGCAGCAAGGTGTGTTTGATGGCGTTGATCAAGGTGGCGTGATCCCCTTTGGGAAAATCAGTTCGCCCGATACCACCGTTAAATAGCACATCTCCTACCCAAGCGGTTCGCCCTTCCAGATCGACAAACACAATGTGGCCAGGGGTATGTCCAGGGGCAAACAACACCGAGAGCGAACTATTGCCCACGGATACGGTGTCACCTTGTTGTAGCCACTGATCAGGGTCAAACGGCTCAGCGTGCGCGAAACCAAACATTTGGGCTTGTGCCGGCAACGCTTGTAGCCAGAAAGCATCTTCCTTGTGCGGTCCCACCACAGGGACATTCAACGCGCTAGCAAGCTCAACAGTGCCGCCAACATGATCTAAATGGCCATGCGTTAGGAGGATTTTCGTCACCGTCACTTCGAGCGAATGAATGACTTGGCGAATTTTAGCAATATCCCCACCGGGATCCACGACAGCCGCCTGTTGCGTTTGGTCGCACCAAATAATGGAGCAATTTTGCTGAAATGCCGTGACTGGCACAATTTCATAATGCAACGCCATGGAGTTAACCTTCTCTTTGTCTGTTCAGTGACGCAATAACACGTAATCCGTGACACGCCCTCAGGTTTTGAATCGTCAATATGCGCCTCACTATGCCACGCTGTCATCAGTTTGCAACTATGCTGCCAAGGAGGTGTCACTTTTACTATCTAGGCTAACGTCAGGATATCTGGATAAATCAGATGCGCATTTTTGCATGCAGGGTTGCTTATGTTAGATGTTGATAAAGTTCTATCGTCTCATTATCCCCAACTAGAACAGCGTGACTGGCTAAAACGTCCCGTCAGTAGAACCCTTAAACGGTTACTTCATGAGCAGGAGTTTCAAGCCTTTGCTGAGCGGTATCCTCATCTGCAAGGGTTTGAGTTTGTTGAACAAGTGCTCGACTACTTTAACTTTAGCTATCGGGTGAGTGATCGCGAGAAAGAGCGGATTCCCGAATCAGGACGTGTCGTGATTATCGCCAATCACCCTATCGGCTCGCTGGATGGACTGGCGCTGTTAAAACTGGTGCGCTCTGTCCGACCGGACGTCAAAGTGATTGCTAACGATTTATTAATGCAGGTTAAACCGCTCCACGGTTGCTTGTTGCCCGTCAACAATATGGGGGGATATACCCCGAAACAGAACCTACAAAACATGACTCAGTGGCTGGAAAATGACGGAGCAATCATCATTTTCCCCGCCGGTGAAGTGTCACGGGTTGCGCCAACCGGGATCCGTGATGGCGCCTGGCACCCTGGCTTTTTACGCATGGCAACCAAATCAAAAGCGCCCATTCTCCCGATTCACGTCCAGGGCCGTAATTCAGCCCGTTTTTATGGCGCATCCATGGTATATAAGCCGCTCTCTACCCTGTTGCTCGTCGAGGAAATGTTTCGCCAAGAGAACAATACCATTGCTTTTACCGTCGGCGAATTAATCCCACACCACAGTTACAGTGCTACTGCCTCCCTGCCCGTCAAAACACGCGTTAAGTTATTCCATAAGCACTTGTATCGTATTGCCAAACGCAAGCCTGGCTTGTTTCCCACAGAGACAGCCATCGCCTCTCCCGAGCCTCGTTTAGCGCTTAAACAAGCCCTCAATGCTGGCCAGCAACTCGGACAAACACCGGATGGTAAACTGATTTATTTACTCGACTATCAAGCAGACTCCCCTGTCATGCGCGAGATTGGACGATTACGTGAAGTCGCTTTTCGTGCTGTGGGAGAAGGCACAGGTCAGCGACGTGATCTCGATAAATATGATCAGCATTACTGGCATTTGGTCCTTTGGGATCCCGCCGAACTCGATATCGTGGGCGCCTACCGCTTATGTGACACCCAAGCGACGCTCACCGCCCAAGGGCTTGATGGGATCTATAGCGCGAGCTTATTCGATTTTGAGCAAGGCATGCAGCCGTATCTTGCACAGGGGCTGGAGCTGGGACGTAGTTTTGTGCAACCTAAATATTGGGGCAAACGGAGTTTGGACTATTTATGGCTTGGTATTGGCGCTCTGCTCGCGCAGAAGCCACAATACCGTTATCTGTTTGGTCCAGTCACCATCAGCAACGCCATGCCACAGGCGGCTAAAGAATTGCTCATTTTCTTTTACCGTACCTACTTTACTGGCGAGAGCGAGTGTGCACGCTCTAAACGCCCCTTTGAACTGGCAGACAGTAAAGAAAGTGAGCTTCTGGGTCACTTCTGCGGGAACGATTACGCCAAAGACCTTAAACAACTTAAAATGCTACTCGATCACTTGGGCGTTGGGATCCCCACCTTGTACAAACAGTATAGTGAGTTATGTGAACCAGGTGGTGTCCAGTTCCTGGACTTCGGCGTGGATCCTGACTTTGCCGATTGTATTGATGGTCTTGTTTTGGTCGATCTTAAGCGCTTAAAACCCAAACGTTATCAACGCTACATTGCCCCTCACCTGAGCCACCAGCCTAACGCTGATACATCTCGTTGAGCTAACGACAATGGCGTGACTCGCCTATACCGACATGAAGAGAGAGCCGCGGTTATACGCGGCTTCCTGGTGACTATTGCGCTTGCATCTGCACAGAATGACGCTGCTGGGTTAAATAACTAGGCTCTTGTGTGGTGATCTTACGTTTTGCAGGGACATCATAGGCATACACGTCATCACGAAAGGCCAATTCCCCTTCATCAGTGACCCAAGCCGTCTGGTAAATGGTCTGTACCGCTAAACGTTTTTTGAGCGGTACCCACTTGGTCTGGGTTTTATCAATATAGTACTGGTAATCGGTCAGCTGCTTACCCGATAAATCCAATAATAAGTCCGCCAGTTGCTCCGCTTGCTCGACACGGATACAGCCGGAACTAAATGCACGCCGTGACCGGCTGAATAAGCTTTGCGCTGGCGTATCATGCAGGTAGATTGCATTACGATTGGGCGTGTTGAATTTGTATTTTCCGAGGGCGTTGCCTCGACCTGGTGCCTGCTGAAGCCGGTAGGGAAACCCGTCGACTGACACTTTTTGCCAATCAATCGAGCTAGGGTCAATCTGGGTGTCACTTTGCCAATTGGGCAAAATACGATATTGATGCTGAGACAAATATTCGTGCCCATCAACCAGCTTGGGCAGGATATCTTTTTGCACTATGCTCCGAGGCACATTCCAGCTTGGATTGAGCACCACAGAGTCGAGTCGTGACGAGAACAGGGGCGTGCGTCTAGATTGGCGTCCGACCACCACTTTGCTCTCGAACACATTCTGATCGTTAGACCACAGGCGCATACGATAATCCGGGATGTTGACCACAATGCGATCCGGTTGTTGCTGGGGCCATAACCGTAACCGCTCCGCATTAAGCGCCAGCAGCCGGATCCGCGCCGACGCATCTAAATTAAGCCATTTCAACGTTGACGGGCCAATGATGCCATCCACACTCAGTCCGTGTTGTGACTGAAACCGTTTAACGGCATCGAGTAGATCGCCACCATATTGCACCGTTTTACCATCCAGTGCCTCTAACCGTTGACTGTCCCCCCAATATCCCTGCACCCGCAGGTTATCAACTAAGTTGAGCGCCAAGGGGATCGCTACCGCTTGGTCAGGGTAAATCAATCCATCGCTGGTCACGCTGGGCCACACTGAGCGGGCTTGACGTTGCAAGCGAACAATCTGCTTAATCAGCGCGGTATATTGCGGATGCTGAGGCCGAAGCTTGCGCAGAAAAGCGGGCAACGCCGGCCCCAAACCTGCTTGAAAAAAGGACGCTCGTTGAGACTCGGAGGGCTCGGGCAATGGCGTGTGATGCAAAGAGCCAAAAAACCAACGCGTACCTTTATCGGACACCGCATCCAGGTAACTCATCAAGGCATACGCGGTGTCGGTAGCAAAAATATCATACGCGGTGTCGCTACCCTGCTGGCGGAGTTGGCGAAGTTGCCAGGCGCGCCACTCGAATTCCGGACTGAAGCTGGCTAATGAAATCACATTAACTTGCGTTGCAAGCTCGTCCCGCGCTGCATCCTGGGTCCAAAGCAGAGAAAACCCATTATCGAGATAGTCTTGAGTCAGCGCTGAGGGATAGGCCAAAACAGTGGCATCAGGGGCGGCCGACTCCAGCCAGTCGCGCGCATACTGATAGGCGCGTTGACGATGATCGTCAGCCGACAGGGTTTGCTCAGCCGACGCCGCTTGATCTGAGGCCGAATGCGCCGAGGTGGATGGTGCCAAAAACCGCATGCCACCGGCCTCGATCGCCTCATTTGCCACAACGGGGTTTACCCAAAAACAATATCCTATCAGAAGGTTAGCCAACCAGGCACCGTGCCTTCTCACCATACGCCCCTCCTCATCCATGCTTTAATTATGGCAAATTTTGCCCCCGTCTCGACAAAATCATCGCCTGATTTTTTCTCGCCCCCCAACCCGCGATGAAACAAAAAGCGGCAGCCTCTCCAGACTACCGCTTTTCACGCTACCATGCTTTCATTACACCAGCGTTATCCAATGATTATCCCATCGTACTGGCGTCATCTGATAATCGGGATGATGTGCGCTATCAAGGGTCACCATTTTGCCGCCCCCTGAACTTAAGTTGATCACATCACCGTCACGACTGGCACCAGAGGCATCCACTAATGGATGCAAACCTATCATTTTTTTCGTGTCTAATGACCAGACACCGTAGCAATTGCCTCTGGGTGAGGTCGCCACCACCCAGCCATTGAGTGTCGCGATACTCGCCACATAGTTGTTAAATCGAGCCCATTGCTCAGGGGTAGCATTGAGCATTTTCATCGGCTCACCACGACGGTGAATGGCCACCAAGGGGGCATTATCCTGACCATGGTATTGCTGCCCCGTCACCACATAGCCCTCATCTGACACCATCAAATGACGAATACTCAGCTTTTTATTGGCTAATTCAGCACGCTCAACCACCTCACCCGTGTCGATGTCAATGTACACCAACGCCGGTGACATTGAATCAATGTTTAGCACGGTGCGGCCATCGGTATGCATGCCACCGACCCCCACCACCAGTGTGTTCGCATCCGCCAGCGCGATTTCATGAGGACCAATCCCAAAGCCGCTTATCTCACGCACTTTTTTCACCTGGCCGTGCTCGCTCAGTCGATAAACACCGACCACGCCCTCGCTGGTTTGACGTTTTCCTTCAGTGGTATATAACCATTGACCATCATCAGAAATCACACCATGGCCGTAAAAGTAGCGTTCTGCGCTGGCCATTACCTGTGACAACGTCACGCCACGTTGATAATCAAACACCTGCATAAAATGACCGGGCCGACGCGCAAAGGCCACACCCAGTGTCCCAACCTCTCGACGTTGGGCGGCGACACCATGACCGCGCGCGGGTAAAGGAAGACGGAAGACGGGCTGTCCCATACGGTCAGCGCCGACAACCGCGAACGTTCCATCACTGCTCAGCGCGCAGCCGAGTAGCTCACAACGCGCTGACGTGCTGTTGCCACGACAACCACTCAACGCATTCACCACTGTAGGCAGCGCCGCTCCCATCAGTGCCGCTTTTAATAAACGGCGTCGCTTTAAACTAGTCTCCATCTGATGCATTAAACCCGACGATAATACCTAAATCTTGCGCGACCTGACCGCCAAGCACCAATTTGAGATATTCTAGATTGTTGTAGACGGTGAGCATGTCTCGATACCCTGCGACGCTATTTAGCCTGTCAAATAAGGGTTCACCATCTTGTGGCACGCTGTTATATGCCAACTGCCAATGCTCGCTGACACGATCCGCGACCTCATCATAACCTCGCTCACGGAGGGATTGTTCAATGCCACCCTCAGCGTGATATTGGGTTTGCATCGCTTTGATGCTTTGCCGTAACAATGTGAGAGAGTGCCGTGAGCGCCACGCTTCACCTTGATAAGGGTTAGGAAAGCCCGGTTTACCCAAAGGGCCAGACAGTTTCTTCAGCACATAATCCAGCTGATGGGTCAACGCACCGAGCTTTTCTGACACCGCCATCGAAGGCGGCATGCCATGCCAAGGATTTTGCTGCCAAGCCGCATTGAGCGCAAATGCCGTTTGTTGCAAGCGAGCACTGACCGCCATCGCCACTTCACAGTGTTTCGGTTGACTCAAGTCAGCTTGCTGATCATAAAGCAACCACTCCATCGCGCCGACGCCTTGCACGGCCACACTTTGCTCGGCCAATGCCTCCGCGGTCCACTGTGTATCACTGGCCAGCAAGGCATTAATTTTTCGCCCTGTGGTATTTTTTTTGTCAGGATAAAACTGAATACGCCAACTTTGCGCCAAGGCGTCCTCAGACCCTTTTTCTACCCCTTGTAACGGCATCCAATTGGCCATCACCGTCTTCCACGCTTGGCGCGCATCATCAATGGGCGTACCCTGAGTACAGACCGATTGCGTGGTCTTAGCCAGATCCGTGGTCGCAGAAAGGAACTGCTCACTTCGCTGCTTTTGTAGTTGCCATAGGCCGTGATTAGGCCCGGTCTCGGTTTGAGATAAACACCCACCGAGTAATACCGTGGCGCTCAGAGAGAGCGCGGCGATAGGATTGAGTCGAAAACGCATGCGACAAGACTCCAGCATATTGTTGTTATAATGAACGTAAAAACGCGATCAAGGCGTCACGCTCAGCTTTCGGCATCGCCAGCACACGCTGTTTCGCACTGGCGGCTTCGCCATCATGCCATAAAATGGCTTCCATGAGGGTACGCGCGCGACCATCGTGTAGATAGGTGGCATCCGCATTCACTTCTTTGGTATACCCAATGCCCCATAGAGGCGGTGTGCGCCACTCTCTGCCGTTGGCGATAAACTCTCCACGATGATCCGCTAGCCCCGCTCCCATGTCATGCAAAAGCAAGTCTGTATAGGGGTGAATACGTTGCTCGCTGAGCGCCTGAAGCGCTGGACGCTTTGCAGTGGTAAAAGACGCCACATGACACGCATTGCAGCCGGCTTGAACGAAGGTATCTTGCCCCTGTTTCACGGCAGGATCCTGCATATTGCGACGTGCTGGCACAGCTAAATGACGGGCGTAAAACTCTACAAACCCGAGGATATTGTCGCTGACTTCTGGATCACCACCATTGGGCATCTCGTCGCACACAGACTGTGACGGCATACAATTGTGATGAGGAAACATGGAGGTGGTTAATCCCACATCGCCATTGAAGGCCGCGGCGTTTTGTTGGTTAACCGTGGGTAGCCCTGCTTTCCAACCAAACCGGCCAAGCGCAGTGCGTTGTTTTTCGATATCCCACACTTGATTTGGTCGTCCTGAGATCCCATCGCCATTGGCATCATCAGGATCAGCCAGGGCGTAAATGTCTTCCGCAGGAATGGATTCCAACAGCCCCAATCCAATCATCGGAGGCGCAATCCGCGCCGACATCTGAACATTTTCTGCCATCGGCCCATAATTAAGATCGGTGATCGTTAAATGTGGCTGACGCAGAGTGACAGTCTCACCATCGGCAAAGGTCACGGGGACCGCAGAATAGGTAATGGCGACCTTTCCTTCTGGCTTCGCGCCTGGCAGTGCAAAGTCTTGCAACTGACCCCCATAATTTGGCTCGGGAATATTGCCATATTGGATCAATTTCTGCCGCTCTGCTTCGCTCATTGCCGGCACACTCAATCGCACCAACATAGACACGGCGTTGGTATCGCTAGGAGAAGGCGGATGCCCACGGCCGTCTTTAATATGACAATTTTGACAGCCATTGGTATTGAACAAAGGGCCAAGCCCATCACGCGCATCGGTTGAAGCCGGCGAGCTCACCCAGGGATTACGAAAAAAGCTGTTCCCGACACTGAAGTCGATGCGCTCGCTCATGGGTAGGTTAGCGGCAGGTTGGGAGAAAGCGTTGGCACCTTCTTTAATCACCGTGGTGCGGCCACCAGAGGTGCGTTCAAAAGCAACCGCTGACGCGCTCACCAAGGCACTGATGCCGATTGCACCGAGGTAAACAATGACTTTGGACTTCATGTTGTATCCTGACAAAGCAAAAAGCCCCGCGGCACGGGGCTTAACATCATTAGCGGACAATTAAAATTGATGGTCCGCGGTATCTGGGTTGAGATTATCAATGCCGATGATCTGAGCGGCTTTCTCAATGTGTTTGGTTTGGTCAACCAGTGCGGTAATGGATGCATTGACGAGTTGGTTACCGTCATTGTTGCCCGCCGCTATCAATTGATCAAAATGCACATTGTCTTCTTCCGCTGACACAACCAGCGTTTTGACTTGCTCACGCGCTTGGTCAAAGCTTGTCTTGATCGCGCTTGCCGCGTCAGTATCTTTGTCTTTGACCAAGTCGAGCACTGATGGCCCGGTCAATTTGCTGCCATCAACACGCTGATAGGTTCCCATCATGACATTATAAATGCCTTGCTCGTTATAAAAATGCGAATTGTGGGTATTATCAGAGAAACAATCGTGTTCGTCTTCGGTCGAGTTGGCTTCCAATGCCACCTTCATGCGCTCGCCGGCCAACTCGCCCAACGAGAGTGACCCCATACCAAACAGCATCTTACGTAAACCGTTCTCGCTCGAATCCGCCAATAGCGTCGCGCGATAGTTATCTTTATTACCTTCCGCCCACTGGTCGCGCATCCAGGCTAAATCATCCACCAAAAGATCAGCGGCCGCTTTCAAGTACTCGCGGCGACGGTCGCAGTGGCCGTTCGTGCAGTCTTCCCCGTAAGCAAAGTCAGAGTATGGGCGCTCGCCCGCACCTGGGTTAGTGCCATTTAAGTCTTGCCCCCATAGCAAAAATTCAATCGCATGATAACCGGAAGCAACGTTGGCTTCTGACCCACCTACCTCATTGAGACTTGCCAACAGTTTTGGCGTAATGTCAGCCACGTCTAAATCGGTCGCACCAATTTGAATACTCTGGTTGGCAATAATGTTTGCTGTCGCACCGGCATTCCCCAGCTCTGCTTGGTAACCGTCTGCCACATAATCAATCAAACCTTCATCCAATGGCCACGCGTTCAGCTGTCCTTCCCAATCATCAACAATCGCGTTGCCAAAACGGAACACTTCTGACTGCTGATAAGGGACTCGCGCGTCTAACCATGCTTTTTTTGCTGCCTGAAAGGTTTTTTGAGAGGGGCTGGCAGTAAAAGCCTCAATAGCGTCATCGAGCGCGACCGCTGTCGCGTGGGAGTCTGCGAATACCGCATGCGCGATATCAGCGTAATGTTCAACAACGTCTTCTTGCGTCGCCGCATTAACACCCAGAGGTGCGGCAAATAAGGAAAGCGCGATAAGGTTACGCTTAAAAGGGGTCATTTCCATAGTACTTTGTCCTTCGCTTTGATATGAACAGTTATGAGAACTATTATCGTTTGTATGCGAGAGATTCTAAGCATTATGTTACTAAATGCAACAAAGAATTGAGACTATTATCAAAGCTGTGATCTCCACACTCTAAGCATGGTTTAATGCAACTTGTTGCAACGCTGATCCGACCTCTTGACGGCTTAAATTGATGACTATGTGGCACTTTTTGCGCCTGCTCACTGAAACAGCTAAAAATAACAATAAATTAGATTTAATTTGAACTCTAAGGGTTATAATGGACTGAAAGCACATTGATTATTTGATAGTGAAAAAAACCATAAAAAGTCGATTTTTCTCTCGATGCCTTTGCACTCCAACCGCGGGTATTGTAAGTTTCGTTGGCGATTTTTTCTGGTGGAGGTGAGTAAATGGAAAAACACGAAGAAGTACTGGTTGCGCTGCGGCAAATCATCCGCGCAATAGACCTGCATTCACGAAAACTTAACAAAGTATCCGGGATCACTGGCCCCCAACTTGTCCTAATGCGTGCGATTAAAGAGCTGGGCCAAGTGACCATTCGTAAGCTCTCGACCCATACCAATATGAGTCAGGCAACGGCAACGACCATTCTTGATCGTCTAGAAAAGCGCGGATTGATTTTGCGTGTTCGCAGTGAGCTTGATAAGCGTAAAGTGCATGCCCACTTGACCGAGCAAGGGGAAGCGGCGTTAGAACAAGCACCCAAACCCCTACAAGAAAACTTTATTTCACGCTTTCAAAGTTTAGATGAGTGGGAGCAATCGTTATTGCTGTCATCGGTACAACGTATCTCTTCGATGATGAACGCCGATGATATTGATGCGGCACCGATGCTAGAAGTGTCTGCCCTCACCTCACATAATTCGCAATTCCAGGCAAAAAAATAATGGTCTCCGGCGGGTAAACAGGATGTCTCCACCGGTCCACCTGCCTACTACGGCGTATTAAAAGAAAGTGGCGTATTAAAAGCAAAGGACGTTCGCTTTTTGTCGCCATCAGTCATGCACTGGCTCTGCATGCGACACCCAGTCGCACCATTTACCGTATAGCAGTTTCCACTCATCCGTTATCAATGCGCCATATTGCCCCTATTCCGTCCCCAGACAATCCACAAAAAAAGACGGCTAATAGCCGCCTTATGGATTGAGAGTCAGTCAGTTACACGCTGTTATTTAAGGTACATTGTGTCCTTTTGACGCTACCCATATCCGATACCATTGCTCGCGCGTGAGTTTGAGGTCGTAAGCCGCTTTGGCTGCTTTGACACGTTCAATATTGCCCGAGCCAATGATCGGCAAAGGTTGAGACGGATGACGCATCACCCAAGCATAAATAACCTGATCGATCGTCGCACCACCGAGCTCTTCGCCAATAGCATGCAAGGTATCACGTACCCGCACAGCCTGCTCAGACTCGCCGTTAAACATCTCACCGCCTGCAAGACAAGACCACGCCATCGGTTTAATACGCAAGCGCTGTAACTGATCCAGGGTCCCGTCATGGACCACATCAAAACGTAGCGGGTTGATTTCAACTTGGTTGGTGACCAAGGATTCATCCCAACGAGACTGAAGCAGGTCGAACTGTGCAGGCGTAAAGTTAGACACGCCAAAGTGAGCCACCTTGCCATGATGACGCAACGTGGTGAATGCTTCAGCCACTTCATCCGCATCCATCAACGCGTCAGGACGGTGGATCAGTAACACATCCAGTTTTTCCACGCCCAAACGAGACAATGAGTTATCTACCGACTCCAAAATATGCCGGTAACTGGTATCGTAATGGTTGATTTTGCGGTTTGGAGCCGCTTCACTGACCAACTTGATATCGCACTTCGACACCACTTGGATATCGTCCCTCACGCTGGGATCAAGCTTCAGCGCTTGGCCAAACAGTGTTTCACAGCGGTAGTCACCATAAATATCCGCATGGTCGACCGTCGTCACCCCCAAATCGATATGCGCCTTAAGAAAGCTTAAACGCTGCTGCGGTGTCATTTGCCAATCATCCAGTCGCCAGTAACCTTGCACCATGGGCGAGAAAAACGGACCGACCGGAGAAATAGATGTCGCTTTAAACTCTGACAAAACGGATCCTTTATGCCGAGAAGTGGAGCTATCATGCTAATCCTATCTCCCGCCACCCTCAATGCCTTATCGAGCATTTTGTTAGCCTAACAGTGCGTTCGTTTGTTTTCGCGCAAAGGACAGCACTGTTTGGGTGTTAAATGCACGACAAGTGTTTAATTTATCACCAACACTTGGCGAATGCGGTGAACTTCGTTATCTTATGTCGCGCAAAAAAAGCGAAAAGGAAGCGAAAATGCTTATTCGACGCATGGAATTGCGTGATTGTGACGCGATCAATACGATTTATAATTATTACATTACACACACTGCCATTACGTTTGACTTGTGCCCATGGCAATTAGCTGAACGTGAACAATGGTTCGCTCAGTTTGATCCGTCCTCCTGCTATCAAGCCTGGGTGGCAGAGCAAGACCAACAAATCCTTGGCTTTGCTTACAATACGCCTTTCAATCCCAAGCAGGCTTTCCACATAGCCTCAGAAATCACCATTTATGCGGCCCCCGATGCCGGTGGCCGTGGGGTTGGCTCGGCATTAATGCAAACCTTGCTCGACGGAATGCACGATAAGGCCCTGCGCCGCGCCTATTCTCTCGTCACGCTACCCAACCCAGCGTCATTGGCATTGCATCGTCGCTTTGGCTTCCAACAAGTTGGACAGCTAAATGATGTCGGTGAAAAATTTGGCCAATACCACAGTGTGGCAATGCTAGAGTGCGACCTAACGGTTTGAGCATGTTATTTCCCTATCGAATAAGCCCCCACCTCCACTTTACGCCAGTAAGGTGCCTTGATTTGATGCCGTCATAACGACGTTTCAGGAGTTTAGTAGTATGAAAGTTCGCACCAAGGTTTCTGCGGCGATCATCTCCGCCTGTGTTATTTGTATTGTCGCCACCGCCGCGGTGTTGGCAAACCGAACCACCACACTGTTTGGCGATGAAATGCGAGAGCAGGCGATTAGCCAGCTTAAAGCCGTACGCGAAGCCAAGCACTCTGAATTAACCAGTTATTTTTCATTTATCGGCCAGCAATTAACCTCAATGGCCGACTCCACCATGACCGAAAATGCGGTGACCTCTTTTAGCCAAGCTTATCGACGCTACAGTCGTGAAGTCCGCACCGATAGAGCGGCCCGGCGCGCGCTGCAAGACTACTACACCGACACCTTCGGCGATGTTTACAAAGCGCGCAATGATACCAACGCCAATGCACGCTCCAACCTCGCAGCGCTTGCCCCTGCCACGCGGACACTGCAGCAATTTTATATCAGCGGCAGCCCCCATCCTTTGGGCGAGAAAGACAAGTTGGTGACAACCAATGATGGCTCCACGTATGACAAGGTGCACACTCAATATCACCCCAACTACCATCGCTTTGCCGAAACGTTTGGCTACCAAGACATCGTGTTAGCCGATGCCAATGGCCGTATCGTCTATTCAGTGGCCAAAGAGATTGACTTTGGAACCAGCTTATTTGCTGGCCCCTACGCTACCAGCGGCATGGGTGACGCCTTCTTAGAGGCGATTGATGCAAAAGCCGGCACCATCAGTTTTGTGGATTATCGCCCTTACTTTCCCAGCTACGATGAACCGGCCTCATTTATCGCCACCCCTATCGTCGAAAACGGCGAAACGCAGGGTGTACTTATCTTTAAATTGCCGATTCAGCGTTTAAGTGGCGTGATCAGCGGTCAAGGCCAATGGCAATCCGCAGGCTTTGGACAAAGCGGCGAAATGTTTATGGTGGGGCCTGATAAAGTCCTCCGCACCGAAGCGCGCGCTTTACAAGAGGACAAATCTGAGTATTTACACTTGTTGCGCACCAATGGCGTCAAACCCGACTTGATTCGCCGCATTGAGTTCACCGATACCGCAGCGGGCCAAATGCCGATGGCATCCCAAAGCATTGCGCAAGCACTGGCCGGCGAAACGGGCACTGGCAAAGAGCAGAGTTATCGCAACCAAACCGTCTATACCGCTTACTCACCGATTGATGTCTTCGGCAAGCGCTGGGCACTGGTCAATCAAATCAGTCAGCAAGAGGCGCTATCACAAGTCGCTGCCATGCAAGACACTATTTTAAAAGCGACGGTTATTACCTCGTTGGTACTTGTTGGCGTGGCGATCGTAATTGCCTATATTCTCGGTGGCAATATTGCCAAACCAATGATTGCGGTCACTACACGGATCAAAACCATTGCAGAAAATAAAGATTTAACCCAACGCTTACCTGATAGCGGTAAAGACGAAATGGCACTGCTCGGCCGCTCGCTCAATGACATGTTCGCCAGTTTCCAACAGGTGATTCAAGAGGCGCACCAAGCTTCTGGGTTACTCGGCCAAGCCTCTAACGACATTAATCAAGACGTGGTCACTATGCGCGATAGGGTCGCCGACCAGGTCAAGCATACCCATCAAGTTGCCTCGGCAGCGACAGAAATGGCCACTTCCGTCACGGACGTTGCCCAATATGCAGACCAAGCCTCCACCGCGTCTGATGACATCACAGAAGCCGTCAACACGGGCTCAAAAATTGGTGACGACCTGGTTGAGCAAATCCGCACCTTGTCATCGAGCATGGATGCTGCAACAGCGACCATGGGTCGCTTATCGCAACAGAGCGAAGAAATCGGTACCGTACTGGATGTGATTCAAGCCATTGCCGAGCAAACCAACTTGTTGGCACTGAATGCGGCGATTGAAGCGGCGCGCGCGGGCGAGCAAGGCCGCGGGTTCAGCGTGGTCGCCGAAGAGGTACGCACCCTCGCCTCACGTACCCAAGACTCGACCGAAAGTATCCGCGATAAAATTGCCGCATTACGTCAAGAGACGCAGTCAGCGGTGGCAGATATGGATACCACCAGCCAAACCGTCGACGCTTGTGTGGATTATTGTCAGCAAAATAACGCCGCACTGGTTGATATTGCCAACATGGTCACCGAAATCAATCAGATGACCTCACACATTGCCAATGCCACCCAGCAGCAAACGCAAGTGACGACAGAAATCAGCGAAAGCATCTCTGATATCGCGCAATCGGCTGAAACCGTCTCACAACGCACGCATGACACCGCAGAAACCGTCACCGGCTTAAGCCAACGGTCAGCACGTCTGGCTGATACTATCGGTCATTTCAAAACTGAGTAAATACTCACGCTACCTAGGGAGGTCATCGCACCTCCCTGCTTTTCTCGCTGTCTGTCTAGAAACCACCCATTACGACTGACTAGCTAGACACACGCTCACCATTTGTTCAAATTTTATCCCCTTTTCTACGCACTTTTTATCCGCCGTGACTAGATTCAAAACGTGAGGTAGGAAGGAGTGTCACGATGAGAATCAGTAATAAGATCACGCTCGCAATCGTTGCGGCATCATTAACCTGTGTTTTAACTATTGCGGCTATCTTAGCGTTTAGAACCATCGGCTTATCATCACAAGCGCTTGATAATAAAGTAAAATCGCAACTAACGGCGGTGAAAGCGTCGAAAAAGTCAGAAATAAGTAATTACTTCAAGTTCATTGGTGATCAAATTAATACGCTGTCAGACTCCACCATGACAGAAGATGCACTGGCACAATTGGCACAAGCGTTTAAAACCATCGCCGCAGACACGGCCAACTCCCCTAGCCAAGAGAGCCAACTGGCCAGTTATTATCGCAATCAATTCGGCGCGACCTATCAAGAGATTAACGATACATCCACCGACGTAATGGGAAGGTACAATCAGTTACCTGATGTAGCTAAACGGCTGCAACACGCGTATATCAGCGACAACCCCCATCCATTAGGAAGTAAAGATGCCATGGCGAAAGCCAACGACGGCAGTGTCTACAGTGAGATCCACAGCGTCTTTCATCCCAACTTTCAGCATTATTTAAAGACCTTCGGCTACTACGATATTTTCCTGGTCGATAATCAGGGCAATATTGTCTATAGCGTTTACAAAGAGCTGGATTACGCGACCAACCTGTTAACCGGCCCGTATTCAACCAGTGGCTTGGCTGATGCCTATAAAGCGGTACGCAAAGCGCCTCAGGGTGAGCTGGGCTTTATAGACTTTCGCCCTTACTATCCCTCCTACGACAGTCCAGCTTCATTTATCTCGAGTCCAGTTTATAAAAATGCTCAGCAGATCGGGGCGTTGATATTTCAAATGCCGATCGATCGTATCAGTGAGCTCATTAGTAATAATGGTCAATGGGCAGAGTCAGGGATGGGCACCAGCGGTGAAATATTATTAGTTGGTCCCGATAACCTATTACGCACGCAGCCACGTCTGTTGAGTGACGATAAAGACGCCTACCTCAGTGCACTAGAAAGCCAAGGGCTTAATGCCGATACCATTCACCGCATTGATTATCAAAACTCCGCCGCTGGTAACCAACCCCTCGATAACCCTGCGGTAAAAAGAGCGTTACGGGGAGAGCAAGGGTTTGTCACGCAAACGAGCTATCGTAATACTGAGGTACTGTCTTCTTATTCGCCCATTGACGTCTACGGGGTGACATGGGCGGTGATCAGTCAACAAGACACCGATGAAGTCTTTACAGCCATTACCAAATTACGCACAGACATCGGCGTTGTGACCGCGTTTACGGCAGTGCTGCTAGGCAGTCTCGCCGCACTAGCAGCGTATTGGTTGGGTAAAAGCATTGGCGCGCCTATCTTAAAACTCGCCACCAGTATCAAACAGGTGGCAGACAGTAAAGATTTGACGATCACGTTGCACCATACCAGTAAAGATGAGCTCTCTACGTTGGCTGACAGCCTCAATGAAATGTTCCAAAGCTTCCGAGACGTGATTCAAAAAACACACGACGCGTCAAAAACCTTGTTGTCATCAGCCAACGATATCAGTGATGACGTAGTGGCTGTGCGTGGGCAAGTGGATGAGCAAGCCAAAAGCTCGAACCAGGTCGCTACCGCTGCCACACAGATGGCCGCCTCCATCAGCGAAGTATCAGAGCATGCGAGCAATGCCTCTGAAGCGTCTGACACGATTACCCAAACCGCCAATGAAGGCAGCCAAAAAGGCGAAGCCTTGGTCAGCCAAATGCAAACACTCAAAGATCATATGGACAAAGCCACCCGCTCGATGGAGAAGCTATCACACGAGAGTGAGTCCATTGGGTCGGTGTTGGATGTGATTCAAGAAATTGCCGAGCAAACCAATTTGTTAGCGCTTAATGCGGCGATTGAAGCGGCCCGTGCTGGTGAACAAGGACGCGGATTTGCGGTGGTCGCCGACGAGGTACGCTCTTTAGCCACACGCACCCAGTCGTCCACTGAAGAAATTCGTGCCAAGGTCGACGGCTTGCAACAGGAGACGCGCGGTGCCGCCGATGGGATGACCCAAGCCAATGACGCGGTGACCCAAAGCGTTGAGCATTGTCACGAAAACAACGACAAGCTGGGGCAAATCAAAACCATGATTGAGCAAATCAACGAGATGAACATGCAAATTGCCACCGCAGCCAACCAGCAAACGCAGGTGACCGATGAAATCAGCCAAAATGTCAACACGATGGCACAATCGGCCGACCATGTTTCAGAGCGTACGCGCAACACTGAACAAACCGTCAACCACTTACGTGAGCATGCCCGTACCCTGGAAGCGCGGATCAGTCACTTTAAAACCGACTAAAACTCAAAGGGGTCGGCCTCAAGGCCGACCCCTTCGTTTTCACCTTGTCTGACGATTATTCCATCACCGGCTCACGCTCTAGCTCCCGACGCTTCTCTTCACCAAACCCGCGCAAGCCCACAACATGGACGTGCTCGCGATCATTGAAGATTTTACGGACCAGTTTATACGTCGTGCCTTGCTCTGGGCTGATGTTTTCTGGTGCCGCAATCAACAGCTGCATATCTAAACGATGACACAACTCAAACAAGGTCGAGATCGATTTGGCATCCAGACGGGCCGCCTCATCAAGGAAAAGTAAGCGACATGGGATCACATCTTTGCCACGCAGTCGGCGTGACTCCTCTTCCCAGCTTTGGATCACCATCAGCAAGATTGCTTGGCCGGTACCAATCGCTTCACCGGTCGACAACGCGCCGGATTCCGCTTTCAGCCAACCATCCGTTCCACGGTTGACTTCAATGCCCAAGTCCAGATAGTTACGGTAGTCCAATAGCTCTTCGCCCAGTGTCTGCGGGGCACGTTGTCCCATTTCAATATGCGGGTTCAAACGTTGGAACAACTTGGCCATCGCTTCTGAAAACGTGAGATTTGGATTGCCGAATAAATCTTGGTGCTGGTCAGCATGTTCAGCCAAGCCCATCAGCAACTGTGCATGGGTTTCACGGATAGACACATTGAGGCGCACACCTTGCACTTGACCAAAGCCCACGCTCTGTAGCCCTTGGTTGAGCATACGGATCCGGTTTTGCTCGCGCTGAATGGTCTTGCGAATAATGTTGGCTACCGACTCGGAGCTGATCGCCAGACGTTGTTCACGCTGCGTGAGCTCTTCAGTGAGCCTTGCCAGCTCGACTTCCATTTCCTCAATCGCTTCGACCGGATCATCGGTGCGAATAATGTCGTGACGGATACGCTCGCGCAAATGCTGATACACAGCCACATAGAATAAGACTTTACGCTCAGGCCGTCCGACATCCTCCGACGCACGCAAGGCATCACGCAAGGTTTCATTGTCAGCGACCGCAAGGCGCAATGCCCCCAAGGATTTATCCGACAAAGAGCGAAGCTCGTCAGCTGACATGTATGCCATTTCTCGACGATGCAGTTGTTTTTCCACCCCGTTGTCGCGCGCAATACGCAGGACACTGCACCAACCCGCTTTGGCGTTGACCACAAACTGACGAAGCGCTTGGTACTGCTTGAGCAGTTTACGCAATTCCTTGGTGAGCGACTTGGTTTCCATGTCCAGTGACGTAATCCCACGCGAGAGTTCACTGTGACGCTGCCGGGCCTGATGCATTTGCTCGTACAAGGCATCACGGCGGCTTTGTGCGCGCATTAAGGCGTCTTCATCCGCTTGCACACCTAACTCACCGAGCTCTCGCTTAAACTCGTTCAGCGTCTCTTGCTTAGACTGATGGGCACTTTTGAGTGAGGCAAGCACCTGGTGATATTGACTCGTCTGCGACTGAATTTGCTTGAGCGATTCACGTTCACGTTGGCGCACCTGCTCGGCATCTTTCAGTTTGGCTTTAAGCTGTTCGTTAAGCTCACTGCTTTGCGTCAGCATATCTGACGCATCTTGATAGGCAAAATGCGGACGACGCTCCGCTAAATCGGCAACAGCAAACACTTGCTGCTTAATCGCCTGCAAGGCGTTATCCGCCTCTTGGTAGGCTTGCTCCAGCTTATCAAATTGCTCAGGGTCACTGTCGAGTGTTGCCAGGCTGGTTTCCAATGCCGCTAAGGTTTCTCCATGTTGCTGGATAAAGCCTTGTGCTTCTTTGGCGGCCTCTACGCGCTCAACCGCTGCTTGCAAGCGTGCCTCAAGATTATCCTCTGTGAGCGCCTCGGCACAGTAGCGAAGCTTATCGAGGATTTGTAGCGCTTGCTGACAACGCGCCACCTCCGCCTCGTGTTGTGCCAACACTTGCTTGGCATCGTTTATCGCTCGCTGAGTCTGTGCGCGTTTTTCGCGGCAAGCGGCGATCGCCTGCTCAGGATCGGGCTCAAACGCCACCGTGAGATGCTCGGCAATAAATTGGCTAAATGCGTGTGACAGGCGTTGCCACTTTTGTACATCAAAGGACGCTTTGGCGTGCTCTTCAACCAAGGCCTCCCGTTGTTCACGTAGCTGCTCAAGGCGGTGCTCACGCGCAGCACGACCAAACAGTGGCGTGGCCGGGAAGCGGGAATAACGCATTTGCCGATCGTTTAGATGTACACACACGGCACCCGACAGCTCTTGTGCATCAAACACGCTATCATCAAACGCATCGGCATCCCCCTCAATGATGTATAAGTCATCAGGGCAAGCGTCCAAATCCGTGAGCTTATCCTTTACGCCTTTGAGATCGGGCACCACGATGGCATGCCGCGCCGGGCCATAGAGTGCGCTGAAGTAAGGGGCGTCATCTAGGGTGATATCATCATAAATTTCAGAGAGTAAGGTGCCACCAAGGGTATCGGCGAGACCTTGCAATTGTGCATCGTCGCTGCCACCAGGCTGCGCCAATTGCTCAATCGCTTGTTCAATGTCTGCTTTTTGTTTGCCCAGCTGATCTTGGTGCTGCGTACGCGTGCGTACCGCCTCATGCGTCGCATGCATCGCCTCCATGACCGCTTGACTGTCCACCAAGCTTTTTTCAGTTTGGCTTTCCAGTTTGGTCAAGGCGTCATTGGCCGCAAACCAAGTCGGTGCTTTGAGCTCAAGATCGTGGATTTGTGCGTCCACCGCGTCCTGTGTCCGCGCGAGCTCACGCAGTTGCTCGGCTTGGGTGTCTTTTTCCTCTTGCAGCGCCTCACGTCGCGCTTGCTGCAGCGCCACGGCTTGCTCGACCGCTTCACTGTTAGCCAGCGTTTCGCCCGTTAACGTCTGATACTCCGACACTAACTGGCTCGCGTGCTGATACTGCTCAGCCCGTTGGCTCAATTCGCGCTGTTCATACTGGCGCTGCGTCAGGCTATCGGCCAGATAACGACGCTCTCTACCCTGTTCAACCCAACGCTTGGCGGCCTTGCCAGCCTCAGCACGGTGCACGGATGGATCAAGACGGTGCAAAAGACGCAAGCCCTGTTCAAACTGATTGGCCGTGGCCGAAGCAAGATCGCGTTTGTGTTTGAGAGACAAAACCCGATCCGTTTGTTCTGACTCTTGCGCTTTCAACGCGTGTAAGCGTGTCGTGGCCTCGTCTGCACTGAGGATCTCATCGTCAGTGAGGCGACGGGCCGTCTCCAAGGCATTAACGGCTTGTTGGTACTGCAGGGAGCGCGTTTGTTGCGTGTTGAGCGCTTGTTGGTAGTCGGCAAGCTGAGTCTTCAGACTATCCACTTCCTCTTCACTCTGCGCCGCACGCAATTCGGCGTCAGCAAGCTGCTCTGTGGCCTCTTCCACCACCATGATTTGCTCTTCAAGTCGCTCCGACAACTCGAGCAAATCTTCCTCATAACGCTCAATTTTTTCTTGTTGACGCATCGCCGATTGCACCAACTGCAGATGATCGGCCGCCGCTTGGTGATCTTGCTCGAGATGATCTTGCCCGGCTTCCAGCTCGGCTAATTCTGCGCGCATGGTTTCCGCATGCTGCTGCTTTTGCTGCAATGTCTGTTGTGCGGCGTTCAGCTCCGCCCGCAACGACAGCGCTTGTTCCAGCTTGCTTCGGCGCTCATTGGCATGACGCATGTAGTCCGAGGCCACATAATGGGTCGCTTCCGTGATCAAATGCTTAAACAAGTCACGATCGCGCTGCGTCAGCTTAATTGCCTCAAGCGTCATACGGTTTTCTTTCAGCGCCACTTCCATATCTTGGAAGGCTTTTTTCACACCACCATTTTGTGGCAACAAATACTCGCGCAACGACTTGGTGATTGCGCTAGAAATGCCGCCGTAGAGTGACGCTTCAATTAATCGATAAAACTTGCCTCTATCTTGCTGGGTGCGCAGCTTTTTCGGTAGCACGCCAAATTCAAACATTTGCGCGTGATAGTCGGTGACCGAGTTAAAGGCTTTAAAGTGCGCGGTTTCATAGGCGCTCGCCGCCTCTTTTACCTCGTTCAGCTGGCGTACACGCGCTTGACCGTTATTTAAGGTCTCGACCAACACATCGGTTGGGGCCACAGAAGAAGGCAAGCCTTGTAAAACGAACGGCTTGATATCCACCTTCTTATCACGCCCTGCCACTTGTTGAAGACGCACACCAAACAGCACCCGCTGTTGGCGTGAATTCACTACATCCAAGGCGGCATAGCAGGCACCTGGCTGTAATTTACCGTGCAACCCCTTATCACGAGAAGCACTTGAGCTGCCTGCCTCTGTGGTGTTACGGAAATGCAACAGGGTTTGGTCAGGGATCAGCGAGGTGATAAACGCCGCCATGGTGGTCGACTTACCCGCGCCGTTCCCGCCTGATAAGGTGGTGACGAGGGAGTCAATATCAAAGGTTCGTGCAAAAAAGCCGTTCCAGTTCACCATGGTGAGTGAGTGATACTTACCGCGCTGGCTCATACTGTCGGCTCCTCTGTTGTCTCTGTATCGGCATTGTCTGCGTCTTCATCCGAGTGCTCATCGAGCAAGCTTGATTGAATGTGCGCTTGGCTATGCACCACGGCTTCCCCGTCACGAATCAGACGCAATTGGGCTTCTTGTGGATCGTCACCGCTTCGTACATCAGCACCAAAACGGAACGTTGCTTCACTGACACGGAATTTACTTCCCTCACCGATGGGTAAGATCATCCCGAGACGACGCAAACGTCGCAGCGAGGTTTTCACTTTGTCGAAAAGCTTCTCACGGTCAAGATCTGAGCCTGTTGCGCGATGCGTGACCAACTTCATCAGTTTCTTCTCGTCAGCCAACGCTAATAGCTCATCAAAAAGCTCTTGGGTGGTAAAGATCCCCTCTTGGGCCAAGCGCTCTGGGCTTAAGTACAGAAAACAAAGGACTTTGCCAACCAGCATATCCAGTTCAGATAGCACGCTACGCCTAATTAAACTGGTTGAGCGAGGACGAAGATAGAAAAAGCCCTCTGGCGCGCGGACCAATTCAGCGTTATAACGCTGGTAAAAAATATTCAGCTCTTGCTCAAATTCCATCAGCAAGGCGTGGTTATCCAGATCGTCGCTGGCAATATGGCGGCCAGCACGCAGTGCACTGTCCAACGCCGGGAACAAAGGGTTAGCAATGGCTTTRGCCAGCCCTTCTGGCATTGGCTGTTCAGTATTTATCGATGACATTCGCTTGTACCTTAGCTCCGAAGTCGTTAATCGCCTGCCAATCAGGCTGAATCGCGTTAAGATCAGATTGGGAGTAGCCCATGCGGACCGCTTGGTTAATCACTAAGCGCGCGAGATCAAAATGGCGAGCTTGTGGGTGCTCGGCTAAGTAATCTTTCAGGACACGACCTAAGTCGATCGCTTGTCCGGTTTCTCGATGGCGGTTGAGCATCTGTGACACTTTCTGTGAAAGGCCATCGTCAACCACACTTAATTGTTCGAACGCCACCTCTTCTGGCATCTCTCCGGTGACTTCATCGTCACGTAACACCAAGGCTTCATCTCGCGTATCACGCAGTCGCTCAGCATCGGCATACGTTAAAAACCATGGCGCGTCAAAGTAGTCCGATACCGACTGACGTAAACGCTGGCTGAATGCACGGTTTTTATCCATATCAATCGCGGTGCGAATAAATTTATGCACATGGCGGTCGTAACCTATCCATAGGTCGATCGCTTGCTGTCCCCAGTTCACGATACGATCCAGCTTCATTTGCAAGCTGTATACCATGCGATCGACGAACTCAAGATCATCACGCCCCCGCACCACTTCTTGAATCTCAAGCAGCTGACTCTGAAGCTCATCCCCCGCGGCCTGCAACGTTTCTTGTAACTCTTGCAAAGTACTCGAGGTTTCGTTGAGCAAGTATTCACAGTTAGCGATTGCGGCTTGCCAGTCCTGGGTGAGGAGCGCAGCAATATCTTCTTTTACCTGTTGTTGCTGCTCATCCATCACGCGCTGATTAAGATCGATGCGGTCAAAAATCTCGGCGACCGAGTACTTCAACACACCATAGACGTTATGACGCCAAAAGGTCGCATCCCCATCTTCTTCCGCCGCACGGCGCGCCTTAGCGATTTCGTCAGCCACCATAGACAGTTGTACCGACAGCTTTAGCGTTGAGTATTCACGATGACGGGCGTAATAGTCCGCAATACCTAGCGCCAATGGCGTGAGGCGGTAAATGCTATCACCATCGGTCATTTCACTGGTAAACCGGCTTAGCAACCGCGCTTGCACCATTTCGTTGATCGCATTGTTGGCGCGAAAAGCAACATTGCCAAGCGTGGCACCTTCACCGCTAACAAACTGCTCACTGACCAGTCGAAAGACATCCACGAGCTCATGCTCGCTCAGTTCGTCCTCCAACCGCTCTTGACTCATCACCGCCATTGCCAGCAAGAATGCCAAGCGCTCTGGCGGCAGGTTTAACCCTAAGTCACTTTGTTTTACCCAACTAACCAACTCAGGTACTGTCTGAGCGTCGTCTGTCCACGACTGGGAAGACTGAGCCTGATCACTCATCCGTTGTCCTTGTTTTTATCTTGATTGCTTGGGGCACTGTGCTGTCCCCATACATGGATATATCGCCCCAGAGACACAAATGGCTCTTGGCGGCAAAGCTGTTGCTCCAACGCCATGACCTGCTCAAAGGTAAAATCACCAATATTGGTATCACGCATGTAATCGTGAAAGGTGCGTACGCCTGTTTTACCTTTGAGGATAATGTCACTGTCTTGCATCCATCGATACACGCTCTCTGGTTGCAAGCCTTTAGGTGGCTGAAGCTTAAACCGCTTACGATGCGGCATACCTTCCTCAACATGCGTGAGGTTACCGCACACGAGGTTCTTAAAGAGCAACCCGGTTTGGTTATAGAACATCACCGATGCGATCCCCCCCGGGCGCAGTTGCTTAAGCAAGTCTTTCAATACCTGCTCCGGCTCCGCGGTCCACTCCAGTACCGCATGAAATAAAATCACATCCGGCGGATCGCTCAAATGGTCGCCAATCGTCTGCACCGACGAATGAACCAGCTGATACTGCGCAAGTAAGCCCTGTTGTTCAATCTCCTGACGGGCTAAGTCGAGCATTTGCGAAGAAAGATCACATAAAGTGACCCTGTGACCGCGCGCCGCCAAGTGCCGAGACATAGGGGCAACCCCACCGCCGGCATCTAAAATATGCAGGGTCTGCTCAGGCGGAAAACAGTGCAGGATCTGCTCGATGTCCTGCCAAACGACCGCCTGGCGGATTTCGCCTTTGCCCGATCCATAAATGTTTTTAACAAATTTGTGGGCAATGTCGTCGAAATTTTTATCCTCAGTCACAATGGCATTCGTTATCATTGAGTGGTAGAAAGGCATATTCTGTCACAAGCCTTACGTTAATAAAGGTTTATGGCATTATTTGTGCCTCGTTTGACTATATTTCGGGCGACATTGCATGTTTGAATTAAAAAAACTTATCTCAACCTTGATAATGCCCTTGCCCGCGCTGTTATTGTTGGGTCTTTTCGGGCTATGCCTGCTTTGGTTCTCTCAGCGTAAAAGGCTGGCATCTTTTGTTATCTTCGTTGCGTTTGCTGGGATTTTTCTCACTTCGTTTCAACCGGTCGCCTCTGGACTCCTTCGTCCACTTGAGCGTCAATACACCGCGTTTCTCCCCACGGAAAAGCCGGTAGACTTTGTAATGGTACTGGGCAACAGTCATGTCGTAGATGACGCCATACCCCCAACCTCAGAGCTTTCTCGTGCGGCGTTAATGCGCCTCGCAGAAGGCATCCGTATTCACCGAATGTACCCCACCTCCAAACTAATTTTGTCGGGCTATGACCATGGTTATGAAGTCAGCCATGCGCGTATGTTGGCACGCGTCGCAATGGCGTTGGGTGTCAATAAAAACAGTATCCTGTTGCTTGAAACCGCCAAGGATACATGGGAGGAAGCCTACCAAGCCGCATCGGTGGTTGGCAGTAGTAACCTAGTGCTCGTCACATCCGCGGCACATATGGATCGTGCCGTCTACGAGTTTCAAAGCGCTGGACTCGATCCCATCCCGGCTCCCACTAACTTCATGGCGCAAAAGCAAATTAAGCAGCCATGGATAAAATACGGCCCACGTGCGCAATACCTCGAGCAGTTCGAACGCTATTGGCACGAGCGATTGGGACAAGCGTGGCAACGTCTCCGTGATTTTATCGCTCAGCCGGCCAATTAAGGTCCCCACAGCACATCACCCACCAAAAAAGCCGCGATTGATTCGCGGCTTTGTTATTACCATTCGCAGTAGACGTAAAACCGCGCCTATGCGTTGCTATCTACGGCTAAATAAGCACGCACTGCCTCTAAGTCTGCTTGGGTATCGACGCCATGTGGGGGCGTCTGTGTGGCAACCGCCACATGGATTTTCTCGCCATGCCACAATACGCGCAGCTGCTCTAACGATTCAATCTTCTCCAACGGACTCGGTGTCCAGTGAATGTAACGGCTAATAAATCCCGCTCGATAGCCATAAATACCAATGTGCCGCAACAATGCTTGTGGGATGTCGGGAGAGTCAGCCTCGAAATGGGTGCGATCCCAAGGGATGGTGGCGCGACTGAAGTACAAGGCAAACCCTTTATGATCCGTCACTACCTTGACCACGTTGGGGTTAAACACTTGGTCTTTGTCATCAATCGCAACCGCCAAGGTAGCCATCGGTGCCTGGTCATTTTGGCTGAGGTTCTCCGCCACTTGACCAATTACCGCAGAGGGGATCAGCGGTTCATCGCCTTGCACATTGACGATGATATCGTCATCGGCAAAGTTATAACGTTCGACCACTTCCGCTAAGCGCTCAGTGCCAGACTCATGGTCGGCACGTGTTAAACACACCTCGCCGCCAAACGCCCGTACCGCCGATTCAATACGTTGATCGTCCGTTGCAACAATCACCTGACTGGCACCGGCCGCTTGGGCGCGCTCATAAACGTGTTGGATCATCGGCTTGCCAGCAATATCAGCCAACGGTTTACCCGGCAAGCGGCTCGAACCAAATCGCGCCGGGATCACCACATAAAACGGGCTCATCCCTGGACCTCTTCCAATGACATATCGCGAGCTTCTGATTCAAGCAGCACGGGAATACCATCAATGATCGGATAGGCAACACGATCAAACTTACAAACTAACTCATTGTTATCGCGTTGATAATAGAGTTTGCCCTGGCATGATGGGCAGGCCACAATTTCAAGCAGGCGGTGATCCATAGCGTTCCTTTATTTTTTATTCGCGTTTGTTTGCAAACGTTCTATCTTGGTGAATACGGCCTGAGCTACCTCGTCAGGCAGCCGTGCCTCTACCGGTAAATACCACCAGTTATCTTGTGCGATCCCTTGGTATTTTACCGCATCTTTTTCTGTCATCAGCAAATGTTGCCCCTTCTTGCTCAACCTGTCCAGCTCGTCGGCGTTGAGGGTTTGATGATCATTAATTCCTTGACTGTGAACGGGTGTCACGCCCATTTGCTGCAAGGTATTAAAAAAGCGTGGTGGATGGCCAATCCCGGCGACTGCCACCACTTGCGGTAGCATTGAGGCTTGACAGCGTTGTCCCGTACGTAGATTAACGGCCAAGCCAGGCACCAGATGCATCCCCCACTCTTGCCCTTGTGGTGTCCCACCGTTAGTGACCAACATATCGACGCTCTCAAGCCTATCGAGTGATTCGCGCAACGGCCCCAACGGTAGATAATGACCGTTACCAAACCGGCGCTGGCCATCAATGATCACGATCTCTATGTCTCTTTCAAGCTGGTAGTGCTGGAGACCATCATCTGTGATCACAATATCGACACCTTCTTGCAGGATACGTTTAACCGCCTCGCTGCGGTTGGGGTCGACACAGACAGGAACTTGAGTGCGACGTGCTATCAAAACCGGCTCATCCCCCGCCGTGCGCGGTGGCGTGGTTTGGCTGAGTAAGAGTGGATAGTGCTCAGATTTACCGCCATACCCGCGTGACACCACCCCTGGACGGTAACCATGCGCTTTTAGTTGTTCCACCAACCAAATCACAAACGGGGTTTTGCCATTGCCGCCAATCATGATGTTCCCCACCACGATAACCGGCACTGGCGCCGAATAGCGCTGTGTTTTGCCGCGCAGATATTGACGCCGACGATGGCGCGCTATCATGCCAAACAACGCACTAAACGGTCTTAATAATACCGACCATAGCGGGCGTTGATGACCAAACCACAGTTGCTCTAGCATGCTCAGTCACCAAACTGAATACGGTGAAGCTGCGCATAGGCCCCCTCACGTTCAAGAAGCGCTTGATGACTGCCTCGCTCGACAATCTCACCTTCATCCACAACCAAAATTTGATCAGCATCTTCAATGGTCGACAGGCGATGGGCGATCACCAACACCGTACGATTTTTTTGCAATTCATCCAGCGCCGCCTGGATAGCGCGCTCCGACTCTGTATCCAGTGCCGACGTTGCCTCATCCAGGATCAAGACGGGCGCATTACGTAGCAAGGCACGCGCGATGGCTAAACGTTGGCGCTGTCCGCCAGACAGGCTGACGCCGTTTTCACCAATCATGGTGTCATAGCCATGATCGAGCCCGCGGATAAAATCATCGGCATAGGCAAGTTTCGCGGCGTGCTCGACTTGCTCACGGCTATACTTGTCTTCTGCGGCATACGCGATGTTATTCGCGACCGTGTCATTAAACAGATGAACGTTTTGCGACACCACCGCGACATGCTGACGCAAATTACCTAGGGTATAATCCTCAATCGGTACGCCATCGAGCGTAATCACACCACTGTCTAGTTCATAAAAACGGGTTAACAGGTTAGCAATGGTGCTTTTTCCTGACCCTGAACGCCCAACCAAGGCTAGCGTCTGCCCTGCTGGCAATTCAAAGCTCACATGGTTGAGGGCCGGCGCATCTCGAGTGGGATAGGTGAAGACCACATCCTCAACCTTAATGTCGCCACTCACTTGCTCCACCGCGTGTGTCCCGGTGTCTTTTTCGGTCTCCAGCTCCATCAGATTAAATAAACTGTGGCAAGCCGCCATCCCGCGTTGGAACTGAGAGGTCACGTTGGTCAAGGATTTAAGTGGGCGCATCAGACCAAACATGGCACCAAACACCACCGCAAAGGTACCTGCAGTTAGCTCAGAGCGAATCGCCTCTGTGTTGGCCAAAATCAACACCACCACCAATGCCATTGACGCAATCAACTGGATCACTGGGTTGGCAATCGCTTGTGCGGACACCAGCTTCATGGTCTGCTGACGCATACGGTTACTGACTTTCTCAAAACGTGTCTTTTCAACGTCTTGCCCACCGTAACTAAGCACCACTTTGTGCCCTTTGAGCATTTGCTCGGCGGAGCTAGTCACCGACCCCATTGCATCTTGCATATTGGAAGAAATGCGACGGAAGCGCTTAGAGACGATGCGGATAGAAATCGCGACCACCGGCGCAATCACCAGAAGAATGGCGGAGAGCTGCCAGCTTGACCAAAACATCAACGCCATCAAACCGATGATGGATGCCCCTTCGCGCACCAAACTGACCAACGCGCTACTGGTCGCTGACGCCACTTGTTCTGAGTCATACGTAATCCGAGAAAGCAGTGCCCCGGACGACTCTTGGTCAAAAAAGCTGACGGGCATTTTCATAAAGTGATTGAACATCCGGCGGCGCATGGTCATCACCACATGACCCGACACCCAAGATAAGCAATAAGCGGACACAAAGCTCGACAAGCCACGTATCACCATGAGTGCGACCAAATAGACAGGCATCCATTTGAGGAAATCGCCTTTGACATCATCATAGGTAAAGCCTTGATCAAGCAACGGCTTCAGCATTGAGAGCATCAGGGTGTCACTGGCGGCATTAATCACCAAGGCGATAATGGCAACAATGAGCCCTACTTTATAGTTGGCAATGTAGGGCCACAGCTGCTTAAACGTCTGCCAGGTCGTTTTATCTTGATATTCGCTCATTAAAATCGTTTAGATGTGTTAAACAGACGGGCATTCTACTCTTTTACAAGTCCGCGTCCAAATATACTGGCCGACGTTTAAACATCTGACGATACCAATAATCGCTGCGATCCTGCCGCCAACGTGTTAACTGCCAACCAGAGCCGACACTCTGCCAACGCACTTGGCCATTCGCCGCCGTATCAAGCCAGGTGATACCGGCGTTTTGATAGGCCAATTTCACCTCTGGTGACGGAAGCTGCCATGGATTAAGGAGCCCGGTTGACGCCACGCCCCAAACGGGATCAACGGCGCGAATAAACGCGGAGGAAGACGAAGACGCACTACCATGGTGGGGCACCAAAATGATGTCACTATCAAGTGCCTTTTTGTCGGTCAGAGACGCCAACAAATCAGCCTCCCCACTGGCTTCTATATCGCCAGTGAGCAACACGCTACGCCCATCGCCAGACACTCGGATCACACAGGAATCATCATTATCAGCACGCCGCTTTTGTGCCGGAGGCCAGAGTACCGAAAAGGTGAGTCCTTGCCAGCGCCAACGCTCGCCGGCCACACAGGCTTGATACCCAACGCGCCGCTCACTGGCGCGGCGCCACTGTGGTGAATAGGTATCAGACATAAACGTCGCGCCACCATCATGATCACTGTCGCCATGACTGAGAATGAGGCCATCTAACTGTCTAATTTGCCGATGTGTCAGAATCGGCGCGATAACCGCCTGAGCAATGCCACCCACCTGCCAGCGGTTGCCAGTGTCATAGAGCACCGCGCGGTTATTCTTACTGATCAATACCGCCAACCCATGCCCGACGTCCAACACATCAATTTGCCAGTTGACCGGTTTGGGATCTCGCCAAGCTACCACGGCTGCGGCAAGGACCAACATCACTGCCTTTAAACGATGCCAATGCCACCCGTAGAGTCCCCAAGCGAGTACCATCGCCGATATTGCCCAGCCTGCCGAAGCGACTGGGGCGGGTAACCAGGTGTCCGCCGCCTGATCGGCCAGTGCCATCACCGGTTGAAGGCTGGCATTTGCCCCGTCCCACACCCAATCTGCGACACGGGAAAGCGATAAACTCTCACTCAGCAGGCCGACAAAGACCAGCGGTACGGTCACCATACCCACCCAAGGCACCGCCACGAGGTTAATGGGCGTGGCAGCGGCGCTGATCCCTGCAAATAACCCTAGCTGCAAAGGAAGCATTCCTACCAATAGAATCAACTGTATACCGATAAGCTGCTTGATAGGGCGAAGCCAAGACCGTGTTTGTTTTCGACCCTCGGTGGTGTGAGCAAGCGTGTAATGCGCCATGCATAAGGCCCCCACGGCGGCAAATGAGAGCCAAAAACTCATTGAGAAACCGGCGAAAGGGTCGCGGAGCAATACCAATAATAAGGTTAACTGCAACAGATTCAGCGGAGAAATCCGCGCTCCCAAGCGTTTACTGATCGACACCAGCATCAAGGCAATGAGCGCGCGTTGAGTGGGCAGTGCAAACCCGGCTAATGCCGCATAGAGCGACGCCACCCAAACTGCAACGTACAAAGGCAACCATAAAAACAGGCGTCGTTCTGGTAGAAAGACGCGCGCCCAACGGCCGATTTGCCACCCTATTCCGTAGGCCAAACCAATATGCAACCCTGAAATAGCCATCAAATGCGCCAAACCACTGTGCGTCAGCGTGTCCCAGTGCGCTGGGGTTAACCACCCTCGCTCGCCAAGGCTCAATGCCAATAAATGCGGCCCATAGGACAGTGTTGATAAAGCGGGACTAAGCGTATCGAGTAGTTGTTGACGCCAACTCACTTGCTCAGTCAATTGCGTCGCTTCTTTTAGCCGAGCTTTGGCATGTACTCGCCGTGCAACATAATATTTTTCAGCATCAAAACCTGCCTCGTTTAATCGCCCATAAGGCGGCTTAAACGTTACCACCAATTGCCAGCGCTCGCCTTGCTTAGGATACGGGGGAGATTGCCAATAAACACGCACTCGGGCTGAGCGAAAAGGCGGCAATCTTGTGTGATTAATTTTATCGGCGTCAAAAATAATCGCTTGCGCCCCCTTTTTTGCGCTGAAAAGGGTGCCCACTGTCCCACTGATTGTAGTATCCTCTTGGTGTGAAATGACGTGGATCACGTCGGCTTGATACAAGTTTGCGGACAATACAGCCCAAGTGAGTCCTAACGCGCTTCCAGCAAGCCACCACCAACGTCTTTTCCACCCAACAAAGAAGACGATCACTGTCATGATACAGACCCAAATTGGCGGTAATATTGGCCACCAAGGTAGCGACAGCACGGCCAGTGCGGCAGTCAATGTAAAGGTCAGCGTCATTGCGTAATTTCCAGGTAATGTAAACAGGTATGCCTAAGAAGTTTTTCCAACGCTATATGCCCAAGCGTGAAACATTGCGCGACAATAAGGCACTCAGGGTGTTTGGTAGCCTGTTGCATGACCCCAACTTATGGTGCCTTAACCGCCGGTCGGCTTCCGGTGCCTTTGCCGTCGGCTTGTTTATGGCATTTGTCCCCCTACCAAGCCAAATGATCATGGCTGCCGGCCTAGCGATTCTGTTTGGGGTCAACCTGCCGCTTGCCGTCGCGTTAGTATGGGTAAGCAACCCCATCACCATGCCGGTGCTTTTTTATCTTGCTTATAAGCTCGGCACCTGGATGATGAACAGTCCCCCATACCCGTTCCACTTTGAACTATCGTGGCATTACTTGGCGGAGCAAATGAGCCACATCGGCCCACCGTTTTTATTAGGCTGCGCCACCAGCGGACTGGTGATGGCTGTCATCGGCTATTTCACCGTACGTGGCATCTGGCGCTATTCTGTGGTCAGAAGCTGGGAAAAACGTAAGTTACGCTTGCCTAAGAAAATTAAAGAAGTGTTGCCTAACCCAAACAAGCCCTCTTAAATCGTCCTGATTTAATCTACGCGAGGCATCAAACGCGTCCAAACGCCGTCAGGCAGAAGTGCGAGGCAGGCGTCAGCGCCGCGTATACACTTGATAGTCCCTGCAGGGTTCAACGAGGCAGATCAAAAAGAGCCCATTGTCGGGCTCTTGGTTTTTATAAAATAAAGCGTATCAGTGACCAAAGCATACCAAGCGATATCGCCACTATTTGGCACTCAACACCGCGGCAGGCTCGAGCTGACAGGCTCTTCGGGCTGGATACCAAGCGGCAAGCAAACTAAGCAGTATGGCCGTGGTACTCACCAGTATGACATCGGCGGCATGCAGCTCACTGGGTAAGAAATTAATAAAGTACACATCCCCTGATAAAAAGCGATGCCCGAGCCACTGTTCGACCTGAGACAATATCGCCGTGAGGTGAGTGGCGAGGGTGACCCCCAATAGACTGCCCAACACACTGCCTAAGGCACCAGAAAAGAGCCCATACCAAATAAAGATGCGGCGGATCAGTCTATCGTCCGCCCCCATGGTGCGCAAAATAGCAATGTCAGCAGCTCGGTCTTTTACCGACATCATCAAGGTTGAAACCACATTAAAACAGGCCACACCGATCACTAACACCATCACCAAATACATGATGGTTCGCACCAACTGAATATCCCGATATAAATAACCGAACTCACTCGTCCAGTCTTTTAGATACACATAGGTGGTTAGCGTTTGGCCGACTTCATGCACAATCTGACGGGCCTGCAACACCGGAGACACCTTTAGAGACACACCGGTCACTGACTGTCCTATTTGCATAATAGTTTGCGCGTCCTGAAGTCGCATCAGGGCCAATGAATGGTCGATTTGTCCACCGAGACGCAACAGTCCAGCCACTTGCATTCTCACTCGCTTCGGGGCGCGCAATGCAAGTTGGCTATCCGTCGCGGGAACCATGACCGTTAACCAATCTCCTTGACTGACGCCCAACTTCGCCGCCACGCCTTGTCCCAACACAATCTGCGACTGCCCAGCTGGCAAGCTCTCCCAGCCACCTTCAATATAATCACCAATGCGACTCACGGTTTGCTCATCATCCGGATCGACAGCGCGAATTTGCGCAGGTTGCAGCGCAGAGCCATGCTCCATCAACACCGTCATCTCAACATAGGGAGCCGCAGCCTCGACATTGGGATGCTGCTCAGTCTGACGTTTGACCTGTTGCCAGTTATCGATAGGGCCATTGACACCAAACACTTGTGCATGCGGTACCACAGACAGCACACGTTGATTCAGTTCGCGCTCAAAGCCGTTCATCGCAGACAGACCCACAATGATCACCATCACCCCCACCGCAATCCCAATCACTGACGATAAGGAAATAAAAGAGACCAAGCGATTGCGTTGTCTGGCGCGACTAAAACGACGACCGATGGCCAACGATAAAGGCTTCATGCTCCCTCCTGCCCCAGCAACTGACCGTCTTGCATGGTCAGTTGACGATCCAATTTTGCTGCCAGCTCACCGTCATGGGTTACCACTAAAAAGGCCGTGCCATGTTGGGCATTTAACTGGCGCATCAAATCGTAGATTTCGAGCGCAGTGGTATGATCCAAGTTGCCGGTCGGCTCATCGGCCAGTACCAACTTGGGTTCATTGACTAATGCACGTGCAATGGCCACACGCTGCCGTTCGCCACCTGATAGCTCTGCCGGGCGATGGCTGAGCCGGTGTCCGACCCCTACCGCGTTGAGCATGGCCGTCGCACGTTCAGACGCGGCGCTGTGGCTCATTTTGTTGATCAAAAGCGGCATCATCACATTTTCCAGCGCGGTGAAATCGGCGAGCAAATGGTGAAATTGATACACAAACCCAAGCGTTTGATTGCGCAGCTTTGCTTGCTGCTTGGCCGTCATCGCATTGACCGCCTCACCCTCAATCCACACATCACCTTCCGAGGGCAAATCGAGCGTCCCCAAGGTGTGTAATAATGTACTTTTCCCCGAGCCAGAGGAGCCTACTATCGCCACCAGCTCTCCCGGGGCAATGGTCAAGGAAACATCGTTTAACACACAGGTCGGCTGTCCGCCCTCTTGATACGTTTTACTGACGCGGTGACAGGACAACAAAGATTTACTCATAACGCAGTGCCTCAGCAGGGTGAACAGATGCCGCTTTAAACGCAGGAAATAGCGTGGCTAGCACACTTAGCACGACCGCTAAGCCTAATACCATCGCCACATGAAAAGGATTAATAACCACAGGTAACGCTAGGCCGTTACCCAGCAGACTCACACCAAAAATAGACATGATTTCATTGATGTATGCCGATAGGAGCACACCGAGCACGCCACCTACCGCGGCGCCCAGCACACCACTCAAACTGCCTTGGGCAATAAAGACAGCAACAATGTCTTTATCTTGCATCCCAAGAGTTTTTAAAATCGCGACCTCAGATTGTTTCTCCATGACCACCATGATCAGCGCGGAAATAATGTTAAACGCGGCGACAATCACAATCAGGCTGAGCATCAAGCTCATCATGTTCTTTTCCATTTTTACCGCTTGAAACAGCTCGCCGCGCCAAACACGCCAATCCGTCCACGTATCGGGATCGGCGTGTGCCTTTAATTGGGTAATGGCAAATGGATCATCTAAAAACAGGCGTAAATCGTTGGCTTGAGACGGTGATACCCCACTGAGTCTCGCCACATCGTCGATGTTAGCCAGCATTAATTGCCCGTCGACATCCGTCCCTGTATGGAAGATACCCGCCACCGTAAATAAGCGCTGTGCGGGGATCCGACCTATCGGTGTAAAACGACTGGCACTGGTTACCATCACGCGGACAGCATCCCCGACGCGAAGTTGTAACTCAGCGGCCATGCTACGCCCAATGATCACTTGATAGCGCCCGGCTGCCAGTGCCGACAGTTCACCTTGCAATAGGTGGGAAGCCAAAGGCTCATGTGCACTGGGGTCGATGCCCTCTAACAAGCCGGCGCTTAAGCCTTTGCGGCTTTGAATCACGGCATCCGTGGTTTGTACCGGCGCCGTATCAATCACGTGAGGCCAACGCTCAATCGCGGTTTGATCTGGGTTTGCTTGCCCGTTGGCAATAATCGCGTGAGGCAACACGCCGAGAATTCGGCCTTTCAGCTGAGCTTCAAAGCCATTCATCACCGACGAGACGGTGATCAACGCCATCACGCCAATGGCAATGCCTGCCGTCGACATCGAGGAGACGAAGCGTCCAAAACGGTCGGCTGAGCGGCCGCGTAAGTATCGCAAGCCAATAAACACCGACAAGGGTTGAAACATAGCGCACCTAGCTTATTGTTTTGATTCGCTGCAAGCATACCTGTCCAATGGGGGGACGCCAAGCCGACCTTTTACGAAAGGCACCATTGTCACCCCAATTAACGCCTCACCGCCCCCAGAAACTGCGACTGATCTTTACCTCTTGCCAAGGGTGCGTGATAATCATTAATACAACTGCAATCTAAGGCACAGTGATGAGCCAAGACGAATATTTTTCTGTGCGAGCGGCGATTCGCATTAATGTTGAGCCTCTTGCTGACAATCAAG
The DNA here is from genome assembly GCF_001995695.1 of Salinivibrio sp. ML290. Classification (NCBI taxonomy): domain Bacteria; kingdom Pseudomonadati; phylum Pseudomonadota; class Gammaproteobacteria; order Vibrionales; family Vibrionaceae; genus Salinivibrio; species Salinivibrio sp. ML290. The sequence goes on along the minus strand of NZ_MUEY01000013.1, from coordinate 36,203 downwards.
CCCAGCCAGATGCGCAGGCTTTTACCGCCGAAATCCCGGCACCTTTTCGCCTGGCGAGTCAATGCGGCCAGCTCGATAGCGACGTAGAAAAAGATCTTAAAGCGATCGATCCGGAGGATGCCTCTGCGTTATTCCGGGTGCTGCAGGCGCAAAACGAAAAAATGACACTGATGATGGGCTATATGCTCAGCCACGAAGATCAGCCCGACCATCGCTTTGTGACACACGCATTTGGGGCGAGCAGTTTTTCTTATCATAGCCATTCGCCAATTAAAAAAGGCGTGCACGCGCGCGTGAAGTTGTTTCTCGATTATCCGCCAACGGCCATCTATTGCTACGGCGTCGTGACGAGATGCGAGCCTCACACCGACAGCGATCAAGAAAACCCTGACTATGTGATCCAAATTCAGTACACGCGTTTATTGGAAGAAGACCGCGACACGCTCATTCGTGCTGCGTTACATCATCAACAAAAACTCTTAAAAAAGCGTGCACGAAACCGAAAACAATCAAGCAGTTAAACTCATGACCCAACAACCGCTCTATGCTTTTACCCTGCCCTCAGGGCCAGGCGACGTCAAACATCTTGGCAATTTATCAGGGGCTGCGTTACCGCTAGCCATTGCGACGCTCACCCAGCAACACGCCGGTCCGGTGTTCCTTTTGGTGCCCGACAACCAGACTGCGGTGCGTTTGCAGCCCGCCATTCGTCAATTTACCCAGGGTAACTGTGACCTCCTGCCTGATTGGGAAACCTTGCCTTACGACAGTTTTTCTCCCCATCAGGATATTATCTCCGCGCGTTTGTCTTGTCTGTATCAGCTTCCTCATCAACAAGACGGGGTACTCATTGCGCCCGCGAGCACCGCATTACAGCGCGTGACGCCGAGACATTTTCTCCATCAACATGCCTTAATGGTGAAAAAAGGCGATATCTTATCGCTTGAGAAATTGCGTGATCAGCTGACAGACGCCGGCTACCGCCACGTTGACCAAGTGATGGAGCATGGCGAGTTTGCGAGCAGAGGCTCGATTCTCGACTTGTTCCCAATGGGCAGTGACGAACCTTATAGGATCGATTTTTTCGATGATGAAGTCGATACCATTCGCCAATTTGATCCAGAAAACCAACGCTCCACGGGTGAGCTAGAACAGATCCAGCTATTACCCGCGCATGAATTCCCCACCGATGACGCGGCGGTGGAATATTTCCGAGGCCGTTTTCGCGAGCATTTTGAGGCGCGCCGAGAGCCAGAATCTATTTACCAACAAGTGAGTAAGAAAACCTGGCCGGCTGGGATTGAATACTGGCTGCCACTGTTTTTTGAACACACCGAAACCTTGTTCGATTACTTACCGAACAACACCTTGGTTTTATCGGTCGGGGATATTGACAGTGCGATTGACCATTTCCAAGCGGACGTGGCAACCCGCTATGATCAACGACGCGTCGACCCGCTTCGCCCACTGTTACCCCCCGAGGCGTTGTGGCTCAGTAAAGAGCGCTTACACACCACCTTAAAGCAGTACCCTCGCTTAAAGCTGGAAAGTGACAGCGTCACAGAAAAAGCGGGGCGAGAAAACCTCGACATTGCGCCGCTGCCAACGTTGACGGTCAATCACCAAGCCAAGGAGCCCCTCGCGGCGCTACGCCAATTTAGTGAGCAATTTAGCGGCACCCTGGTTTTCTCAGTCGAATCGGAAGGACGACGCGAGGCCCTGCTGGATCTTCTCGCCCAAGCCAAAATTCGTCCCATGGTGGCCGACGGCTTGCAAGAAGCTTTGTCGCAACCCGGTCGATTTGGCTTAATCATCGGTCCGGTTGACCAAGGCTTTATTGATAACACCCGACAATTTGCCCTAATTTGTGAAAGCGACATGTTTGGTGAGCGCGCGGTGCAGCAGCGCCGGCGCGATAAACGCAAGCAAAGTGTCAGCAGCGATGCGGTGATCAGAAGCTTGGCGGAGCTAAAACCCGGCCAGCCCGTTGTCCATCTCGAGCATGGTATTGGACGCTACCAAGGCTTACAAACTCTGGAAGCGGGCGGGCTCAAAACCGAGTACATGACGCTCGAATACCAGCAAGGCGCCAAGTTATATGTTCCGGTTGGCGCCTTACACCTGATTAGTCGCTATTCTGGCGGCGCAGAAGATGCCGCTCCCGTACATAAGCTTGGCGGAGAAGCCTGGGAGAAAGCACGCCGCCGCGCCGCAGAGAAAGTGCGTGATGTCGCCGCTGAGCTACTCGATGTGTATGCCAAACGAGAGACCAAGCCTGGCTTTGCGTTTAGCCATGACAAAGACGCCTATCGCGCTTTCCGGGCGACTTTCCCGTTTGAAGAAACCAGTGATCAATCACAAGCGATCAACGCGGTGCTTTCCGATATGTGTCGCCCCATTGCCATGGATCGCTTGGTATGTGGCGATGTCGGCTTTGGTAAAACTGAAGTGGCTATGCGTGCCGCCTTCTTAGCGGTCAATAACAGCAAGCAAGTTGCCGTGTTAGTCCCCACCACTCTGCTGGCTCAACAGCATTTCGAGAATTTCCGCGACCGCTTTGCTAATCTTCCCGTCCGGGTGGAGGTGTTGTCACGCTTTAAGTCTGCAAAAGAGCAAAAAGCAATTTTGGCCGATTGTGAAGCGGGTAAGGTCGATATTCTGATTGGCACCCATAAGTTACTGCAATCGGATGTGAAGCTACGCGACCTCGGTTTATTGATTGTTGATGAGGAGCACCGGTTTGGGGTTCGCCAGAAAGAGAAAATTAAGGCGATGCGAGCCAACGTGGATATTCTCACATTAACCGCCACGCCGATCCCCAGAACACTGAATATGGCGATGAGTGGCATGCGCGATCTCTCGATTATCGCCACCCCACCGTCACGCCGCCTCGCGGTGAAAACCTTTGTCCGTGAACGCGAAGATACCCTAATTAAAGAGTCATTGCTGCGTGAGATTATGCGCGGTGGCCAGGTATACTTTTTACACAATGATATCGAGACCATAGAAAAAACGGCGAATGAAATCAGTGAAATGATCCCAGAAGCGCGCGTGACTGTGGCCCATGGCCAAATGCGCGAACGTGAGCTAGAAAAGATCATGAGCGATTTCTACCATCAACGATACAACGTGCTGGTATGTACCACCATTATCGAAACCGGTATCGATATTCCCTCAGCCAACACCATTATTATTGATCGCGCCGATCACTTTGGCCTCGCACAACTCCACCAACTGCGTGGCCGTGTCGGTCGCTCGCACCACCAAGCCTATGCGTATCTGCTGACCCCCCATCCAAAACGGATGACCAAAGATGCGGTGAAACGACTGGACGCCATTGCCTCGCTCGAAGACCTTGGCGCTGGCTTTACCCTCGCGACCCAAGATCTAGAAATACGCGGCGCCGGTGAGCTACTCGGTGACGAGCAAAGTGGTCAAATCCAATCGGTCGGTTTCACCCTGTACATGGATATGCTTGAGCAGGCCGTCGAGGCACTAAAAGAAGGTAAAGAGCCGAGCTTAGATGTATTGCTGAATGAACAAACAGACATTGAGCTGCGTTTGCCTGCGCTGTTACCGGATGATTATATTCCCGATATCAATATGCGTTTATCGATGTATAAACGCATTGCCAGCGCTAAGTCCAACGATGATATTAATGAGCTGCAAGTTGAGCTGATAGACCGCTTTGGTCTGCTGCCTGACGCCACCAAAAACCTTCTTCATATCCAGCAGCTCAAGATACGCGCCGCGGCATTAGGGGTGAAAAAGATCGAAGCCAGTGATCGTGGCGGCATGGTCGAGTTTCATGAGGATGCGCAAATTGATCCCGGATTCTTGGTCGGGCTGTTACAATCGCGGCCAGACAAGTATAAATTTGACGGGCCAACTAAAATTAAGTTTATCGAAAGTCTCACCGATCGACGGGAGCGGATGAACTTTATTGATGAGCTGTTGACTCAATTTGCAAGTCACCAACTGGTCGCATAATGGCTTGCCAAAGAAAACGGAGTAACCTGTGAAAAATCATTCATGTCACCCACCAGGCTGGCTAGCACGCTATACCAAGCAGAGCCTTTGGGCGTTGCTACTGATCTCACTTAGCCAACCGGTTTTAGCTAAGCGACTTTATGATGTCGAATTGATTGTGTTTAAGCGCAACCAAGACCCTGCTAGCGTGGAGGAAAGCTGGCCAGCACAAACCGATATGGGATCGGTACGTCGTGCAACGCCAGTGACGAACAACAGCGCACTACAAAATGCAGGACTGACCCCACTACCTCGTAGTCAATGGCAGCTGACAAATGCCTACAACAAACTGTCTAACCATGCGGGCTTTACGCCCATGGTGCATGTTGCATGGCGTCAAGATGACAGTGGCCGCGCTGCCCTGCCTTTGCTGCGTGTCAGTGCCGGAAAAGACTATCGCGACCGTTTTAATCCAGACGGTACGCCAGTGACAGCGCAAGCCACCCCGTCAAGCAATACAGCGTCAGATAGCGAACAAGCGTGGGACGAGCAGGCGCTTGAAACCGCGCCCCCTCGCCAGCCCCTCTATGAGCTAGATGGCACACTGCGCGTCTACGTCCAGCATTACTTGTTCGTCGAGGCCGACATGGTGCTACGAGAGCCAAGCGAGCGGCGCGCACTGGTGGAAGACGTGGTCAATATGCCACTGCAAACCACAGATGCGCAGCAAGGGGCCTCATCAAACACGAATAACGTACAAGTCGCGGGCCTAGAAAAGGTGAAGAAGCAGTACCACATCGAGCGCTTTTTGCAGCCTTACGCGTTCACGCACAAACGACGGATGCGCAGTGGCGAAATTCACTATTTGGATAACCCCATGATGGGAATGATTATTCAAGTACGCAAAGCGAACTAGCCTGCTCACCAGATATCCGCTCACGCCTTGTCATCACTCACGATGACAAGGCGCTTTTCTATTCGTCACTTTCATGTAAAAGATAAAGATATCAATTTCATCAATTGTGGCTATTGATGCCACATTCAATTAAAAAGCCTTTATTGCTATTTATAATCGCCGCCCGGCAGCCACACTCATTGATTAAGTCTCATTTATCGGTGATTTGGCCTATGAATATGTGTTTCCCGCCTGCTCTCGTTCAATACCGCAATACAGTCACTTTGGTTGCGCTTCTTACCTTAGCTGGCTGCACGTCCCAACCCTCTCAGCAACTGGTCAAAGACTATGCGCAACAGTCCATCAAGGTGCATCACACCGTTGAATCTGTCTACGTTAGCGCGAAACAGGCGCGTGTTGACGCGGTTCTATCGCGTGCAGTGCGCGATGGGCTTCCGGCTTCCAAACTCAAGATCACACCAATTGCCGATACCGGACAACAACAAGCCCTCGCCGATCTCGTCCGCTACAGCCAGCTTCTCTCCGCACTCGCCACCGAGGATCACAATGCGCGAATCGACCAGGCATCTGAGCAACTACATGACACCCTGAGCTCTCTTCGCGACAATCCTTTTGTTCACGACATTAAGTCGGTGGAAGACGCTGATATCGCGATTGTCTCGACCGGTATCAATGCACTCGGCCGCGCAATGAGCGATACAACGCGTCATCGACAATTGCTGGCCGTAATGGACGCAGGACAACCCGTGATACAGCAAACTATTGCGCGTCTTCGTCAAGACCTCCCCCATTGGCAAATGGCAACCCGGGTCGCTTTAGATCAAGCCCTATCGATTCGTATGCAACTGCTAAACAACCCGAATCGCTGCCAGCAACGTCGCGAGACTCGCTGCATCACCTTCCATACGTCTTATGATCAGCGGCTTAAAGCCTACCGCCATGCTTATCACACCAAACAAAAGCTACTGGGACTGAATGCCTACTTTGCACGCTTAGATCGTACCTTATCGGACTATGTGGCCATGCATAACGCAATCATTGATTCACTCCGTCTAGATAATAACGCCTCTGTGCAAAGCGCCCGCCGTGCGATTGAGACCACCAAGCACCACCTTGATGCGCTTAACGACTTTCAACAGCAGCTAGAGGAGTGACCATGAGCCCCAACGAAACAAGCTATCACCTACTGAAATCGAATTACGACAGCCTCGACCGGTTTTTGAGTCAAACATTGATTGGGCCACAACTGGAACCATTGCAACGAAAAAGAGAACAGCTAGGCGAGCAACTTTATCACTATCATACCAGCATGATTGCCTTGCATAGCGACCAGTTTGAGCAGGATGCGCACGAGTTGGATCGCCTTATCACCCATGCACGCCAAGCACAAAAGGTGATTGATGAGGCAGAAGAGACCATAGAGCACGTGGCAAAAATCGGTAACGCCATTGATAAGGTATTGGCGCAGTTGGCTAAGGTAATCTAAAACAAAAAACCGGCCAACAGCCGGTTTTCTCATTAATCTTCCGCAAACAGGTACCGCATTATGCGCTGTTTTTCGTACCCGTTGGTCGCGCACGACGGGGTTTGTTAGCCGAATTGGCCTCACCGCGCGCTCGCGACGTATTACCCGCCCCTGGCTTACCGCCGCTTGGTTTGTCGGTATGGCGACGATTTTTCCCTACCGGCTTGTGGCCACGTGCATTGTCACCAGAGCGTTGACCATCCTGACGCGGTTTATTCTTTTTCGGCTTCTTGGGCTTGATCGGACGCGTGTCGAGTTTAGACTCTGGCACTGGATTCGCCACCGGAAAGTCCGCCAAGCTATGGCGCGGGAGAACCTGTTTAATCAAGCGTTCAATGGCAAACAAATCTTTGGCTTCATCAGCGCACACCAAAGACACGGCATTGCCTACCGCCCCCGCGCGACCGGTGCGACCAATACGGTGAACATAATCTTCCGCCACATGAGGTAAATCGAAGTTCACCACTTGTGGCAATTGGGCAATATCAATACCACGCGCTGCGATATCCGTTGCCACCAACACTCGCACGTCACCGGTTTTGAATTGTTCAAGTGCTTTGGTGCGCGCGCCTTGGCTCTTGTTACCATGAATGGCGGCGGCACTTACGCCGTACTCATCCAGATAACGCGACAAGCGGTTGGCGCCGTGCTTGGTTTTGCTAAACACCAGCACCTGTTGCCAGTTATTGTCAGCAATCAAAGAAAGCAGCATCGCGGGCTTTTTCTTTTTATCAACCGGATAAATGCACTGCTCCACCCCTGTCGCGGTTTGGTTCGCAGGGCTCACCGAGATCTCAACCGGATTATTCACCAGCTCTTTCGCTAGCTGGCGGATGTCAGCCGAGAAAGTGGCAGAGAACAGCAAGTTTTGACGCTTGGCTGGCAACAGTCCCAAGATCTTACGAATATCACGAATAAACCCCATGTCTAGCATGCGATCAGCTTCATCCAGCACCAGCACTTCCAGCTGAGAAAAACGCACCGCATTTTGCTGATACAGATCCAATAAACGCCCTGGCGTCGCCACCAGCACATCAGCGCCTTTGCGAAGCTTCATCATCTGCGGGTTTATCTTCACCCCGCCAAATACCACCATAGAGCTCAGCGATGTATGCTGGCTGTACTGCTCAACATTTTTATGCACTTGGGCGGCAAGCTCACGGGTTGGGGTCAGAATCAGGGTGCGAACGTGGTTAGGTCGCGCGCGTTTACCTGCTTGTAAACGCTCTAAAATAGGCAAAGTAAAGCCTGCGGTTTTGCCCGTCCCGGTTTGCGCGGCCGCCATCACGTCTTGCCCTTCAATCACCGCTGGAATCGCTTTTTCCTGAATCGGTGAGGGTGTGGTATAGCCTTGCTCTTCTACGGCTTTTAATAATGGTGCAGATAGTCCTAAAGAGGAGAAACTCATCAATTGATCTCAATAAATTAAAAATGTCGTCACAGGCCGCATGGCCCATCACTTAGGGTCATGAATATCAATATCGTGGTATGAGAAAAACTCGGCGTCAGGAGGGTTGCTCTAGAAGTGATATCAATAATCTTGATTGCGGGGCTATTGTGACGCCTTTCATGTCAGGCGGCAACCACTATCATGCAAAATGCCAGCTCATTCCAGTGCTAACCGGCACGAGCTGGCAACATCACTTAATCGTCAAACGGCTGAGGCACTGGGGTATCAGCGTTGGAAGGCGGAAGTGTCGGCAAGTCAAAGCTCGGCTGATCGCCAGTCAATGTGAGCAAGAATGCCACAATCTTCGCATTTTCATCATCGGTAAACTTACGACCTAATTGCAGACGTCCCATAATGTCGACCGCCTCTGTTAACGTTTGCGCTTCACCGTCATGGAAATACGGATAGGTTAATTCCACATTACGTAGCGTCGGCACCTTGAACATAAAGCGATCCGCGTCTTTACCCGTCACCGCAATACGCCCTTCGACGGGATTCTCAGTTTGATAAGGTTCAAGCAAGCCCATTTTCTGGAACGAGGTACCACCTAACGCACTGCCGTTATGGCATGCCACGCACCCTGACTCGACAAACAGACGATAACCCGCCAACTCATAATCACTAATCGCAGAATCATCCCCCATTAACCACTGATCGAAAGGAGAGTTGGGCGTGACCAAGGTACGCTCAAACTCGGCAATAGCATCCGTCACGTGCTCAATCGTGATCTCCGTGACACCAAACACTTGATTGAATTCACGCACATATTGCGGAATGGACTGCAGAACATCGATGGCGAGCACATGGTTCGACGCCATCTCTCCTGGATTCGCGATCGGCCCGCCGGCCTGCTCTTGCAAATCAGACGCGCGACCGTCCCAAAATTGAGCAATAGACAAGCTAGAGTTCAAAACGGTAGGCGAATTAATCGGGCCTTGTTGCCAATTATGACCAATCGACGTTTTTAGGTTATCACTGCCACCCATGCTGAGGTTATGGCAGGAATTACACGAAATGAAGCCAGACTTAGATAGCCGTGGATCAAAAAACAGTTTCTTACCAAGCTCGGCTTTTCCGATATGGATCTCTTCTGGCGGGGTAATCGGCGAGACGGGTTCGTTGCGGGGTAATGCTGATGCAACCTGACTCGCTATAAGTCCGGTAGCGACAATAACCGTCTTAATGATTGAACGCATTGCTCCTCCTGATGATATTTTTTTATTTAGTCACCACTAATGTAAAATAGTCACCCATCAAGACTTGTGCGAGTATAATGTCTACCTTTATTGACTACGATCAAAAAGACCGAGGCATGCCCCGGTCTTATCGTTTGATTTCGCGGTGCCTGATTCAGGCGCAACGTTTAGTGCAACTTTAGACTCGGACGCAACACGCGGTTAATCCGCCCAACCAGCATCATCAAACCGGTTTTGACATAACCGTGCAACGCAATTTGGTGCATCCGGTATAGGGAAATATAAACCATGCGAGCAATCCGGCCCTCAATCATCATCGAGCCTTTGGTCAGGTTACCCATCAAGCTACCCACGGTAGAAAAGCGGCTGAGTGAGACTAACGAACCGTGATCTTTAAACACATACGGCTTCAGTTCACGCCCATTCAACTTCGCCACAATGTTACTAAAACAGCGACTGGCCATCTGATGCGCAGATTGTGCACGCGGCGGTACTTTGCTGCCGTCTTCTTGCGTGCACGCCGCACAGTCACCGATCACAAAAATATCGTCATCACGGGTAGTCTGCAGGGTGTTTTTCACTTCTAACTGGTTGATACGGTTTGTTTCTAAACCGGCGATCTCTTTCAAAAAGTCAGGCGCTTTAATGCCAGCGGCCCACACCATAATATCAGCATGGATGCGCTCGCCTTCTTTGGTTTCTAGCCCTTCTTCATCGGCCTTGGTGACAAAGGTATTGGTTTTCACCTTCACACCTAACTTTAATAATTCTTGATGTGCGGCACTGGAAATGCGTGGCGGCAATGCGGGTAATATCCGCTCACCGGCTTCAACCAAGGTCACGTTCAGTTTCGAGTTATCTAAATCACGGAAGCCATAGTTCCGTAGTTCTTTAATCGCGTTGTGTAGTTCGGCAGACAGCTCCACCCCGGTGGCACCGGCCCCGACAATGGCGATATCGACACTGCCTTGGCCGTGTTTGGCGTGCAATCGCATGAATTCGTTGTTCATTTCACGACGGAAACGATGCGCCTGCTTAGGGTTATCAAGGAAAATGCAATTGTCCCGTACCCCTGGCGTATTGAAATCATTCGACGTTGAGCCAATCGCCATCACCAAGATGTCGTAATCCAACTCACGCTCAGGCATCAACAGTTCGTTGTTTTCATCATACATGGGCGCTAGCGTGATCACTTTCTGGTCACGATCAATGTCCCACAGCGTGCCCATTTGAAAGTCAAAACCATGGTTTTTAGCATGCGCACGGTAACTAAGCGCATCGACGCCTTCGTCCATCGACCCTGTCGCGACTTCGTGTAACAACGGCTTCCAAAGGTGGCTGCTATTTTTATCCACCAAGGTAATCTCTGCTCGGCGCTTGCGGCCTAACGTGCGGCCCAGCTTGGTTGCAAGCTCAAGCCCGCCTGCACCGCCACCGACAACGATAATTTTGGTCACTTCTACATCCTTACCTAACTAAAAAAATACACGCTAGCCGCCCATCGGCGACTGGCTAAAACTGGCACTCATTGGCATTTTGTCAGTAACTAACAACATCTGTTGCGTATTCTGCGTTCTTTTTTATTGGATTGTTCGTCAACGCAAGGCTCTATTTTGCCGTAAAACGACAATTACTTCGAGCCTTGTCTGCGCTTAATTAATGGATTACATGTAGGAAAATTACACCAAATGCTCGCAACACTGTGGTTACGAGCATGGCATTAGGCCGATTGTTTAAACTCGGCAATGGCTTGTAGGTGGGCGGAGAGATTTTTAAATTTGTGGCTTTGTTTTTCATCCCAACGTACGGGATAAAACGGAGACAGCAGATGGTAGCTACGTTGACTGTCTAACACATCATCTTCTCGCGACAAAATGACCAACGCGCGCTGCTGATTACGTTGGCGAAAATCGGTAACGCATTTCGTGGCAATGTCTTCATACTCTTCCGGACGGTCGATTTTGCCCTGCATGTTTTCATAAGGATGAAGGTTGGGGTTAATGATCACCTGCTTAATGCCACACAGAAAGCCAATGCGCTCAGACCAATAAGCACCAAGCCCCACGCCGCAAATCAAAGGGGCTGGATCACTGCTTGCTTCAATTTGCGTCTGAACTTGTTTCAGCAGGTGTTGCATATCGTGCTTGGGGTGCATGGTGCTGTAGTTGATGGTGCGCACATCGTCATCGACAAATTGAAGCTGCAGCACCTTTTCATGGTTGCCTGGGCTCGTGGCATCGAAACCGTGAAGATATATGATCATGTAAAGCCATCCTTGGTTGTCGCAAAGCTGTGACCCTTATCAATAGCATAGCCCTCCGGACAGAAAAATGAGCAAGATCACCCTAGAAATAATCAGGGTATTTGACCCGCCACGATGTCACACCTCGTCCCGATAATAAGATAACGCGACCCGCTCCAGCAGACATTGCGCTAGTCAAGGCTCAACGGCTCATGTCACTAAGGCGCGTTTGCCACTCATTAAGACTTTCCACTAAGCGGTTGCGTTGTTCGTCATCCAGGCTGCGATCCAGGCGCAGCAGCCAATCCAGCCGCCGAGAACGATAGATTGCCATCTCGGTTTCCGTCTCTGGCCCGGCTCGCCACGCCACCACATCATTCACCCATTGCGACAACGCCGCTTCGGTATCAATCGATTGTCTGTTATTGATAATGTTAAACAGGCGGCTGACTAACCGTTCACGTACTTGACGGAATGTCGGCATCGCCGCTTGTTGGTATTGCGCCATTTCGGTGAAGAGCGGCTGCTGATGGCGGTCGGTATCACCCACCCACTCTTCGGTATCTTCTTCCAAGTCATCCCGTTGATAGGCAAATTGCTCGTCCTCAGAACGCTTGGCGCGGCGCTGAGTGGCTTGTTCAATTTCCTCTTCCATCCACTGCGTCAGTGCTTGCGCTTGCTCATCGTCAAAACTATCAAGTAAACGTGCGGTGGCGGGCACAAAAGCCTGTAATGTCGCGCGAATTCTCTCTTTCACCGCGTCTTGATGCGCGCGTAATTGCGCCATCGTTTGCCGCTCGGTACTTTGTGTGGCGATCAGTCCTAAGCGCTCAGCAATAGCCGGTAATTCGTGAGTGCGGTGCCATTGTTGAATCTTATCGAGATCGGCTTTAACTTGGCGGGACTGTTCGGGGCGCAAATTGACAATATCGTCAATGTAGTAATGAATCCAAAACGGCAAGGTGTTATAGGCCAGCTCTGTGGTACAGCCCACCAGCAATAGCAAACAGCCAACTAACCACCCTGTTCGACAACCTTGTTTGACCATCCCTTCCTCCGTGTTCAATTAGCCTCGCCTTTGTGCCGCCAGCTGTTCAAATAGCTGATTAGCCGCCTCTTTATAGGCCGGTAGCCGATACAAGTTCGCACCTACCTCATACCAGCATAGCGCCAAATAGTCGGCAAACGGCAACCACGCCAAGACGCGCCTGCGCACCGCCTCCGTCGCTTTTATCTGTTGCTGCGCACAATAGGTTTCAATCACCGCATCAGGCTGTAGGGCATTGGCACGACAAAACAGCGCAATATCAAGGTGCGCATCGGCCGTACGTGCATATTCCCAATCAAGCACGACAGCGCCACGATGGGGCGTCATCACAACGTTGTAAGCGCCCAGATCCATGTGACACAGCACCGGAATATCGCCCTCTTCGGCAGGTCGCTGCGCGATTGCCCAGGCTTTAATATCCGCTAGACGATGCACGTTGGCGGCTGATAGCTGCCGCTCGTAATGCTGGCATTGTGCATCAACCGAGGCGGTTTCAATTTCAACCGGTAATTGGTGTATACAAACCAACAGGTCGATTAAGATCGCTGCGTGATCATCGTTACATTGATCAAGCGGCTGACCTGGCACCCAGGGCACCAGTAAGCCTTCGGCCAACAGCGCAATCGGCTGAGGTGCCAACCCATGATTGGCGGCCAAGGATTGTGCGTTTGCTTCGCGCGCCCGATCGATGTCAAACGCCCTGACGGCTTGGCTATTAGGGCGCCATACACTCTGTCCACCTTGTGAATCGGTAACGCGCCAACAACGATTGGTCAAACCGGCGGCCAGTGGCTCAGTGTGGATTATCTCTGTCGGCTTGGCGTAAAAGCGGCTCAGTGCCGTGTTAATTGGCGCGTCGAGTGCCGGAGACCAATCATTCACTGACAAACGTCTCAACCCCTTGCCACGCAATCACACCAGAGTGTAAGTCCATCAGTTGCAAGCGCAGATGATAGGGGCTCCCCGCTGTTATTTTGCCACTCAGCTGGTACTCAGCCCCCAGCATTCGACCATATTGAACAATGGTAGACGGGTCGACCAATGCTTGATTTTGCGCCAGCCCAAGTGACTGACGCACCGCTTGCACTCTCGCCTCAGGCACTGGCGTAATGCGGCCAGCAGTGACTAACCCCGCTTTAAGCTGCTCGGAATAAGTTTGTGTCGGAAAGTAGTGGTTACTCAGGTTTTGAATGGGCTGCACCAGGGTGACGGGTGACGATTGCAACGGCTGGCTGTCAAGTAGTCCACTTACTGCCGCGTGCATTGCCTGATCCAAGCTCGGATGAGGCCGACGAGAGGGAGTCGTTGTCGATGGGCTCTGCGCACCCGGTTGATAAACCGGTTGTGTGCGTGGCGCACAGCCAATCATGGTCAGTAAGAAAAACGCCATGAGCAGAGTGGTAAGTAGTGAAGGCTGTCGCAGCGAACGCTGTCGCAGTGAATACTGTCGCCCCGCCGACGGCATGGGTAAAGAAGCAAAGCGGACAAGTGCCATTGTTATTTCCTCAAGGATAAGTATGAGCCTGGCTGTTGATCTCGACGTAAGGAGGCACGCTAGTGGACAATCACCATGCGGTACTGGGTCGCGCTCGCGGTCGGCACCCGAGTATTAATACGTTTAGAGGCCTTCGCAGGCAACGAAATACGCTGCCACTCAGACGGCGAGGCCTCCACTTGCAGCCCTTGTTTGTCGTACCAATAAAAGCGGTAACGCATCCACTGGGAGTGCTGGCTACGATTAATAAGCGTTAAACAGGTTTGTCGCGTGGTCTTCGCACCGGCACACGCCCGCCGTTTAACGTCGAGTACCTGCGCCAGTGTATTATCCGAATAAACCACAGATTGTCCTGGCGTGATCGAAAGAGATGGCTTGCCGGTGGCACATCCAGCCAACAGGCTCAGGGTTGCCAGTAAACACAACCATTTACCCATACTCTTACCCTCTTAACGCTTGTCTCGACTAGCCAACCACCATTGGCCCCAACGCCCGGCCACCCACTAGATGCATGTGAATGTGGTAAACCTCTTGCCCACCATGCTGATTACAATTCATGATCAAGCGGTAACCGTCTTCGGCAATCCCTTCGTCAGCGGCTAATTTTTTCGCCACCGTAATCATACGTCCCAGCGCAAGCTCATCATCGGTATCCACATCGTTAGTGGTCGGAATCAACTTATTGGGCACGACTAAGATATGCACAGGGGCACGCGGGTTGATATCGCGAAAGGCGGTCACGAGTTCATCCTGATACAAAACATCCGCGGGGATTTCTTTACGAATGATTTTGCTAAAAATTGTTTCTTCCGCCATGGTTCACTCCCTTTTATTGTTGTTTACCGCGCCAAGTATGCGGCAGCCCTACTTGAAGGGCAATACGCTGACGGTGCTAATGTACAACAATTGCGTCAACATCCGGTTAAAACTTGGTTAATCTCCCCAAACAATCAGGGGCTGAATCAAGTAATCGATTGCGTTACCATAGCGACAATGCCTTGACATGTAAGGATCACAGCATGACCACCCTATTATTTAAGAATGTCTCCGTTGTCAACGAAGGACAGATTGTTGAAACGGATGTCCTGGTTGAAAATGGCCGAATCAGCCAAATCGCCCAAGATATCAGCGCGCCCGCCGCGGCCGATTGCCGCGTGATTGATGCCACTGGCAAGCACCTTCTGCCAGGGATGATTGACGACCAAGTGCACTTTCGCGAACCCGGTTTTCCGAAGAAAGGCACCATCGCCACCGAATCCAAAGCGGCGGTCGCGGGAGGCATTACCACCTACATGGAAATGCCTAACGTCAACCCACCCACCACGACGCTAGAGGCGCTGGAAGAAAAATAYCAACGCGCCGCGCAATCCAGCCATGCTAACTACGCATTTTACCTCGGCGCGACCAACGACAATATTGACGAAATTCGTCGTTTAGACCCCAATAGCGCCTGCGGGGTAAAAGTGTTTATGGGCGCCTCCACCGGCAATATGCTGGTGAATGATCCAGAGACACTCAACGCCATTTTCGCTGATTGTCCCACGCTCATCGCCACTCACTGCGAAGACACTCCCATGATCAGCGAACTCGAGAGCATCTATCGCGAGAAATATGGTGAAGACGTGCCGATTGATGCCCACGCGCACATTCGCTCTAAAGAAGCGTGCCTTAAATCATCCCAGCTGGCGGTTAACCTCGCTAAAAAGCACGGCACCCGTTTGCATGTGCTGCACTTGACCACCGAAGATGAGCTGTATCAGTTTGAGCCAGCCAAAACGCTCGAAGCCCTGCAGCAAAAGCAGATCACTGCTGAAGCCTGTGTCCATCACCTGTTTTTCAACCGAGATGATTACGCGACCAAAGGCACGTTGATCAAATGTAACCCAGCGATCAAAGAAGCTCACCATCAGCAGGCACTGATTCAAGCGGTCAAAGACGGCGTGATTGATGTGATTGCCACCGATCATGCCCCCCATACGTTTGAAGAAAAGCAAAACAGCTACTTCAACGCGCCGGCTGGCCTGCCTCTTGTGCAACATGCGTTACAAGTGGCCTTAGAGTTTTATCATCGTGGTATCTTCGATTTGCCTTTGGTGGTGCAAAAAGTGGCACACGCCCCTGCAGTTCGCTATCAGGTGAAAGATCGTGGCTTTATCCGTGAAGGATATTGGGCCGATTTAGTGCTGGTGGATCTCAACCAAACCCAGACGGTTGGTCAAGATAACCTCTTCTACCAATGCCAATGGTCACCGTTTGACGGCCACACTTTCGGCTCTAGCATTGATATGACTATCGTCAATGGCCAAATTGCCTTTGAGCACGGTCAACACAGCGACGAACGCTATTCAACGCGCCTTGAGTTCGACCGTCAGTAAGTCATTGCATAGGCGCGCGACTATGTGTCGCGCGCACAAGACAGATATTTCACTGTATAACGCGTCAACAAGGGTGTTTTTGTCTGACAGGTCAAACTCTGGCATCACAAACCTTGCGCGCAATAACGATTTGCTTTTATATCCGAATCGTATATTGTGTGGGTGATATATGGATATTCACGCTGCTTGGTTTCAACACCGGATGATGTTGAAAAGCTGTGTTCGCAAGGAGAGGTAACCTTAAGCGTCTTTCGGTTATCGCGACACTCGTATCCTACCTCTTCCACTGGCGCAAGCTGTTCATCATGCCTGTTTTGGCCTTTGATGAAACGCTCCAGCTGGCTGATATCCGCATCAGGGCGTGCATTGTGGCTCCGGCCAACAATGACCAACCCAACACGAATGACGGGCGTTTGCGCATAAATCGCAGGCGACCATCCAAATCATCGAGTATCTGCCGTGCCAACGATACTGAGCGCATTCAGCGTCTATGGCTATCGGTGAACTCGTGACGTCGAATAATCAACCAGTGAGGTGATGATGTCTTCATCTGCTTCTAAGCCACTTCTCAGTGTCGAAAACCTGAGTGTGTCATTTACGACCAACGACGGCATGGTCGATGCCGTTAAAAATGTTAGTTTTGACATCATGCCCGGTGAAACCGTGGCAATCGTTGGTGAATCAGGGTCAGGAAAATCGGTTTCTAGTAGCGCCGTGATGGGGCTGCTCCCCAATAACGCATTAGTTAAGCCGGCCTCTAAAGTGACCTTTAATGACACCAATGTCTTGACGCTGTCCACCAAGCAAATTCAGAAGATGCGCGGCGATCGTGTCGCCATGATCTTCCAAGAGCCGATGACTTCGCTTAACCCTTACATGCGTGTTGGCGAGCAGTTAACCGAAGCGATTCAGTGTCACCATCGCACCACAGCTGAGAAGGCAAAACAGCGCATCATCGACTTGTTAAACCTGGTTCACTTGCCTAACCCTACCAGCGCGCTAGAGAAGTATCCGCACGAGTTTTCTGGCGGTCAGCTTCAGCGCATCATGATTGCCATGGCACTGGTTAACGAACCGGATTTGTTGATTGCCGACGAGCCAACCACCGCCCTTGACGTCACGGTGCAAGCGGAAGTGCTTAATCTGATTGGCGAGCTCCAGCAAAAAATGGGCATGGCCATCATGTTTATCTCGCACGACCTCGGCGTGGTGAAACACCTGGCCGATCGTGTGGTGGTCATGTGCAAGGGTGAAGTGGTCGAGACCAATGACACCCAAGCCCTGTTCGAAAATCCACAAAAAGATTACACCAAGATGCTGATCGACGCCGTGCCGCGTGGCCGCAAAGAAGCCCCGCAGGACGATGCAGAAAACTTGCTGACCGTGGATAACGTCACCATCAAGTACTTCTTGGGGGCAGACTTCTTTGGTGGCAACAAACGCTATTTCGAGGCGGTCAGTGATATCAGCTTATCACTGCGACGCGGTGAGACATTGGGCATTGTCGGTGAGTCTGGCTCAGGGAAATCGACCCTAGGCCGCGCCATTATGCGCCTGTTACCCGTCGCTGAAGGTCGCGTTTGTTTTAAAGGCCAAGATATTCACGGGATCAAAAACAGCGAGAACAAAGCGCTTTGCCGCGATATGCAGATGGTGTTCCAAGACCCATTTGGCTCTTTGTCGCCACGCATGACAGTCGGTGAAATTGTTGCCGAAGGCTTGCGCACGCATTTCCCCGAGTTGAGCAAAAAAGAACGTCTCGAGCGGGTGAAAGATGCACTGTATGAGGTACGTCTAGATACCTCAGCGATCAACCGTTATCCGCACGAGTTCTCCGGCGGTCAGCGTCAGCGTATCGCGATAGCACGTGCGTTGATTTTGAACCCTGCGTTTATCTTGCTGGATGAGCCAACTTCGGCACTGGACCGCTCCGTACAGCTGACGGTCATCGACTTGCTGAAAGATATCCAAAAACGCCATAACATCGGTTATCTGTTCATCAGCCACGATTTGAGTGTGGTTCGTGCCCTATCCGATCGCGTGATGGTGATGCAAAAAGGGAAAGTCATGGAAGCCGGTACACCAGAGGAAATCTTCCATCACCCACAAAACGAGTACACGCGTAACCTGATTGCTGCCTCGTTCGACCTTGCAGAAGAGGAAGTGGCCTAGCCCACGCAGTGATGCCCAAACGGGCAACATCGTTAAACAAAAAATGCGCCAATTTGGCGCATTTTTTTATGGTTTCTATCCACTTATACGCTGCCCGACTCAACGCCTTCTTGTTAACGCAAGCAGGCGTTAAGCCAAACAGGCACCATTAACGGATTAGTCATCCATTTCGGCTATCTTCACCTTCCAGGTGTCTGGGCCAATCTGATGCGCATTTTGTCCTTGCGCGTCGACGGCCACCGTGACCGGCATGTCTTCGACATCAAATTCGTAGATGGCTTCCATCCCCAAATCTTCAAACGCCACCACACGTGCGTGCTTAATCGCTTTTGAAACCAAATAGGCCGCGCCGCCAACCGCCATCAAGTACACGGCTTTGTGGTTTTTGATTGACTCGACCGCCGCCGGGCCACGCTCGGCTTTACCAATCATGCCCATCAAGCCGGTTTCGGCGAGCATCATATCGGTAAACTTATCCATACGGGTCGACGTGGTAGGGCCTGCAGGGCCAACCACTTCATCGCCTACCGCATCAACAGGACCCACGTAATAGATAAAGCGACCGTTAAAGTCGACGCCTTCGGGAAGGCCTTCGCCATTGCGCAGCATTTCTTGCAAGCGTTTGTGTGCGGCGTCGCGTCCAGTCAGAATCTTGCCTGATAAAAGCACGGTTTCACCGGTTTGCCAGCTTTGCACGTCTTCTTTGGTGACCGTATCCAGGTTGACACGACGTACATTCTCGCCGACTTCCCAAGTGACTTGCGGCCACTCTTCCAATTTTGGTGGTGCCAACTCGGCAGGCCCGGTACCATCAAGTGTAAAGTGAACATGACGTGTGGCAGCACAGTTCGGGATTAAGCACACAGGTTTAGACGCCGCATGGGTCGGAGCCGTTTTCACTTTTACATCCACCACCGTGGTTAAACCGCCCAGCCCTTGGGCTCCGATGCCCAGCTTGTTCACACGATTGAAAATATCGAGGCGCAGCGCTTCATCGGCATTGCTTGGACCACGTTCGATAAGCGCTTGAATGTCAATGTGCTCCATCAGTGACTCTTTGGCTAACACCGCGGCTTTTTCTGCCGTGCCGCCAATGCCGATACCCAGCATGCCCGGTGGACACCAACCCGCGCCCATTGCAGGCAACGTTTTTTCTACCCACTCGGCAACATCATCCGATGGGTTGAGCATCACCATTTTGGTTTTGTTTTCAGAGCCTCCGCCCTTCGCGGCGATTTGAATATCCACGGTGTCGCCTGGCACCATGTCAATGTGCACCACCGCAGGGCTGTTATCACGGGTGTTTTGGCGTTTACCTGCCGGATCAGCCACCACAGAGGCACGCAACGGGTTGTCAGGATTGGTGTACGCACGTCGCACCCCTTCATCCACCATTTGCTGCACCGTCATATCGTGGCGGTCCCACTGCACGGCCATCCCTACTTTGACAAAACAGGTGACAATACCCGTGTCTTGGCAAATCGGGCGCTTGCCCTCGGCCGACATTCGCGAGTTAATCAAAATCTGTGCGATGGCATCTTTCGCCGCTTGGCTTTGCTCCTTGTTGTAGGCTTTTTCAAGGGCTTGAACAAAATCAAGAGGGTGGTAGTAAGAGATATATTGCAGGGCATCTGCAACACTTTCGATCACGTCTTGCTGTTTAATAGTGGTCATCATTGCCTCTGGTGTCATTTGCAGGACCCAAAGCGGGTATCCAGTGTTGGGGAGGCCTTCCCCTCGTTATTATCGTTTGGCTAGGCAGTTTTACTGCTCTGTGATGAGAGAAGTCGATGGTTGACAACAACCTCGCCTCGTCTTTTATTGTTGCTCGTGCCGGAAAAGGCCTAGCTATGATACGCTTAGCGCTATCTGCGCGCCACACGGCGTCTTAACCGTGATCACAAAAAGAAGAATGCAACCACAAAACGCCATGAAGCTCACTACCACGCCAATCGACTACGCCCCGGATCTTGCGTTGACCCTGTTTGATAAGATAGCTCATCAGCCCTGGGCAATGTTGCTCCACTCGGCCACACGGACGCATCCCGATAGTCGCTTCGATATCCTGGTCGCCGATCCCATCGCCACGGTGACCGCGCGCCACAACCAAGTGACCACACGTTATCCCGATGGGCACACCACCACTGATGATCACGATCCCTTTCACTGGGTCGCACAATTACAAGCACAGCTGTTACCGGCGGTTTCTGAAATCGCCCCCTGGCCGTTTGCCGGCGGTGCCCTTGGATATTTTGGTTATGACTTAGGGCGCTGTGTCGAAACCCTACCCACGCGGGCTAAAGACGAGCTCAATGTCCCTGACATGGCGGTTGGCCTCTACGACTGGGCAGTGGTGATTGATCATCACCAGCATCAAGCAGTGGTGATTGCCCCTGACAGCGATCAGCGTTGGCAATGGCTCACTCACCAGGTTGCACCGTCCCGTCCATCGTTTGCACTCACCGAACGCTGGCGCGCGAACATGACCGAGGCGCAATACCAGCAAAAATTTACCCAAGTGCAAGCCTATTTACATGCCGGTGATTGCTACCAAATCAACTTAGCTCAACGCTTTTCCGCCCACTATCAAGGGGATGAATGGCACGCCTATCGTAAACTGGCCACCCGCAATGGTGCCCCCTTCTCTGGCTTTATCCGCTTAGCAGACAGCGCCATCTTATCGGTCTCGCCCGAGCGCTTTCTCTCGCTACACAACCAACAGATTGAAACCAAACCTATCAAGGGCACGCGCCCTCGCTATACCGATCCGCAACAAGATGCAGACAGCGCTCAGGCACTGAAATCGGCAGAAAAAGATCGTGCTGAAAACTTGATGATTGTCGATTTGCTCAGGAACGATATTGGCCGAGTTGCCTCGCCAGGTTCGGTTTCTGTGCCTAAACTCTTTGATATAGAGAGCTTTCCTGCCGTGCACCATATGGTGAGTACGGTCACAGGTAGGCTCCCCGAAGACAAAACTGGCCTCGATCTGCTTCGCGCGGCGTTTCCCGGTGGCTCGATTACCGGGGCACCCAAAGTACGCGCAATGGAAATTATTGAAGAACTTGAGCCACACCGTCGCCATATTTATTGCGGCAGTTTTGCCTACCTAAGCCGCTGTGGTCGCATGGATTCAAGTATTACCATTCGCACCCTGGTCGGTCATCAAGGTCAACTGCACGTGTGGGCGGGCGGTGGCTTGGTTGCTGATAGCAAGGCAGATGCCGAGTACCAAGAGACGCTCGACAAAGTCAGCCACATTCTCCCCGTGCTGGCAGACGATGACAGCTTGGCAGCCCCTTTAACTGATTTAACGGAGTCACGATGACGCTAATCGCCGAAGAGCATGCTTATTTCACGCCTATCCGCTGTACGTTACGCGCGAAAGCCGCCTCTTGGTCTGCGTCCTCGACTCATCCTCAACCCATCAGTGACGCGCCAGGCCACCCCTTATCGCCCGCGGATGTCACCCGGGCTTTTTCGTTAACCCCGCTGGCGCGCCACGACAGTCGCATTTTAAACCGCGTTCGCCTCTCACCCAGGATATTGGGAGGTGCCGATTTTCAACCTGCCGCGGTATTAATTGGCTTAGTGCCACGTGAAAACGGGATTCAACTGGTGTTAACCCAGCGCGCGAGTCACCTAAAACATCATCCTGGCCAAGTCAGTTTCCCTGGCGGCAAGCGAGAGCCATCCGATAAAGATAATACCGACACCGCCACGCGGGAAATGTGGGAAGAAACCGGGATTCGCGTTGCCCCTGACGCGATTATTGGCCACCTGTGCCCGCTTCCCACCGTCACCGGCTACTACATTCATCCCGTCCTCGCGTGGGTAGCACCGGATTACCAACCTTATCTTGATGACAATGAAGTCGCTGCCTGCTTTGAAGTACCGTTAGATACCCTTTGCCGTCCCGGGCATATTCGCGAACAGTCTTTCCTACTGTATGGCCAGTGGCACCCTGTGTGTGCGTTTTATCACCAAGACAGACTGGTTTGGGGTGCCACTGCGCAATTACTTCGCGCATTAATCAGCCAGCTAACATTGTTTTCACCCTCGGGTAACCACTCGTCAACCCGCTCATAACCATGTGGTCAATAGGGACTTAGACGCACTTTGATGCATATTTATCCAACAAATATCTATACATCCATGCCTATATAGAAGCGCAATCCGCTCTCCGTTATTGATAGTCATCACATTTTGATGCAATAGTCTGCGCACTGCTTTTCATATAGCGATCTAGCTCTTGGTTTTCTCTGTGGAAATCGCCAGAATTCGCCTTCCCTGATTCCTGTTCCCTACAATGTGAGTAGTATTGTTATGCAAACAACCTCGACGACTGGTACCAGTGCAACGTCGCGCCCGCGCTGGACCAAACAAGATACAACCTGGGCGCTTTCCCTTTTTGGCACCGCGGTTGGCGCGGGTATTCTTTTCCTTCCGATCAACGCAGGCATGAGCGGCTTTTGGCCTCTCGTGGTCATGACCTTGCTTGTTGGCCCAATGACCTTCTTTGCCCACCGCGGCCTCTCTCGTTTTGTTTTATCTTCTAAAAATGCAGGCAGCGACATTACCGAAGTGGTTGAAGAGCACTTTGGTGTTGGCGCGGGCAAACTGATTACCTTGCTGTACTTCTTTGCAATCTATCCGATTGTGTTGATCTACGGCGTCGGGATCACCAACACCGTCGACTCCTTCTTGGTCAACCAGCTTGGCATGGCGTCGCCACCACGTGCGATCCTCTCGCTAGCGCTTATTCTCGGCATGATGTCGGTGATGCTACTGGGCGAAAAAATGATGCTGCGTGTCACTCAGTTTTTGGTCTATCCGCTGGTTGGTATTTTGGTCTTTATGTCCATCTACCTGATCCCAGAGTGGAACACCGCGGCGCTATCGCAAGTCCCGTCTGCCGGTGACTTTGCCATTACCCTTTGGATTTCGATTCCGGTACTGGTTTTTGCGTTTAACCACAGCCCGGCCATTTCGTCTTTCTCATTGGCACAGCGTCGTGACCATGGCGACGAAGCGGAATACAAGTCTGGTCAGATCCTGATGCGCTCGGCCGCCATGTTGGTCGGTTTCGTGATGCTGTTTGTCTTCTCTTGCGTGCTGTCCCTCACGCCAGCGGATTTGGCAGCGGCAAAAGCGGAAAACATCGCAATCCTTTCTTATTTGGCCAACAAGCATGAAAGCCCGTTCATTTCCTTCTTGGGTCCATTGGTGGCCTTTGTCGCGATTGTGTCCTCGTTCTTTGGTCACTACCTAGGCGCACGTGAAGGCCTGAACGGAATTGCCACCAAAGCGCTGCGCAGCATGGGTAAACCCGTTGATCGCAAAAAAATCGACGTGTTCACCGTGGTATTCATGATCCTGACCATTTGGTTAGTCGCCACCCTAAATCCAAGCATTTTGGGGATGATTGAATCACTTGGCGGCCCAATCATTGCCACCATCCTGTTTATTATGCCAATGTATGCCGTGAAAAACGTGCCAGCAATGCAGAAATATTCAGGTACAATCAGCAACGCCTTTGTTCTGATTATGGGGCTGGTGGCAATTTCCGCGATTACGTACAGCATGATCTCTTAATCACTAACGATTCTGAATCAGCCGTTTTGCTTAATCGAACACAGCGCGCGCAGCAGGCGCTATAGGACTGCTGCGTTGGGCTCTATGCCCACCGCATCCATCGATGTTTGCGGATAACAAGGAGCAGTGAAGGCTGCTCCTTTTCATTATGGCGAGCATGCGCTTGCCATCACAGTCAATACCATGGACGGATGGCGTAAACACTAAATCCATTGCCCTTAGGGCATTGACTGAGGTAGACACATGATCAGTGTTTTTGACATTTTTAAGATTGGCGTTGGCCCATCCAGTTCTCATACGGTTGGCCCAATGAAAGCGGGCAAGTGCTTTGTTGATGAGCTAACCGCCAGTCAGCGTTTAACCGACGTCGATCGCGTCACGGTTGACGTATACGGCTCATTGTCACTCACCGGTAAAGGCCATCACACCGACATCGCCACGATTATGGGCTTAGCAGGCAACAGCCCTGAAACCGTTGATATCGATTCGATTCCCAGCTTTATTAAGCGGGTAGAAGAGACAGAGCAATTGCCACTGGGTGAGCAACAGCACGCCGTCGCCTTCCCGCGTGATGGAGGGATGAACTTTCATACCTCTAACCTCTCACTGCACGAGAACGGCATGCAAATCCATGCCTGGCAAGGCGATGAGTGTGTACTGAGTAAAACCTATTACTCGATTGGCGGTGGCTTTATTGTTGAAGAAGCCGAATTTGGTCAGCCTGCCATGCAAGCGGTGCAAGTCCCTTACGACTTCAATAGCGCTGACGGCCTACTGGCACTCACCCAAGAAACCGGTTTTTCGATCAGCGGCTTGGTGATGGCCAACATGCGCAGCATGCACAGCCAGGACGAGATTGATACCTACTTCGCTGACATTTGGAAAACCATGCAGGCGTGTATGGCGCGCGGGATGGAAAACGAAGGCGTGTTACCTGGCCCGCTGCGTGTGCCGCGCCGTGCTGCCGCCTTGCGTCACCAATTAAAAACCAGCGAAAAATATAACATTGATCCCATGGCCGTGGTCGATTGGGTGAACATGTTTGCCTTTGCCGTTAACGAAGAAAACGCTGCCGGTGGCCGCGTGGTGACCGCGCCCACCAATGGCGCATGTGGCATTATTCCCGCGGTGCTGGCCTACTACGACAAATTTATCGAGCCGGTTGATAAGTCAATCTACACCCGGTTTTTTGCCGCCTCCGGCGCGATTGGTGGTTTGTACAAGCAAAACGCCTCTATCTCAGGTGCCGAAGTCGGTTGCCAAGGCGAAGTGGGCGTCGCCTGCTCTATGGCCGCCGCTGGCCTCGCTGAGCTGATGGGCGGTAGCCCGCACCAAGTTTGTATGGCGGCCGAAATCGCTATGGAGCACAACTTAGGCCTCACTTGTGACCCGGTTGCCGGGCAAGTACAGGTGCCTTGCATTGAGCGCAACGGCATTGCCGCGGTGAAATCCATTAATGCCTCACGCATGGCACTTCAGCGTTCGTCCGAGCCGCGTGTATCACTGGATAAAGTGATTGAAACCATGATGGAAACCGGCAAAGACATGAACGCCAAATACCGCGAAACCTCACAAGGTGGGTTGGCCGTGAAAGTGATGTGTTAATCCTTCACTGTCAGGCTTAATCGCGGATAAAAAAAGCTCGGCCTCTGATGGCCGAGCTTTTTTAGATCTCAACAATGTACCAGGCGTTTAGTATCAGACGTTTACGCCGTTTGCGGCGCTAGCGTTGCTTTTTGCTCACCAACGGGCAACACAGTACGGCCGTACTCTTCGTTAAGCACCTGCGCCATCGCGAAGTAAATCGCACTCAAGCCACACACAATGCCCTCAAAGCCTGCAATGGTGCCAATCAGTGCACTACCGGTAAAATCGCGCGCTGCCAGCAAGAAGAAAAGTACAGTCAAGCTAGCAAAGACAAACTGCTTAGCCAGGCAGTAACGGCGTGAACCGATGTACATAAAGCCGGTAAACACACCCCACATCACCAAGTACCAACCCATAAAGCCCGCTGGGCTCGGTTGAGCAATCCCCATTTCTGGCATGACGATTAGCCCTACTAGCGTCAGCCAAAACAGGCCATAAGAGGTAAATGCCGTGGTACCAAAGGTATTGCCCTTTTTGAATTCCATGATGCCGACAATCACTTGCGCCAAGCCACCATAAAAAATGCCCATCGCCAAGATCATGCTATCGATAGGGAAAAAACCCGCATTATGAATGTTCAATAATACCGTGGTCATTCCGAAACCCATCAACCCCAAAGGGGCAGGATTTGCCAGTTTGTTTTCCATCAGAGCCCTACTTCGTATAAAAACAATTTAATGTTGAAAATGAGCGCGGATAGTGTCAGATAAAAGTGATTATCACGCGCAAAAACGCGGCAATATTACGGTTTACAGGACAGATGTAAATAGGTTTTAGCGCCTAGAGGCAGGATTAGACAATAAATCCATCAAATCAGATAGCAAACTGGACAAACTGAGGCGATAAATAATAAAAAAGCAGCAAAACGCTGCTTTTTTATCCATCACGTTTAGGCGCTCTCTTAACGGGTGCTAAACCCTTTACTGTGCAGAAAATCTTTCATAAACGGACGCGCTTCTTTTTCTAGCGTGGCGGAGATCTGCTCGCTCCAACTCATGTCTTTATTGCCGCCCGTGCGCGTTTGATAATACTCGCGCACTTGGTTGTCATAGTCGCTTAGCGCCGCCTCATCGATGGCTTGATAGCTGTTTTCGTGCACCAAAAGCTGTGCAGGTAATTTAGGCTTGGTTTCTGGGTCTTGCGCCGGCACACCCAAGCACATACCAAACAAAGGCATCACGTGATTCGGCATCGCCAACAACTCGGCCACCTTTTCCGGCTGATTGCGTAAACCGCCGATATACACGCCACCAAGGCCCATCGATTCTGCTGCCACCATCGCATTTTGCGCCATAATCGCGCCATCAATCGCACCGATAAGCGTCTGCTCGGTAAAGCCCAATTTGGCATTAGGGTTGATTTGCTCGTGACGATGGAAGTCCGCACACCACACCAAAAACTCCGCACAATCGGCCACATACGCTTGGTTGCCTGCATATTCTGCCAATAAGCGTCGTTTTTCTTTGTCCGTCACACGAATAATGCTGGTGCACTGTAAGAAGCTTGAGCTGGATACCGCGCGCGCCGCATCAATAATCTGGGTTAATTGCTCGGGAGAAATGGCATCTTGAGTAAATTTGCGAATAGAGCGGTGAGAAAGAAGTGTCTCAATCGTTGGATTCATTGTGCTTCCTTATTTGACGTTGAGCCGTAAAAGCGGGACTTGATGGTTTTACACCTTTATACACATGGAAGCAATCATCCTGCTCTGGCGCTTTATGTCCCACTCACCCCACAAGCACGTGACCCCACGCACTGGCATGCCTTGACGCTTATCATCGGTTTTTCCTATTGGTGCGAGAGGGAAATTCATCTTTTCTAACGCGCGCCCATCAGGCATAGTAAGGACATTAACGCTAAAGGAGATGAATATGTTCGTCGTGATTTTTGGTCGCCCCGGCTGCCCATTCTGTGTTCGCGCTAAAGACCTCGCGGAAGAGCTAAAAACAAACCGTGACGATTTCAACTACCGTTATGTTGATATCCACGCAGAAGGTATCAGCAAAGCCGACCTAGAAAAAACCGTCGGCAAGCCAGTTGAAACCGTGCCACAAATCTTTGTTGACCAAGAGCACGTTGGCGGCTTTACCGAATTTGAAGCCTACGCCAAAGAAAACCTCGGCCTTTTCCAAGACTAATCTGCCGAGTGACCGATTTATAAAAACCAGCTCATTGGCTGGTTTTTTTGTGTTCTGTGTTCGTGACGACCTTGCACATATGCACCAATCAGCCCGTCATTGGTGATCAATAAAGCGGGTAATCGCGTTCATAATCAGCCTGTGCGCCTCTTCTCGGGATTGTTGCTCTGACGTTTGGCAAAGATGACCTTCCCCTTCCAACGATAATATCTGCACACCTTTTGCCGTACACCGACTAAAGGCACTAAAAATGGTGGTATGCGACGTTGTCATTAGCATCATATTCGGAATCGCGGCAATAGACTCAGCTACCTCCAGTTCCGGCAGCGCAGCATGACGGCCACGAATATCCATCAATTTCACGGGCACCTTGATGTCACCAAGGCTCTGTGCATCCAATGTTTTGGTTAATTCAGGATTAATCGCCACAATGGCTTTGACACGATCATCGTGATTGGTACGACTAAGCATGGACTCAGACACCTTGCTCAAATCCACCTGGTTTTTCTGGAGCCACTGACAATCAATATTCACTCCTTCCTGTGTGCAAGATTGCTTGTAAAGCGCCGGATCAAACTTCGCCCCCGCCAGTGACAGCATGGACGTGCCGCCCAAGAAAAAACCAACCCCATACACATGGTCAGTATCGATAGCCTGCTCAAACGGCGAGGTATTCATAAGATGCGTCAAACTGATTGATAGATCGCTCGGCCGCAACCACAACTCGCTTGGTGCCGACGCAACATTCGCGGCCGAAAACCCAAGTTGCTGCGGCACCACCACCATAAATCCCGCTTTGGCCAAACCGGACGCCACCCACCCCGCGTGGAAGGGCGCTGCACGCATGCCGCCATGTGCCAATAGCACAACAGGGTGTTTGCCCGACGCAACCGGCGCATTCCGGTTGGTTTTCGTCCCCACAAATACTTTGTTTTTGCCGAACTCAAAACTGGCTGAATCCAATGTGGTGGGATACCAAATATCTACCTCGATCGTCGATTCACGCTCGGGGTTAAACACCGTCTGTGAAGCCAAACCACTGGTTGTAAATTCCTTGGCACTCACAGTGAAGGACAATGCCAACCCAACCATTACCGTCAACCATCGTTTTATGTTCATCGCACGTCCTTACGCTGTGAGCCAGAAAAATAATAGGCCGGGGGATGCCCCATTGCCTTTTTAAACATGGCGATAAAATTACTTGGGGTCGCGTAGCCTAACGCAAAGGCCACATCGCCCACCCGTTCACCTTGCGCCAATAGTGCTAATGCGTGATTCAACTGCGCTTGGTTTCGCCATTGCACAAAAGTCAGGCCGGTTTCGGCCGGCATTAAACGTCGCAGTGTTCGGGCTGACAATGCCCCCACTTCAGCCCACTGCTCCGCAGTATTTTTGCTATCTGGGTGACGTAAAATCGCCTCGGCAACACGCACTAATCGCGGATCAATTGGCATGGGTAGATAAAGCGCTTCAGCCTCTGCGGTGCGGATTTCATCAATGATCACATCAGCAATGCGTCGGTTCTCCGCAGTGAGCTGCGCTTGATCCCATCCAGTGCTTCGTATCACCATCGACTCCAGCATTTGATTCAACCCGACCACTTGGGGTCGATTCGGCAACGACTGGCATAAGGCAGGTAAAAGTAACACCGAATAGCCGCTCACCGCATTACAAAAAAGCACGCTATGTTTCGCGTTGGGAGGGATCCAGCCAGCGCGAGACGGTGGCAACACCCATGTGCCCTCAGCCGTTTTTATCTGCACCAGCCCCGATTGCACACATAAAAGCTGCCCTCTATGGTGCCTGTGCCAGTGATACCGCTTTGTGTCTCTTTTACCAGTATCTGCCTCACGTGACCACGAACAGGTGATCAGCGCCGCGCCTGACGCTCTCTCACTTGTCTCCCAAACGCCCATACCGCTCTCCCTACTTGGCCATATTTCATTATTATTAGGCCAAAGCGCATTAACATGCCAATACAATAACACCCTACAGTGAAGTCTTGTGGTTAGCAAAAGAAAGGAACGGTCGATGATCGACGTAACATTCGCCATTTATTACGCGTTATTAGGGGTCGGTGTTGGCTTTATTGCCGGTTTAGTGGGTGTGGGAGGAGGTGGGTTAACGGTGCCAGCCTTTACCTTATTATTTGCCGCGCAAGGGATTGGCGACCAACACGTCGTCCATATGGCGCTCGGGAGCTCAATGGCCGCGATGGTGTTCACCACCTTCAGTAGTATGCGTGCCCATTATGCCAAAGGCCACGTCAATACATCGCTTGCCTTTAATATGGCGATAGGTGTGATGGCCGGCACCTTTATCGCCACCACCATAGCCGCGGCCGTCAACGGTGTGGCGCTCGCTCTCTTTTTTAGTCTGTTTATGCTTTATGTGGCTTACAAAATGTTCCAACCCAAACGCCCACAAGCCAACTTAACGCCACACAAACCGGCAGGCAATGTCGCGGTCGGTACACTGATTGGTACCATTTCTGCCCTCGTCTCAGTCAGCGGCGCCGGCATGATCGTCCCGTATTTAATTGGCCAAAACTTAGCAGTAAAAAACGCGGTTGGCACCTCGGCAGCGATTGGGTTTCCACTCGCCATTACGGGCACCTTGGGGTATTTGCTCAACGGCTGGGAAAACACTACACCAGAGCAACTCACATTTGGCTATATTTACCTTCCCGCGGTGGTGCTGTTCTCGCTCGCCAGTTACTTCTCAGCACCACTGGGTGTAGCCTGTGCCGCACGCTTGCCCGCCGATAAACTGAAAAAGACATTGGGCGTGTTATCCCTCTTGCTCAGCATCAAAATGCTCATGCATGTTTTGCAGGGCGGCTAGTTTAAGATATAGACAACCTCACCAATAATAGTCTTGGCCGAGGTCTACCCCCAATATCGACTATCCAACAGACGTTAGTTATTAGTATCATACCTCTGGCAAAACGCCGGAGGTGTTTTGAAAAACGGAAACTTTTAATTGCTACGAGCGAGCGTGGACGGTACTACTGCAAACGCCACAAACAGGAAACTCGTTGATTGTTTGCTTGGTAAAACTTTCACAAATACAACATTTATTAAACGCTTTATTAAAGCCAACTTTGAGTTTTGGGTTACTTGCTTTGAACTCCTCAAAGGTCGAAAACGTTACACTAGGTGCCGCATTCAGTGGCGCGAGCTGAGTTTTTATTTCAAAGACCTCACCATGTCCAAGATTTCGAACTAAAAACCCTGCTCCCATTGTTATCAATATCCACAGCGCAGGTGCTCGATATACAAATGCTAATAACGCCGCCATAGCTGCCCCAGACCAAATGAGGTATTTGGCTTTTTGTCGCTCGTTTATGACTGCTTTTGCTTGATCAAATTTTTCATCATCAGCATGTAAAAGGACCCCGCACTCACACGCAATAGCACTACCATTTTTCAATGTCGATACGTGGTCATGAGTCAAGTGGATGGCATCACCACAATTCGCGCACGACAGATAAAACTCACTTTTATTATCCATTTAAAAATTCCAACAAGATTTTTGACTAAAAAGCGAAAGCTTAGATCATACGCATCACGAGGATGAATGTATACAAACCCATACACGGAAAGTGAGTTAGTGGCTATATTGTTTTCTTATCGACTTGGATGTGCGAATTGCTAACCCAACAAAAAAGCCAGCTGTGTGCTGGCTTTATTCTTCTAGCCTCGGGGGCAAGGCATTAGCAATCGCAAACAGTGCCACTATTCATAATGGCTCCAGAGCCTGAGCACTTTCACCACTTGTTCATCCTCGAGGACTTGATAGACCAAGCGATGTTGAATATTAATACGGCGTGAATAGGCACCAGTGAGATCACCGACAAGCTTTTCAAACGGAGGAGGTTTACGGTAGGGATCGTCTTCAATCAGTGCTAACAGTTCTTGCGCTTTTGGTTTGAGGCCACTGGCGGCCAGCTTTTTGGCGTCTTTCTGGGCTTGTTTGGTGTAAACCAACTTCCATGTCACCAGTCCAACGCCTCATCGCATTCATCCGTCGGCGTGGCGATGCCTTCGCGAATTGACTCACGCATCCCTGGTACAGAAAGCAAATAGAGTGTTTCCTGAATCGCTGACCAATCTTCTTCTGAAATCAGCACCGCTTTGTTACGTTTGCCCGCAATAACAATGGGCTGATGTGATTCGGCGGTTTCATCAATGAGCCGATACAATTTGCTACGCGCTTCAGTGGCAGTGATCCCCGTCATAGCGCCTCTCCGGTGATTAAATTTTAAACAATTGTACGACATCGAGTACGTACGTCAAGACGAACGTACTCGTTAATATCCGCTCACTCAAGCCGCCGCGTTGGCCGCGACCTTTGCAAACACGGTTTCCAACACTGCTTTGGGCGGTTGCAATAAAAACACCTCGTGAACCAGCTGAGTTAATGCCTCGACGCTATCGATGCTTTTATCGGTAATAAGGTGCCCTGCCGCATCCCAGACCAAAAACTGCTGATTACGGATCAAATAGCGGTGTGAAGCGGTGATCAACGACACCACAAGGTTATTGACGAAAACCGCATCGGGGTGCTGATGAGAATATAAATGCGCCACTTCAAAGTCGGATTCTACCACACCATAAAGCTCAACCTCGTACAGTGTTAATGGCGGTTGCTCGGGCTCGTGTAATACCACCGTCACTACATCGCCATTGCGCGTGATTTGATAGGTATCGTGCCCGATATTGCAGGTGTTCTGGTTGATATTGAGTAACCCGCGCGGGGTTTTATTGCCAAAACCAACGTCCACCAGATAGGTCTCGCCATCGAGGTCAAGCACATTCATTCGGTGAGTACGGGGATTCGTAGGTTTACCATTAAGCATCACCCGCGCTAACACACTGCGCACCTCAAACCCCAAATGTTTAAGGGCAAGGTAGGCAATTTTATTGTGCTCAAAGCAATAGCCGCCTTGTTGGTTCACCACCAACCGTTCAAACAAAGCATCGGCCTGTAAAGAAAGCGACTGCCCTGCCAAGACATTAAGGCTAGAAAACGCATACCGCGCCAAGTGCTTTTCAATAAGCTCAGTGACCAGTGCCACGCCCTTCGCCTTACTCAACGCGAGGTGATGTAAATACTCTTCAATCATGGGTGCTGATGTCATCGTCGACTCCTTATGTGAATGGCACCAGATTAACCCCTCAAGTTAGGTTGAGGTAAAGCGTTAATCGGATGATAAGAGCGACTTTTCCATACGTAGCARTACCCATGACTCACCGCGAAATGAACGCATACCGCTTTCTCGAGAGGTGACCACAAACCCCAATGACTCATAGCACCGTTTAGCCGCGGTGTTGTGCTCAAACACCGCGAGCGATAACGCGTCAGCACGATATTCTGACGTGGCCAATTGGATAAGCTGGCAGAGCATTTGATTGGCGATGCCTTGGCCGCGAAACGGCTTAGCGATAAAAACACGACAAATACGAAAGTGATCCTCACTGGTTTTGACCAACTCTGCGTATCCCGCGCTCTCCCCCGAGACAGAAAACATAAAAGGCCACACGTCGGGTTGTGCGCAATGCTGGCTTATCTGGTGCGCGTTTAATGGAAAATCGAAGGTTGGGCCACCCCATTGGTAGTTTAATTCATCTGATTCGATCCAGTTTATCAATCGCTCATAGTCAGATTGAGTGAAGGCTCTGAGTGTCATTTATTGAGGTTCCGTACTCATGATTACGTCAGTAATAGCGCGACAATTTTCTTTATCAAAGGGCTGAGTCCCGCGCACCTAGCAATAACACGTTACTCTAGCGCCTTGTGTGTCACGACTCACGCAGGATTGCGGCTAAAGGCGGAACGTAGCAACCCTAATCCTGCCAGTGCAAAGATCCCAGATACGACGCGCTCAACCCAATGCGCCACCTTTTGGTAGACGTTCATCACGCCGTTGATTGAAAACAACAGAGAGTACATCCCATTCACCAAAAAGCCGACCAGCATACAAGTCAGCACCGCAGCGACAAGAAATAGTCCATCGCTGCTTGAGCCCATCCCAACCGACAAAGCCGCCATCCATGCCACCACGGTTTTAGGATTGGAGGAATTTAAAACCACGCCACGAACAAACCACTTTCGGTATCCCACTTCTTGGTTATCGTTTGTGGAGACCGTCGCGGCGGCGTTAAAGGATGATTTAAAAGAAAGGTAAGCCAGCCATAGAAGATAAACGCCACCCACGATTTTTAGCAGCATGAGTAAATATACCGACCCTTGTAGCACCACACCCAAGCCACTGGCGGCGACAATGCCCCAAAACAGCAGCCCAATGGAAAGCCCTGCACCGTAAACAAGGCTGACTTTTCGGCCCTTACTCATGGCGATGGTTGCGTTGGAGATGTTCGCCGGCCCCGGGGAGACCGCAACAACAAAAAATGCGAACCCTATTGAAACGAGTGATAAAACATCAGTCATCCTTGCTCCTTATTATCGATGTTGTGTTTGAAGTAGTTTTTCTTGTTTTAGATTTTAGAGAAGCTGTCGTACTCATATTCCTGAGTCTTTGACGGCTAGCTGCTAATACACCACGAGTGGTAGGTGTTACTTATTACCTGTACCAAGGTTACGTTTTTTCATATACGCCGCCAAGGCAATATCATTTGGATGCGTGCTGTCACTGAGTGCGGCGAACACGCCTGTTTGATCGTCCGATTTTCGATGTTGACCTAACTTTTCCTTTGCATGAATGTCGTCAACAACAATTTTAAAGCCCACGACTGACTGACGCAGTTTCGCTTGATAATCGCTTGGCATCGTTTCCGGTGCATCAAGCAGACCAGGTTCATACTTCGCCACAAGCTGCTTCATTGCCCATTCGTTTTCTTTGTCACTCAAAAGCTTTAAGACACCGTAACAATGCACAGCCGCATAATTCCATGTCGGCACAGCGGGTTTAGTCTTATACCACGATGGTGATATATACGAATGCGGTCCATTGAAGATAACCATAACACGCTGGTTTTCCGCTACTTTCCAGTGTGTATTCGCCTTGCCAAAGTGCCCATAAAGACAGCCTAACGCCCCTTCCTCTGCTTCATAGATTAACGGCAAGTGTGTTGCATTCAAATCGTTAGAAACGAGAAGGCCAAAGCCATAATCGGAAATGAACGCCTTAATTGCGTCTTCGCCAGTCATTTCCATATTCTTGGGTATGTGCATATGCTCCTTCTAGTATCAGTCAGCTTTATTCACGAGTGCGAACATGTTTTAAACTTTCAGGCACCGTACCGGATTCCCTGTGCGATGTGTCTCATCAATCACCTAACCACTTTCAACTTGAAGTCTAGTGACTATTGCGCTGTCTTTTTAACCGTTTTGTAGACTGGCATGCTGACCTCCTCAGATCGTCGATGCATGTCCAGTAAAACGGATCAAGTCTATTATGATATCTTGCGTATAAAAAAATCATGTCGATCATGTATATGGCTTTCTTTGAATGCCCCTTTTATCGCTTGACGCAAAAACACCTCTAAATCTTTCTGCGTCAATATCATGATTAATCCGGCATGATTCCTTGTGGCGACCTTTGAGACATGCCTTAGATATGATGACTTTATCTCATCCCCCCTAAAGACAACTATTCCGAACCGTCCAAAGGTATCATTCAAATAATATTGAATCTGATGAAAATCATCAGCTTTTAAATCCACATAGTTCTTGCACTCCCATACAATCTGAGTGGCCCCATATTTATTTCTAACCATCTCCCAGAACCCACCAGTAGCTCGATTTGACGCAACCCAATCCCTAATAGTTGTATTATCGATAGTCCTTTCTGAAGAATGGACATTGGTCAATGACCTAAAAAAGCAAAGCCTTATGATGCTGCCGACTATCTCTTCAAATTCTCTGGCGCCATCTCTTCCTACAGGCAACCTCTTTAATTGATTTAGCGAGTCTTCGAGCGTCATTTTATAATCATCTAGCTGAAGGCTTTCTGGAATTTCCTCTAATATTCCCTCATTTTTCAACATAGTCTCATCTTTGAGATCTGAAATAAGAACAGACCGCAAGTTTAATGCTTCGTGATATGTAGGGTGTACTTCAAAGATAGTGTTATTATCAAATGCAGGCTTTGCGTTTGAATCTTTTCCAGACTCTTTATATTGTGTTCGCTCTTTTCTTTTTATCCCCAAAAAACCTATGCTGTAAAATACATCGACAAACCGGTACGGGGTCGTGTGGTCGAATAGCCAGTCCACGGAAAACGCATGAACATCCGCGTCAAGAAAGGCTTCCTAACACGGTCGCCAAGTACTCTTGGTCCATCGCGCACATCATTCGCTTGCGTTGAATGCCAGCTTTGAAACTCTTCTCTTGCTTTAATAAATTCAAAACCATTTGCCTTATTCGTGCAAAAACTTCCGCTCGGTCATCGACTCTTATTCGGCAAACAT
>NZ_MUEY01000012.1:0-108954 GCF_001995695.1 Salinivibrio sp. ML290 | reverse complement strand
ATATATAAATACATGCCGTTACGTAAAGATTTCTTTGATAATCTTTTTATTCGTGGCACTCAAAAATACGCATTGAATGATCCATTCGAACTTAGACCTAGTAGTGAACTTGAATATAAAAAATTAGCAGATCATGCTTATTTTGAGTTTGCAATTATATCTTTGTCTGAAACCAATAATAATTTACTCATGTGGTCACATTATGCTGATCAACATAAAGGTATTGTTATTGAACTTGACGCTAAGCATGGTTTGTTTGAAAGTTATTTACCCTTCCCTACTACTACGTTTGATGATGAATTAGATACTGATGTATTAGATGAAGAAGAAATTAAAAAGCGAGCATCTATTAATTCAGGGAAAATACAGCGTGTTAGATATAATACCCAAAGGCCAACCTATAACCAATTTGAAAATATATTGGAACATTTCTTAGTAAAATGTGACGAATGGATTTATGAGAAAGAACACCGGATTATACTACCATTAGTAACAGCTGACCGTATAATCGTTCATGAAGACCATCTATCCGATATAGAGTTCTATGTC
The DNA here is from genome assembly GCF_001995695.1 of Salinivibrio sp. ML290. NCBI lineage: Bacteria > Pseudomonadati > Pseudomonadota > Gammaproteobacteria > Vibrionales > Vibrionaceae > Salinivibrio > Salinivibrio sp. ML290. The sequence goes on along the minus strand of NZ_MUEY01000012.1, from coordinate 108,405 downwards.
CAGTCACCAGAAGTACTCGAAGAACTTGATCTTGGTAATGGTATGCACATGATTAATCTAAAAGAGCCTTTGATTTATGAGGCTGAAACGTTAATTCGTGAAGATGAGGAGTATATTAGCCGTGAGGAATTAATTTTAGCATTTGTAGATAATATCATTAATGAATATCTACAGCGTATTTCCGAAGATCCTAGAACGATATTTCTTTATAAAGTACCAGCGGAAGCTATAAAATCTATTTATTTTGGATGCAAAGTTGATTTAAATGAGATGCAGTGTGTTATTAACAAAATAAAAACAAACGATTCATTGAAACACATTAAATTGTATCAGGCGGAAGTCAGTAACGAACGTTTTGAATTAAACTTCAAAACTCACAAAAGCAAGCATCAGACAAATTAACCGAGTAGGATCCAATTTTCTGCTGTTGCAAGCGTTAGAAAAATTCAATAGATTACGATGGAAAAATTATTTGATTTTGTACTGAAAGTTATTGAGGCACTAAAGCCCAAGTTTTATAACAAACTTACGTGGTTGATAGTTGTCGGTGGTCTATCTCTAATGAGTACCCCTCTCTGGTTAGGAATAGTGAACAATCTATTTGAAGCCCAGTTTCAAATTTCTATTACAGACAACTCCGATACCACCTGGGGCTTTGCACTTTGCTGTTTGGGTCTTTCGTATCACTTAATGAGTACTGGGTTGCATGAAGTTGCCGTTACAATAAAATCTAAAGCTCGCTTAGAAAAAGAATATTCTCACGATGTCCAAGTTTTCAATGAACTTCATGAATTACTAGATGAGCCATATCTAGAAAAGCTCATTGCTAATATTGAAACTAATGACGCTATATATACCGAAGAGTTAAATAAATTATCTCACTTTACTGAGGTTGCTAGTTCATCGGGCAAGCAATTTATTTCTAGCCAGTTAAAAGTAGCTACTACTGAGCTTGTTCAGTCGCTTGTGGAGTTTCGTATTCTGGTTAGCCAGAAGTTTGATGAGTACCCTTACGATCAGTGTGTAGACAACTATCGGATGTGTTTAGCCCCAGAAGTTAATCCCGATAGAGCGGGATGTATGCGAGACATTCAAGAGTACCGCTTGTTGATTAATATTATGATGGAAAAAACCAAAAATATATCGACTAGTTACAAAGTCTGGAGAACAGCAGTCAAAGAGTTGCTGTATGTGTGATCATACACAATTTGTCTAACAAGCAGTTTATGGGTGGGACTCATAATAACTTGCTCGGGTTCGTTCCTCATCAGTTTAGCAAGCTAATACTCGCCCCATAACCGGGCGTTATATGCAAAATCCAGATGTCCATCACAAACCTTGACTTACCTCATATTGTACAGGTGGGTATACTATTCAAAAGTTGAATGAAATTTAGTGTATAGATATGAGCTGGTTGACTGATGTACTTTCTACTCTCTTTTCTGGTATTGGAGTGAAGTTCTTATTTAGAGAAAAATCGGTGAAAACAGACTCACCGCCAATCACAATCAATAATTGTGTAAATGTAAATACAGAAAGCGACCTAGTTAAAGGAAACCAACTAAACGATAGTAAGCGCTATGCTGGTGTAGTTGGCGCAAGGCATAAGAAGCTACGAGAAGATATCTTAGGTATTAGCATTCGTGAAATGGCGTTGTTTTATGGACTGCATACAGTTTCTGAGCTTGAAGACTATGAAGAAGGAAGTAAAGAGTTACCTCAGTGGCTGATTGCTGATGCTATAGAGTTCTTTTCATTACGTAGTGATTTTTTTGACGTCGAAAATACACAAGTATTTACTTACTTTGGTTCATCTCAATCTGTATTCGAGACATTTATTGATAATGGTTATAGACCAATTATTGCTTGTGAGCCATATCTAAACGAAGACCGACTTTGCCGATTTGTTTTCTTTAAAACTGAAAGGAACGTAAAAAGAATCGTATTATCCTCAGCACTTGGTTCTTTCAATTCAAGCAGCGGAGGAGGTCGAGGTCTTATCTTAGACCTGATTAAAGCAACAAGAGCTAAAGGTTTAACTCCCGAATCAGTAAGGGTAGTGAAGACTATAGATACCGAATGGAATGATATGCAGTATGGTAGGTTCTACGACAATCAGCTATTTAGCCGTTTTGGTGTGATAGACCTCGAAAATACAAGTATTTACTTAAATTGGTTCTTTGAGTTAGAAAAACACCAAGAACAAAATTGTATATAACAAGTAAAAATAAGTGTCGCGTAGCCGACACTTTATTTGGATGTTGAACAAGCCCGTTGCTTTATTAAGTAAATAGCTCGAATGCGCATAGGTGGGTGCTGCGTCTGGCACTTTTTCAGCGCGATCACAGCCCAGATATAGCAGATAAGCTGTCAGCTCAGTACTATGTGCTGTGAAGAGAAAAGTGGTGCTTGGCGAGATCAACGCCACAAAAGAATTGAGTAGACATGGTTACCTCCGGTATTAAAGGCCGCACCTAAGTGTGGCAGATCTTCAAGAGGGGGAATCCATGTCATTAGTTAGTTGCTTTGGAGAAGAAGTTTGAGTATCAATGAAATAGTAGCTTTGATTAAAGATGTTGTATTAGGGTTATATGCTCTAGGTACTTTTTCGTTAGCTATTTATGGCTTGAAAAGTTGGGCTCGTGAGCTCAAAGGAAAAGCTGATTTTGAGGTGTCTAGGAAGCTAATTCGTGCTGTATATAAGTTTCGGGATGAAATGGAATATTCTAGATCCCCTATGACATTAGCTCATGAGTTTCCTTCAGACTATGATCCAATGAATAAAACTTCAGAGTATCAGGCGAAATCTTGGTCATATGTATTCACAAACAGATGGAAGCCCGTTGTTGATGCAGTTCAAGAACTAGAAGCTCAAGGTTTAGAAGCCGAATCTTTATGGGGAAACGAAGTAAAGCAGCTCATACAGAACCTACGGAAGAATGCTCGTTTATTACGTGTTGGAATGCAGGCTGTTGTTGACGATGAAATGAATGGCCATGAAAATTTCAAGTGCAATCCAGACTTAGCAGTAAAAATGAGAAATCGTGTATGGAAACCAACTCTCGACGACGGAGACGAGATTACTGACTCAATTAGCTCTGCCGTAAAGGGATTAGAGAATTACCTCCGCCCTCATTTGAAACGCAACTAATTAACGCAACCTTCAATTTCAGGTAACGTCAAGTAGGCCAAGGAAAACAAGGAAAAATAATGGCATCATCAAGCAAAATAACTCCCTCTAGTCCTAGACTCGCGTCATTGTTGTCAGATGTCGAACGGGGAAACATTAAGATTCCTGTATTTCAAAGGGAATACATCTGGTCAGATGAGCAAATTATTAGCTTATTGGATTCAATATATAGGGGTTATCCTGTTGGTTCCCTTTTAATGTGGTCTACCAGAGAAGAGTTAAAACACGAAAGAAATGTTGGTGGTTTTTCATTACCTATAACTCCTGAAGATTATCCTGTAAACTATATTCTCGATGGACAGCAACGGCTTACAACATTGTATGGGGTTTTTCATTCCGATGAAAACACAGCCGACACAGAATTAGCTGATCGATTCAATATCTGTTATCTACCAGATGAGGATACCTTCGCCCATCATCTTGCAGCGGGCGGTAAGGATAAAATTCATTTAAACGCCATACTTGACACCACCAAACTACTCATTGAGCTTCCAAAGTTTAATGACGATCAGAAGGCAAAAATAGCAAAGCTTACTGAAGCATTTAAGGATTATGAATTTCCAATAGTAACTATCCGGGAGCGAACCAATAAAGAGGTTTGTAGTATCTTTCAAAGGATCAATTCATCGGGTACTCCATTAAGTAATCTAGAACTTTTGACCGCATGGACTTGGTCCGATCAATTTGACTTAAGAAGAGAAATAGAAGCTTTACTTGATAGTCTTAAAGATAAGGGCTACGAAGAAATAGACCAGCCCTTATTGATGAGGATGCTAGCCTCCCTTACTTGCGGGACAATCGACTCAGATGATCTAGTGGATGTTGATCCTGATGCATTAGTTGATGGAATGAAGTTACTTAAGAAATCTATAAAGGCAGCTGTCGATTTCTTAGAGGGCCAGCTAAAGATTAAAAATGTTGTATTTTTGCCCTTCCCAATCATGCTAATACCTATCGTAAATTTTTATGCTTTGATTCCAAAGCCTAATGCAATCCAGCTGAAACAGCTTAAAAAATGGTTTTGGCAATGTTCTCTTACATTGCGATACAAAGCTGGTACAAACCGCTTGGTTCTTGAAGATCTTGGAAAAATGGAAATAGTCGCCCAAGGAAGTTCTCCTTTTGACGGCACTCAAGCAATTGTTAAGAGTAATCTATTTTCCAGCACATGGAGAATCAATTCAACTGCTGCGAAAGCTGCACTTTGTTTAATGGCTCAGTTGAGGCCAAGATCATTTTTAACTGGCTCTGAGGTTGATTTAGGTACTGTATTATCATCCTATAATGCCAGGCAGTTTCATCACATATATCCTAAAGCATACTTGGCGGCTAATGGGGTTAACTTTCATCAAGCGAATGTTATTTCAAATATTTGCTTTCTTTCTGCCTCAGAAAACAATGCAATTAGTGATAAAAACCCTCAGGAATACTTCAAAGATATCCCTGACGATCACAGAACGGAAATATTTGAGGCAGCATTGATCCCTGACGAAGCAAGGAATGGTGATTTACCGTTTGAAGATTTTATTACATTAAGGACAGAAAAACTAATAGCTGTAGGGCAAAAACTTCTTGAAACTGGAAGTATTTAAATTTGAATAAGGCGTTCACCGGAAAAGCTGGTGAACGCAGCCACAGAAACTCCCCCGCTCGTCAAGCATCCGCAAAGCATATTGATTTTGATTTGGACTGCCGCTTTACATTCGTGTTGGGCTGACCGTTACCGATGCTATTTTTGAGGTGTGACTTGATAGATAAAGGTTTTAAGTCCATCTATATGTTCCGCTAAATCGCCTTTTACCTTTCGCCCCATTGCATCTAATATGAAATGCGCACCTTCTATTCTGGCTAATTTAGCTGCTGGGACAAAGTCACTGTCACCTGAAATTAAGATTATCTTGTTCGCGAGTTTCTTTAAAACTACGCTGGTAATATCGATACCTAGCTTCATATCGACCCCTTTTTGTCGAGGACGTAGAGAAACTTTATTCGGTTCTATGTCTTTGGGATCAACCTCACCACGGATAAGCTTATTGAAATTATGTACCTTATCTTTACGAATGAAACCCCATTCCTTATCAGAGGTACTTAGATGGCCCATACGACATGCTACATACGGTTGATGCGTTAAAGCCTCATGTAGATCATTTTTATATTTAGTGATGTCGCTTTTTGAAAAATCAATCTGTTTGTTAGTAATCGGATGGTGTGCTTTTAACGTTAGAGGTGGGCAATCATAGTAGTAGATGCGGTATAGATCTTCACCATTTTTGCGATCGACATGCTTTATCCAGTAGTGCCACATTTTCTTTGCGAGTTCTTCAGGAACCATTTTCATTTCAGGATCAACAGCCGATGTGAAAATTCGATTAAAGAAACCGGCATCAACAAAAATTGCAACAGTACGACGGGACATCTTAGCCTCATGAAACGAAAAAGCCTCTGGGTCGTCACATCCCGTATGGTGGGAGGAGTCGCCAAAGGCCGTATGTTCTGTTCAACAATGTTGTTCTACAGCGAATACTAGATCATTTAGTGCTTGGCTTGCAAGGAATGACAAATAATATACAGAACAGCCCAACTAATGTGTGTAGTGTTAGGGATAAGATAATGTAATTCAAATGTGCGACTGGCAATTTAGTGTGAATTGCGTTGTATAACAATCAACTATGTCCTCAATCACTAAATTTTGGCGAGTTTTTCATCCCACATCACGTCGTCTCTAAGCATCGAATTTAAGATCACTACCATATTGCGTACTATGAGGCGTTGTAGATCAAAGCGCTGAGCCTATCGATGCACCTCTGTCGACTGGCACAACTGCATCCAAGCCTCGGCGGTGCGTGAGACATAGCGCTCGCCGTGCCAGACTAAGCCGAGTTGCCATTCAATCGCTGGGCTTATCGGTTTCACAAGCAATAACTCACTGTCTTCCAAGCTGGCGCTGAGGCGCTGGCATAAGGGCGCGGGTAAAAACGCCACCCCTACACCACTTTTCACCAAGGCGGCTAAAAAGTCCCACTGACTGCTACGCGCGGCAATAGTCGGCTGATAGCCATGCTCTTCACAGCGGGCAATAATCCGATCGCTTAGAGTAAATTCAGCGCTATACAGATAAAACGGTTCGTCTTTCACTGCCTGCCACGTCAGGCTTTTTTGCGCACGCCACGCGGCTTGGTTAGGCAGCACTGCATAAATGGGGTGAGTTTGTAGGGGTAAACTTTGCAAGCACTCGGGCTGGGTGTCGGTGAGCATGGTGATTGCCACATCAATCTCACCATTGATCAGGGCTTGTTCGGTGCGCCGCCCGCCGTATTCGACAATACTGAGCGCCACATTTGGGTAGCGTTGTCGGTACTCACGCAGCACATTGGCATACAGCGGCCCTATCATCGGTGGCATCCCCAACCTGAGTTGGCCGCGCGCCAGTTGGTTAAGATCGTCCAGTTCGGTATTTAGCTGCTCGAACTCAGCAATAATGCTCTGCGCACGCTGATACACCACCTCACCAGCATCGGTTAACCAAAACCGCCTTCCCTCTCGGTGCAACAACGGCTGACCCACATCTTGCTCAAGATTACGCACCATTTTACTGATCGTCGGTTGCGTCACATGCAACGACGCCGATGCGGCAGTAAAGCTCTGCTGTTCCACTAAGGCAACAAAATAGCGCAACGCACGAATATCCATAAACGGCCCTTAAAAGCTGTCTGTTAACCATGCCATTTTGGCATAATTTGGGTAAAGCCTATGCGTTTACTCATCACAACCTTGAGCGGTGCATGCTAAACGACGTTGAGTCACCTTCGATTAGATTAAAAAACGAAGCTGGGCGAGCTCAGAGAAGACCAACTACGCACATTTTTGGGACATTCACTCAAGAAAGTGATTAACATCAGGCCAATAGCGAAATTCATGGCATCATAGCAAATATGAAAAAGTTAAAGGCTATTAGCCTCATTGTGCTTGGCGGGTTAGTAACATACTTCGCCATTAATGGCTTTACGCCCCAGGTCACATTGGATAAAAAAGTCCTAGATGTGCCTGTTTCTGAGTCGGTATCTGTAGTGGGGTATCGCAATAATGTTGGCGGCGCCACCATTCCCTTTCGCTATCACTTTTACGTTCGTGCAAACGAGTCACCATTAACCACACCATTTTTAATCTCGGGCACACCAGACGTGGATATTACCGCCAGAGACAGTCACTCGTTGATGATAAAAATGACTGGTGAGATCTTTCAGTTTACCAATGTTGTCTGGGTGAAGGATAAGCAAACCTTAGAACCTATCCACATCCAGATTGACGCGCAAAGCAAGGCAGAATAGAAATTATTCTATTCATCAAAATGCACATATCATTCTGAAAAGCTTATGGAATCAAGCATCGTTAGCTACTCTTTGCGCGGCGGTATAGCTCTGCTTTTCCACCAAGGCAATAAAATAGCGCAACGCACGAATATCCATAAACGGCCCCTAAAAGCTGTCTGTTAATCATGCCATTTTGGCATAGTTGATGGCGAAAAAAGCAGAGGAACTGGCACTTATTACCATGCGTCACTTGGTTACACTTTTGGCAGCATGAAGCAGTCTCTCATTAAGTCTCGCTCACCGCGTTTGATACCTGCTCCTTTTGCCAAACGCTCCCATTTAGACACGGCCTGGGCGACTTGACGATAAATTTTGTCAGCTGTTTTCACATCAAGTTGAAAGTACTCCGCCACCTCAAACGCTAGGTCAATATCTAAAGCATTATCTTTGTCGTCAATATTTAAGTGCAGACCGTGGGCATGTTGTGTTGAATTGATGTCGTAGGCGGGTGACAGTCGCCAACCTGTCATGTCAAAAATAAAGCCATGATTACGTAGGTGATCGTCACTATTGGCAACCATGATATTAAACAGCATACGTCTCCAAAGCTGTGCCAAGTCCGCCCGCGTATTAGAACCATTCTGGATAAGAAATTCCGCTAACTCTAAGTAGCTCGCTCCATCATCATTGCCATCGAAATATTCAAGCTGTGTCATTGCTGACGTAAATTGCAGTCTCCTGCCGTCATCGGTACGATCAAATCGCTTAGTCAGGAAAATATGGTGGTCTGAACCAATGGCCTGCACTTTACATTCAGCCATATTGATCCCAGAGTCCAAGGCCATTTGGTACACCAAGTATTCCCACAGGCCAATATCATAATCGTCATACCGACTTGGAAACTTTGCCAGCCATAAAGTACCATCGACATCTCTTACAGAAGCTTTCGGCCTAGCTCCGCCCAACGATGACCCTGGTGAGATAAGCATATTCAACCATTTGAGGTAGTCAGGATTATCAAAGTCGGGTTTGTCCTCGATGCCTTGCGCTGCACATTCTAGCTCCGCGAGTGAAGTCATAGCTGGAGTCGCCAGATCGTCATTGTCGTCAAGAAAATTGCCACCATGCTCGGTGCAAAATCTTAAAGCGCCCATTCTAAAAGAGTCATGAACACCGAGGAGATAATCGGTTTCGTATAATGTGTTCGCTCTACGTCCCTCAATGCGGGCTATAACAGCCTCTCGACGTTGCATCAGCAAGCGCCCCCATCGATCAGGGCAAGAATCCAAGAATATCTTGAAGTTTTTGTCGTCTTCAGCGTGCTGCTCGCCACTATATAGATGAAGGCAAGGGTCGATTTGAGAAGCATACTTAGATTTAAGCCAGGTCTTGTCATAGCAAAAGCTGAAATGCTCTTTACCACGGATTCGCGATGCTCTCAGTGTCCCAATAAACAAGGGCGGCTCAGTTTCAATCCAATCGGCGTAGACAAAGATTTCCATTCGTTTGATGCCCTATCGTCTCGTTTTCAACAACTCGATATCTTGCAGTTTCCTACCAAGTTCATCATCGAGCGCGACTTTACCTAGATCGTCTGACAAACCGAGTACGGCGAGCACATTAACATAATGGCCTAACGACACTGTCGGATCGCCTTTTGTGATTTTTCGTAGCGTTGGTTTCGAAATCCCTGTGCGCTGATGCATTCTATCTTGACTGATCCCTCGACGTTTCATCGCCAATAAGATGTTTTCACCCAATTGATGCAATATTTTCATCTGCCGCGGGAACACAGTGGCACCGCGTTTGGGTGGCGCTTCCTTATCATACTTCACCATAATGAAACTAAAACTCGATAAAAACTCAATATGTAAAAATATAGTTTCACATTTAAAAGAAATCAAAGACAATCTGCTAAGACTCGATTTGTCAAAGACAACATGACGGACTGCCCATAAAAATGAAACTATAAATTATCTTTAAGGATATATATGAAAACATAGTTTAACTTTTAGTGCCAGGCATGTATGACGAAAAACTGATTCCTCACGGGACTAGGTCGTCGCTAACGCAGATTTATCGCTCAACAAATCATGCCATTTTGGCATAGTTTAAATAAAAAAAAGTCACTTTATTCACTCTCTGCTAAGACGTAAACTATGAGCCATCTCACAGATTCTTGGCTCGCCTTCGATGCAATTGATTAAAAACGCCTTACTTACCTTACTGCAAGTCTTTGTCTTAGCAGGCATTTGGTTTTTGTCTGATTGGTTGGTCACAACCTTTGCTATTCCACTACCGGCTAACCTCACCGGTATGTTGCTGTTGTTAGGTGCATTAATGTTGAAAATTGTCCGTGCCGATTGGTTACGTCGCGGGGCAGCGTGGCTGTTAGCGGAGATGTTGCTGTTTTTTGTGCCGGCGGTAGTGGCGGTGGTCAACTACCAAGATTTATTGCTGCAAGAAGGCGGTAAGATCATGGTTGTTCTGATTCTAAGTACCGCGATGGTAATTGCATCAACCGCTTGGGTGGTCGATAAAGTGTATCGTTTTGAGGTTAAAATGGCGCGCCGCCGCAGTAACCATCACCACACGCACCACCCTGATTTAAAACCGGAGTGCTAAGCCATGATGTCTGCTTTACCTGCTTGGCTTCACGCCTCGTTATTAAGCGTTACCTGCTTTTTAATGACCCTTGGCTTTTATTACATGAGCAAATGGCTGTATCGCCGTCATCCCTCCATTCTGGTAATGCCATTGTTGCTCGCGCCCTTGCTGATTGTCGCGGTGGTGGTTGGGTTTAATATCCCGTATCAAGACTACATGGCGCAATCGTACTGGCTGCTGTGGCTGCTGGGCCCAGCGACTGTAGCGTTTGCGGTCCCCGTGTATGATAACCGCGCGCTCATCCGCCGCCATTGGTTGTCACTATCGATAGGCGTCACAGTGTCTGTGCTGGTCGCCATTACCAGTACCGTGGTGCTAGCGCGGGTTTTTGAGCTGTCTGAGCTGCTACAACGCAGTTTGGCGATGCGTTCAATCACCACACCGTTTGCTGTAGAAGCCACCAAAGCGATTGGCGGGCAAAGCGATCTCACCGCTCTGTTTGTGGTTCTCACTGGGGTGATTGGCATGGCGATTGGTGAAAGTATTTTGACCGTGATTGCGATTCGCTCGCGCTTAGGTCGCGGCGCAAGTTTKGGGGCGTCGGCACACGGAGCGGGCACCGCTAAAGCCTATCAGATCGGCCATGCCGAAGGGGTGGTGTCGAGTGTGGTGATGATGATTGCCGGCATGGTCACTGTGTTGCTTGCGCCTATATTGGGTCAGCTGCTTTGGTAGGTGATCGCTAAGAGCTTTTCTGCGCTACGTTATCTGTAACAACAGAAAAGTGGGAGAGGATGAAAGTTTCTGCTTAGCGCGCAGGTCTTTATCCTCACCAACCCCAATAACGAGGCGATCATGAAACAGCACAAATCAATGTGGCGAGTTATCGCGTTCACAGCGTTCAGTTTGCTATCGATAGCAAGTTATGCGGCGGTGAAAGACACTGCCACCACGTCGCAAGGCTACCAAAAGGCGACCCTTGCCGGCGGCTGCTTTTGGTGTACGGAAGCTGATCTTGAAAAACTCGACGGCGTGATTGATGTGGTATCTGGCTACTCAGGCGGTGAGCTTGAAAATCCCACCTATAAAGAGGTTTCGTCCGGCACCAGTGGCCACATTGAGGTGATTGATGTCACCTATGATCCAAAAGTCGTGGATTACGAACAGGTGCTCGATCAGTTTTTCCGTCATATCGACCCCACCGATGACCAAGGCTCGTTCGTTGACCGTGGCCCGCAATATCGTCCCGCGATCTTTTATCGCTCTGAAACACAAAAACAAATTGCCGCGGATTTTATGGCGGAAATTGAAGCGTTAGGCGTGTTCAAAAAGCCGCTGAAAACCGAATTGATCCCGTTCGAGAAATTCTGGCCAGCAGAAAGCTATCATCAGGATTACTACAAAAACCACAGCATTCGCTATAGCTACTACCGCTATGCCTCAGGGCGTGACCAGTATCTGGACGAGATTTTTGGTGACGATCGCAAAGACAATCCGGTCACCTTGCGAGAAATGATTGATGCGCAAAAAGCGGAAGAGATGACAGCAACGAACACCCGCTACTCGCGCCCCTCGGATGAAAAAATTCGCGCGATGTTGTCAGACATTGAGTACGAAGTCACGCAAGAAGACGGTACCGAACCCGCGTTCCGCAACCCGTATTGGGACAACAAGCAAGCTGGGATTTATGTAGATATTGTTTCGGGTGAGCCGCTGTTTTCCTCCACCCATAAATACAAATCCGGTACCGGCTGGCCGAGCTTCACACAGCCCATCAATGAGCAGTATGTGGTTACCAAGCCGGATAACTCCCTGTTCTACACGCGCACCGAGGTCCGTAGCAAGGTTGCCGATTCGCACCTTGGCCATGTGTTTGAAGATGGCCCCGCACCCACCGGCTTGCGCTATTGCATGAACTCAGCCGCGATGCGCTTTGTGCCGGTCGATAAAATGGCCGAGGCGGGTTATGAGGATTATCTTTATCTGTTTGAATAACGCTACCAGTGCGTGATTGGCTTGTAAACCTGCGGTAGAGTAAAGCTATACCGCTTTTTTACGCGAGGCATTGGATGCACACGATATTGATCACTGGATTTGAACCCTTCGGCGGCGAGAGTGACAATCCGTCTTGGCAAGTGTCAAAAGCATTAGAAGGCTGGCAGCCTAATGAGGAGTGCATCGTTAAAGCCGTGCGGCTGCCCTGCACTTTTGAAGACAGCTTATCGACGTTACACAGCGCGTTGGAATCGCTCAGTCCGGTGATGGTGATCGCTCTTGGCCAAGCCGGTGGTCGCGCTGAGATAAGCTTGGAGAAAGTAGCGATCAATTATCAAGATGCGCCTATTCCCGACAACGCCGGTAAGCAGCCACATGGCACGCCGGTGGTGTCATCTGGGCCCAATGCCTATTTTTCTACCTTGCCGCTCAACCGTTTAGTGAACGCGTTAAACGAAGCCCATCACCCTGCCAGTATTTCTTACACCGCGGGCACCTTTGTGTGTAATCACGTGTTTTATGGCTTGATGCATGCGCTGGCTCATCATACTGAGGTACGCGCCGGCTTTATCCATATTCCCTACAGCCCAGCACAAGCGTGTAAGCACCGCGCCCCGAGCATGCCAGTGGGTGATGTGGTGGCGGCGATCAAGATAGCCATTGAGTTGAGTTTATTGGATGACGATGTCACCACCGTGTGTGAAGGCATGTTGCACTAACGCAAGATAGATGGCGCTCGGACGATAGCGCCTCGAAGACGGAGCACAGTTGCGATTACCGTGCTCCTAACCCAGTCGCTTAAAACAGCCATTCAGTGACGAGATCGTTGTCGGTTAGCACGCTATCGAGAAAGGCAAACAAGTGCGCATTCATCGGTGCCGTATCAAAGGCGCGAATGGAGGCAGGGTCTTGAATAAAGCGTTTGTTAGCGGCCTCGCCCTCTGGATAGGCGGCGTGCAGTAAGCCTTCAACCGCCAGCGGCGTCAATTCAAGATGGCATTGAAAACCATACACCCTTGGTCCGTACTTCACGATCTGTCGCGGACAGCCTTCGCTGCTGGCTAGTACACGACTGTTTGGTGTCAGCCCCGGCATATCATTGTGCCAATGGCCCACAATTTCTTGCGGCGCAAAGTGCGGGATATGCTCGTCGATATGGCCATCTTCGCTTAACTGGATGGGGAAGTAGCCAATCTCGGGCTCAGGACTTTTCTGATACGGTGCGCCCAAGGCTTCACCAATCAGTTGCGCGCCGAGGCAAATCCCTAATACCGCACTGCCTTGCTCGATACACTGCTTAATCAGCGCTTGCTCGCGCTGACTATCAAAATGCGGACACTCAGACTGTGGCGTATCTGGACTTTGCGGCCCGCCGAGGACCACCAGTAGATCAATGCCTTCACCGCTTTCCGGCAATGGCTCGCCCCGATACAAATGACTGGTGGTCACATGATAGGCACGCTCGTCACACCAATCTAATATGGCACCTGGGCCTTCAAACGCCTCGTGAATAACAAGATGGACGCGCATTCCTCACTCCTTGGGATTTGTTTTACGCACGATTGCGGCTAAGCATACTATATTGAGCGTCGGCCTCAAGCCTTGCCCACCACGAGTGGCGGGCGCGCCACAAACGCTTGCGTCAGCAACTGAAACAGCTGCTCGGTTGCCGGCAGTTCATCTAGGTGCGCGGCTAATGGAGTATGCACCTTGGCCTCAATGCGATCGGCGTAACCACAAAGCTGATTACACAGCGACACGGGGGCAACAATATGTTGGCAATCCGCATCAATCAGCAAACACGCTTGCGCCAGCATCACCGTTTGTTTGGCATCGCCCGCGCCTAAACGCAGGATACGCTGGGCAGTTCCCACCACTTTTTTGCCGGCAATATTGAGGTTGTAGTCACCATCACAATACGAACCGGGCGTGTCGCCCACCGTCGTTGCAATGCCTAACTGATGGAAAAAAGACTGTAAAATGGTGCAAAAATACTGGTAAGCCGTCTGGATATGATAAGGCGTGTTAGCCGGCCACACCGTCAGATAAGACACGTTAATCCCCCCTGGCAGTTGCGGCACCGGCGCCCCGCCTGTTTGGCGGTTATGCACTTGCCAACCTAACGCTGATAACGCGCGGCGCAACTCAGGGGTTTGTGGCCATTTTTGACCCGCCGGCAGTACCAAGGTTTGCGCATCTGGCTGCCAAAGCAGTAATGCCTCGTTGAGTTCGCCCTGCTCTATCCGGCGGATCAGCGCCTGCTCTTTCTCAAATGCAGACGCCACCGACAGCGAGGGATAACGCAAAATCGTTTTTTGAGTCGCCATCGTGCACTCGCTATCGTTATATTCCTATTATTCGGCTATTAACCGAACAAACGCTGCCAAATGCTTGGGTTGCGTTTGTCGTGGTACTCTTCACGCAAGGCATCGATTTGGCGCATCCCTTGTTTTGCTTGGTCGAGATCGCCTTCGCTCAGTGCCGTATCAATCTTATCCAAGGTCACCGCCAATTTATCGAACCCTTCCATAAAGATATCCGCTTTTTCCGGTGGGTAGCTACCTGCTTTGGCTTTCGCGACCAGGATTTCTAGTTTCGCAACCGGCGCTTGCATGGCTTCGATACTTTGTGCACTCGCCGCCTCTTTAAAGGTCATTTTCATTTCTTTCATGATCGGCTTGAGCTCAGAGGCCGAGACGTTCAACGACAGCAGCACCGCCACCGCACCCGTGAGTATGACTTTCTTCATTTTTGCTCCATCTGATTGTTTTTTAGTAATAATATTGTGCCGCCATCTTACCCATTTCTCACGGTCTTGCCCAGCGAAGAAGCGTAAACCAATGTAAAGCACTTACACATTCCATATCCTGATGGTATGATAGTTGTAAATGATAATGATTTTAAGTTAGATAATATGAAACAGCCAAACTATCACCTCACTCACGTTATCGATACCCAAACCGTCACACCTAATATGCAACGCTTGACCTTACAAAGCGACGCCTTCGCGGGCTTCCCAGCGGAGTGTGAAGGCGGCTATATCAAGCTGCTGTTTGATAAAGCGGGAAGCACAGATCTGAGCGGATTAGCAGAAGGCGAGCGCCCTGTGATGCGCACTTATACCATTCGCCGCTTTATGCCTAGCCAGCAGCAAATTGAAGTAGATATGGTTCGCCATCAAATCGAGCAAGCCGACTGTGGCTTTGCCGCGCGCTGGGCACTGAATGCCCAAGTGGGTGATACCATTAACATTGCCGGCCCTGGGACGATTGCGCCGATTAATCAAGATGCGGATTGGTTCTTTATGGTTGCCGATATGACCGCGTTGCCCGCGCTATCAGCCAAGATCAAAACCTTGCCTCGCGATGCCAAAGGCTATGCGGTGGTTCAGCTCGATGCCGAGGAGGATGCCCAACCACTCGACGCTCCCGCTGGCATGGAGATTATTTGGCTAACCACACCGACATTGGCCGAAACGGTAAAAGCACAGCCTTGGTTAGCGGGGCAAGTGTCCGTGTGGTGTGCCTGTGAATTTGAAAGTATGCGCGCACTGCGCCAATATTTCCGCAATGACCATGACGTCGAGCGTGAGTTTATCTACATCAGCAGCTATTGGAAAAATGGCGTGACCGAAGAAGGCCACAAAGTGATCAAGCGCGAAGATGCGGAGAACAATCAGTAAACCTGACCACTTTTTACCTGCAGTGAGCGTGCTTATCGCGTCTTATCCCGCATAAAAAAAGCGCCGATAGCGGCGCTTTTTTCGATCTTCAACGTTTAGTCGTCAACTTAGTTACCCTGCTTGTCGAGCAAGTCGAAGAAGAAGGCATACTCTAATGCATCTTCTTTAATCCGCTTAAAGCGCCCCGACGCGCCGCCGTGGCCGGCTTCCATGTCGGTTTTAAACACCAGCGTATGGTTGTCGGTTTTGAACTCACGTAGTTTCGCGACCCACTTCATTGGCTCAAAGTACTGCACTTGTGAGTCATGCAGGCCTGTGGTGACCAACAAGTTGGGGTAATCTTGCGCGGTGACGTTGTCGTATGGTGAATAGCTGAGCATGTATTCATAGTAGGTTTTGTCATTCGGATTGCCCCACTCGTCATACTCGTTGGTGGTCAATGGAATCGACTCATCCAACATGGTGGTGACGATATCCACGAACGGCACATGCGCGGCCACCCCTAAATAAAGCTCTGGCGCTTGGTTGATGATCGCCCCCATTAACAAGCCACCTGCTGAGCCGCCGACGGCAAACACCTTGTCTTTATCGCCATAGCCTTGCGCAGTCAGCGCTTTGGTCACATCAATAAAGTCGTTAAAGGTATTCTTTTTGGTAAGCTTTTTACCATCGTCATACCAAGGGCGACCTAGCATTTCAGAGCCACGGATATGGGCAATAGCAAAGACAAAACCGCGATCTAGCAGGCTTAAACGCGTGGTGGAGAACATGGGCTCCATGGTCGCGCCGTAGGAGCCATAGCCGTATTGATAGAGCGGATTAGTGCCGTCTTTTTTGAAGCGATCTTTACGGTACACCAAAGACACAGGCACTTGCGCGCCATCGCGTGCGGTGATCATCACCCGCTCGGATTGGTAGTTGTCTGGGTTGAAATCGCCCAGCACTTGGTTTTGTTTGAGCATTTCACGCTCGCCCGACGCCAAGTCAAACTCGTAATACGTGCCCGGTGTGGTTAAGCTGGTGTAATACACACGCACCGCAGAATTGTCCATTTCTGCATTGCCGGTCAGGTAAGACGCATAGGCCGAGTCGTTAAACGTAAGCTGATATTCCTCCCCAGTGGTGAGGTTACGCACCGTAGTGCGCGGCAAGCCATTTTCACGCTGCTCGTAGACCAAGTGGTTATCAAATAGCGTAAAATCAACCAACTGCACCTTATCGTTTGGCGCGATCACATCTTGCCATTGGCTACGATCGTCACGCTCGCTTTGGTGTACCTTCATCAAGCGAAAGTTCACCGCTTGATAGTTGGTATAGATGTAATACCACTCACCACGCTTTGCCACTTCATATTCGATGCCAGTTTCTCGCGGATAAAATGCTTCGGCGGTGGCATTTGGATCATTGGCATCCACGAGCGATACGCCGCTGGTTTCAGTGCTAGCGTGCCAAATAAAGATTTGCTCACCGTCTTTGCTTTTGCTCAATCCGGTGTAGTAGCTGGTATCCGTTTCTTCGTAAATTAACGCATCAGCGGATTGCGGGGTGCCCAAACGGTGGCGATACACCTGATACCCCAGCAAGGTTTGCGGGTCTTTTTTGATATAGTAGAAGGCTTGGTTATCGTTCTGCCACACAATACTGCTCGAGGCGCCTTCAATCTTATCATCGAGGTACTCACCGGTGGTGAGGTCTTTTACTTGAATGGTATAAACGCGGCGGCTGAGGGTATCTTCCCCATAGGCCAATAGGTTTTCGTTTGGACTAACGCTCAGTTGGCCAATGCTGTAAAACTCATGCCCTTTCGCGAGCGCATTGACATCCAAAATTACCGTTTTGTCGGTGCCGGCAAAGTCTTTCGCACGCACGTAAGTGCGGTATTCATTATCGCCTTCCACTTCGCTGGAGTAGAAATAACTGCCTTTTTTGACCGGGACCGAGGCATCGTCTTTGACGATACGCCCCTTGATTTCATCGAATAGTTTGGCCTGCATTGGCTCAGTGTGCGCGAGCACCTGATCGGCATAGGCGTTTTCTTGATTAAGATGGGCGATCACGTCAGGATCTTGGCGTGCATCATCACGCATCCAATAGTAGTTATCCACGCGCGTGTCGCCGTGAATGGTCATTTCATGAGGGATTTTTTTCGCGACAGGCGCACTCAGTTCGCCTGGGCTGGAAGCTTTCACGTGTGACTCTCCTTGAAAACTGCACCCTGAGAGCAAAGACACCGCCAGTGCTC
The DNA here is from genome assembly GCF_001995695.1 of Salinivibrio sp. ML290. NCBI lineage: Bacteria > Pseudomonadati > Pseudomonadota > Gammaproteobacteria > Vibrionales > Vibrionaceae > Salinivibrio > Salinivibrio sp. ML290. The sequence goes on along the minus strand of NZ_MUEY01000012.1, from coordinate 90,379 downwards.
CGGTGAGTAAAATGTATCGGGACATACTTTTCCTTCAGGTTTATTTAGCCATAACAGTAATTTAACAAACAAGCATCTCTTTACTGACCTGAGGGTATTAAGCAAGTTCCAATAAACAATATTCTTTTTATCGTTCGCCAAACAATTGGCTGACGCATCGTTTCTTAATACCAGTCCGTATTATAAGCCTAAAACAGCTAATTCTTATCTTTTAGCCATAAAAGGCTAATTATAACAAAGTGAGGCTTTGTGTGATCACAACGCCCACTAATGTCGTGATCACTACCGACAATAACGAACCAATTAAAACGTATTCAGTTAGGCTGCGATCGGCAGAACGCGTCAGCTCACCAAAGCGGAAAATCGACTTGGCTGCCAGCACAAAACCGACAGCGGTATAGCTGCCAAGCAAGGTAAAGGTCAGGATCAGAATACGCTCTAAATAGCCAATCAACGCCCCCGCAGCCACGAGGCCATGATAATTGTGTTGATGATCAGAGGGTGAGTCCAACGTGACCGTAAAGCGCTGTAACACGTGACCAATCAATACTGATGTCGGCTTTAAGATCAATAAATAGCCTGTGCCAATTACGACGAGCTCGCTAAACAGAGGCATCTCGGTCAGTCCAACCCAAGGTGGCTGCGCCACAAAACTCAGGGCAATTAGCCCTAGTACCAAAAGGTGTATGCCTTGGCTAACCGTGAAACGGGCCAGTGATGACTGCGCGACGAGTTGGCCATCAAACACTGCCACCACACACTTGGTCACCATGCCAACCAGCAATACACCCAATAGCGGCGAAACGTGCTGGGTCCAAAACACCGCTGGCACCAGTAAACATAAACCGTAGAGGAGCGGTGCAACCGCCCAATCCAGTATTCGTGCGCGTGGTGTCGATTTCGCCCACCAATTCGCAGGCTGTAGATAGAAATCATAAATAAGGTGGGTCAGTAACAAGGGAACCAGCAAAGAAAGGAAGGCCATCATACTTGCGCCTCCACAGCTTGCTGAAACTCGGCCAACAATGCCTCGATAAGCCCCCAGCCCGCCGCTTTAAGGGACTTACTCACGGTTGCATTCGCGACTCCAAGTGCGGCCGCTAACTCACCGTACGCAAGTGATTGATCGCGCTGTAATAAAGGCAACATCATTTCGCATTGACGAGATGTCGCATCGCTGAGTTGCCGGTCAAGATAACGGATCGACAATTCAAATCTGTCTTCAAGATTGGCATTGGCGCAAAAAAAGGCCAGCCGCTGGTTTTTCATTGCTTTTAAGCCGCGACCAGATAGTACAAACGCTTGTCCCATTGACTCTGACACCGCCTCACGCAAATCCGCTTGCTCGGCAATCGCAAAGCTGATGCGACAATCAAACGGTTTTCCCAGTGCTTTGATGGCGACACGATACATCACGACATAGTGAAGCGCGTTCGCTACATCATGGATCACAGATTGAAACTCATCACCGCGTATAATGCTGTGCTGATTGGCGCAATGCGCTTGTGAAATATGAGCTTGTATGGTTTTGATTTGCGCCAGTACTCGCTCATACTCATCTCGATTTAAGGCGGTTGAATCCACCAGATCGCCACTGATCACCGCAATGGGTGCCTTGCTTTCTGTCGCCATCACTTATCCCTGTTAACTAACTCCGGCAAATTTAGCTTTTTTTGGCAAAAAGTACAAATTTACCCAAAAATAGCAAAACGACAAGCGAGACCGCATCGCGCGACCTCGTCGTTACGCCGGCACGAGCATCATCGCCGACTGGGCTGCAACATCAATTCGCTGCCCACTCGAGGCCGTGATACCCGTGAGCATATCGCGCCAATCATTTTCCAGCGTCAATGAGAGTGATTGTGGCTCCAGGGATTTATTTAACACCAATATGCCTGCCTCGCCCCGTTGAATCACCAGCCAATCATCGGTCGCTTCCAAGACACGCATGGGCTCACCATGGGTTAAATTATGAAAGGCAATCATTGTCACCATCTTTGGATCTTTCCACGCATTTTTCCAGCGTGGTTGGCCGTCTCCCCCTTTGATACCACTAGTATCAAGATCGGTATAAATCAGGGGCACGCCACCATCACGCCCCAAGATATACGCGTAAGCCAACCACTCGCTCGCTTCGTCCATCACCAAATCCAAGAAAACATCATTGTTGGGAATGTCATGGGTAATGGCAAAAGTGATTGCACGCCCTTTCGATAAGGCTTGCCCGAAGCAATAAGGGTCAATCAATGATTTAAGGCTGCCCTGGTTGGAAAAAACATGGTAGAGCGTTGAGAAAAGCGGAAAATCGTAAGCGCCCAAACACGTCTGTTGTAAATAGGGAGCAAGAAACAATTCATACTCTGCTTTGCTCGCGCCACCGTCGGTGATGATTTCTCCAAAAATATGCGCATCATGGGTGATGTCATCGGTCCATACGCGCTTGAGGTGCTCTAGTGTCATGTGCTTAGCCGCATCAATCCGAAACCCTTTTACGCCAATGGCTTTTAACGCCTTAAGATAGGCGCGTTGCTGCGCTATCACATGATCACATACACGCAGTGTTGGCAATCCCGGATCGCTCGCCCCGCCGCTAATACGCCCGTTTTGTACTTGCCACCGATCTTTCCAATCTTGTATCCCAAATGCTTCGACGAAGTCATGCTCAGTAAAGAGTGGCTCGGATAAATCACCAAACAAGGTCAGTGTGCGATAGTGGTCTTCGTGCGCGTGATAGGCCGCCCTCACCGCTTGGCTGGGATAATTTAAGTCGCTGCGAACATGCGCTTCATTGGCCATATGATTGAAGACCACATCGACGTAAGTAAGCACACCAACACGGTTTAACGCTTCAACCATTGCTTTAAAGTCCGTGGTGTTACCGAGTGCATTTTCAATCACACGATAGTCTTGAGGTTGATATCTCAGCCACCAGCGTTCGTCTTGCTCACTTTTCATCGGGGGAGATACGAGCACCGAGCCATACCCTAGCGCCCTGATCTCCGCGGCACGTTGGGCAACATCCGCATACTTCCAATCAAAAGCATGTAAGATAACGTTGGCTCCTGATGATTGGGGATCTTGCAAGCCGTTCATGTCTTTCTCCTCATCGCGTTCGCGCATCGAGTGTGTTGCCGTTATGGGGCTTATTCAATAAGTCAAAATTATAAGCGCTATACGCATGCCGCCCTCCTCCTTTGGCCACTTGTATGAGGATGATAAGCAAGGCGTAGTCAGTGTTTCGCGGAGGATTAAGAAACCCTCATTGGCCTGTATAACGGATGCCAAAACAGTGAGGGACGAAATAGGTTTGGCTCTTCAAGCTGGTTCGTAACCAGCTTTGCTCAAGGAATGGCGTGTAGGAGTGTACTCTTTAAATGTGTTTTTCCCTTCATGCTTGGCACAATAAAGGGCATCATCCGCTTGCGCCAACAAGCAATCAATATCGAGCACCTCGGTGGTGGTCGTCACTCCAATGCTGGCAGACAAGCTCATTTCAAGCGTTGAGCCACTGTTCTGAATAGCATTCAGCAACTCTGCAGACAACTGTTGCGCATTAGCACTGTCACAGTAAGGCAGCACGACTGCGAACTCCTCTCCCCCCAAACGTCCAACAACACCTTGGTCATCAATAACTTGTTCGAAAACGCTAGCACAATGTATCAGTACTTTATCGCCAACCGAGTGGCCGAATGAGTCGTTGATGGCTTTAAAATCATCCAAGTCAATCATCAACACACTGATTGGAAAAGCGGCGGTATCAACACGTCGTTTCGCTCTTGCCAAAAAGGCGCGGCGATTAAACAGCCCCGTTAAGCTATCTCGAGTCGCTTCGCGGTGGAGTTTCTCGTGCACGCGCTCCAGCTTATAAAGAAAGATAATCAGGGTATTGATCACGCTATAGGCGATGCCCGACAAAATCAGCCCTGCTTGTAACAGCGAGGTGCCCAGCAGTTGCGTAAATAGATCAGGATAGAGATGTGCAAATGTCGCCCTGCCTACATAGGCAACACTGAATCCACCCATCACCATGATGAGCCAATGCTTTAAACGCTGGCCCCCTGTGTTCGTACTACTCGCGATGGTTTGTGTCATCAGCCCTAACTGCAAACTGACGATCAAACTCGCGTAAACCACACGACTCCCGATGTCATCAAGGTATGACGACATCGATACAACAGACAGAATAACAGGTAGCACCAACAGCCAACGCGGTACGTCGCGCGCAAAAATTTGCCCCAACGCCCAGTGGCTGAACGAAAATGCCACCATCACACAGGCATTGTAAAAAACGATCCCTAAATAAGGGTGAAGGTGAGGACGGGCAAACAAGAATAGGTTGCTAAAGCCATGAATAAAAAGCGAGAGTGCCCATCCGTTAATCCCTGGTTCTTTGCGGTTTTGTACTAATAGAAAACCCGCTAGCAGCCATTGGATTGCAGTCAGAGTAATGAGCAGTGTCGGTGCATCGAGTTTAAACATCAGAGATACGTTAATTAGGGCGTGCTTTAACTTTACCACTTAATCCGTGGCCGTTTACCGCCAATCAATGTGCGCGGCTTCAATTTCTGGCGGTTAATCTTTATGACAGTTTCAGCGTCCTCGCGCCGATGCTATCCATAGATCGTGAGCGATAGGATTAGTTGCGATACAAGACCTTGATAATGTGCCAGCCGAATTTGGTTTTTATCGGCCCAAGCGGGCGCAATAACTCACCACTGAATACGGCTTTATCGAAAGGGGGTGCCATGTCACCGCGACGAAATTCGCCTAAATCCCCGCCTCGCTTACCCGAGGGGCATTGCGAGTACTTCTTCGCGAGCGTTTGGAAGTTTGCACCTTTTTTAAGCTGATCAAGCAAAGAGGTTGCTTGCGACTTATCGTTCACCAGTATGTGAAGGGCTGCTGCTTTCTTGGCCATCGGGATGCCTCATGAAATTAAAGCCGCTCAGTATACCGGATTTCTTCAACTGACTAACAAGAATTGTGCGTCGACCAGCGCCGAAGCGCGCGAAGGGAGTCTAAGCAATGATGTCGGCGAGTATGACGGTTAGCGCGAAAAACAAGCACAGATTACTTAGAGGTGGAAGCATAAACTAGAAAAAAGCGGCTTCCCCCAGCCTTTTTAATGCCAGCTCTATTGAGTTTACTCATGCTCAATCACGTTTGATTTCTATCCGTCGCTATTGCAATAGCTCCCTTAAAACGCTGATTTGATCGCATTTTAATGCAAAAGAACACGTTATGGAGTACCGCGTTTATCGTCATAAAAAGTATCAAAAAGAGATCTAAATCACACTGCTGGCACGTTGATATTCATCTGACTTTAATATTTACACCTCTGATGGTTAAGCTGTCTGTATTATCTGCTATTTGTTTAGAAACATCGGCAGATGCTTTTACGGGTATAGGAGAGACAGGCACTTGCTGCCACCTCACTCGATGAGAAACCGATCTCAATCACACTCTCGTTAACCACGAGTGAAAGCTAATCCACATATCGGAGGGACATGATGTCCATTTACAGCCACCTTAAGCAATTGACTGCAATTTCATGCGTTGCCGCCGCGTTAGGCTTCTCAGCCATGGCCAATGCCGACACTTGGCGTTATGCCCACGAGGAGTACGAAGGTGACGTGCAAGACGTCTATGCACATAAGTTCAAAGAATATATTGAGGAGAACTCTGAGCATACACTGCAAATTTATCGTTTCGGTGAACTCGGTGAATCCGACGACATCATGGAACAAACGCAGGCAGGTATCCTTCAGTTTGTAAACCAATCACCTGGCTTTACCGGTTCGTTGATCCCAGAAGCACAAATCTTTTTTATCCCTTACCTGATGCCGACGGATATGGAAACCGTGATTGAGTTCTTCCGTCAGAGTAAAGCGGTGAATGAAGACTTCCCCGAGCTGTATGAAGAGCAAGGTCTTGAGCTGCTCAAAATGTATCCTGAAGGCGAAATGGTGATGACGGCGGACGAGCCTGTGACTGAGCCTGCCGATCTTCAAGGTAAGAAAATTCGCGTCATGACTAACCCACTGCTTTCATCAACGTATGAAGCCTTTGGTGCGACGCCAACGCCATTGCCATGGGGTGAAGTATACGGCGCACTTCAAACCAATATGATTCAAGGTCAAGAAAACCCGATTTTCTGGATTGAGTCAGGCGGTTTGTACGAAGTGTCACCTAACCTGATCTTTACGCACCACGGCTGGTTTACCACCGCCTCAATGGCAAATAAAGACTTCTTTGACGGCTTGTCATCCGACGAGCAAGCGATGATCCGCGATGCCGCTGACTATGCGTTTAACGAAACGGTTGAACACATTCGCGGCTTGGCTGAAAAATCGCTCGAGAAAATCAAATCATCGAGTGATGAAGTCACTGTGACACGCTTGACTGATGAGCAAATTGAGAAGTTTAAAGCACGTGCGCCACAGGTAGAGGAAACCTTCTACGAAATGACCGGTGAAAGCGGTAAAGCACTTCTTAACCAGTTTAAGAAAGACTTGGACGCTGTTACTAACTAGTCGCTAATCACTCAGGCACCGTGTCATGCGGTGCCTGTTTACTCGAGGAATACGTAATGACCGATTCCGACTCTCTCACGTACCACTCCGAGCTTCCCGGCCTCCTTGGCAAACTGGATACCCTGATTTGTAAAATCGAGTCCTTTATGTTGGCCGCAGGTGTGCTCCTAATGGCCCTTAATACCTGTGTCAATGTCATTGCTCGCTTTGGCTTTGGGCAGGGCTTGTTTTTTTCTGGCGAAATCAATCGCATTTTAATTGTTTTAATCACCTTTGCAGGGATTGGCTACGCGGCGCGTCATGGTCGCCACATCCGTATGTCTGCCCTGTATGACACCCTGCCTTTCAAAGGTAGAAAAATTTTAATGACAAGCATTGCGCTGATCACAGGCCTTATCATGCTGGTGTTGGCGTATTTTTCTTATCAATATATTGTCTCCGTTTATGACCGCGGTCGTATCTTGCCAGCACTTGGCTTCGAGATTTGGTGGATTTATATCTGGGTACCACTCGGCTTTATCGTCACCGGCATTCAGTACTGGTTGACTGTCTATAAAAATCTCACCTCGCCCGATGTTTACCTCTCCGCTGGCGTCCTCGATGGTTACGCTGAGACAGAAAGTGAAGTTTAAATAGGCACCTACCACTATGGCCATGACGTTAATGCTCATCATGATTGTCTTGCTCGTGCTTGGCTTTCCAATGATGGTCCCTTTGATTGCTGCCGCGCTAACCGGTTTTTACATGATGTTTGGCGGCGTTGGTCAAATGGATACTTTTATTCAGCAAGTGCTGGGAGGGATCCGTCCTGCCTCACTGATTGCTGTTCCTATGTTTATTCTCGCCGCCGATATTATGACGCGGGGACAATCTGCTAACCGCTTGATTGATATGGTCATGACCTTTATTGGTCATATCCGCGGCGGGTTGGCGATCAGTACCGCCACCTCGTGTACCCTGTTTGGTGCCGTGTCTGGCTCAACGCAGGCAACCGTCGTTGCGGTTGGCTCGGCATTGCGTCCAAAGCTGCTTCGCGCAGGCTACAGCGACTCTTTTTCGCTCGCGTTGATCATCAACTCCAGTGATATCGCCTTTTTGATCCCACCCAGCATCGGGATGATCATTTACGGGGTGATCTCAGAAACCTCCATTGCCGAGCTATTTATTGCCGGGATTGGTCCTGGGTTAATGATTCTGACCTTTTTCTCGCTCTACTGCTTGTATTACGCCACTGTCCACAAAGTGCCGACAGAGCCTAAAGCGAGCTGGAGTGAACGGATTACCGCTACACGAAAAGCGTTATGGCCACTGATGTTCCCACTGATTATCGTGGGCGGGATTTATGGCGGTGTCTTTAGTCCCACAGAAGCGGCCGCGGTGTGTGTGCTTTATGCGATGATCTTGGAATTTGGTGTCTTTCGTTCACTAAACAGCAAAGATGTGTTCACGATCGCGCGTTCAACTGGCTTAATTACCGCTGTGGTCTTTATTCTGGTCGGTGTCGGGAATGGCTTCTCTTGGATCATTTCTTTCGCGCAAATTCCGCAAACCATTCTCGAGGCAGTGGGGATAAGTGAAATGGGCCCGATGGGCGTATTGGCCTCCATTTCAATTGCCTTTTTTGTCGCCTGTATGTTCGTTGACCCGATTGTGGTTATCTTGGTGCTCACGCCTATATTTGCACCTGCGATAGAAGCCACTAGTCTTGATCCTGTACACGTCGGGATTGTGATCACCTTGCAAGTGGCGATCGGCTCAGCAACGCCTCCGTTTGGCTGTGATATTTTCACCGCTATTGCGATTTTCAAAAAACCCTATTGGGAAGTTATCCGTGGAACGGGGCCATTTATTGCAATGCTGCTTCTGTCAGCGGCGTTACTGGTGATGTTCCCTCAGATTGCGTTATTCCTGCGTGATATTGCGTTTGGGTAACTAAACAACAGGAGTGATTGGATGTTTAAACGAATACTGGTTGCCGTCGATGGCTCATATTCTGCATTAAATGCGTTAGATAAAGCGATTGAGTTGCAACAACTCACCCATGCTGAGCTCTACTTATTGTGTGTGTTTAAACATCACAGTTTGTTTGAGGCATCACTATCGATGGTTCGCCCCGATCGGCTGCAGATCCCAGACCAGACCCTGAGCGAATACGCCCGCAATATTGTTGAGCAAGCCAAACAACATGCAGTCGAAAACGGTGGCGAGAGTGTGCGCGGATTTGTCAAAGGCGGGCGCCCTTCCAAAACCATCATCAAGTTTGCGAAAAGCAAAGAGGTGGATTTGATTGTGATGGGCGCGCATGGCACCCACTCAGACAAAGACGGTATGTTTCTCGGCAGTGTCTCCCATCGTGTGGCAGGGCGGGCACATTGTCCCACTATGGTGGTTTAATCACCCGTGATGGCGTTTTCCGCGCGTTGTAACGCACACTCGATCATCACAACAAGAAAAAGGCCAGTATCGAAAGATGCTGGCCTTTTTTATCACTGTTCCCAGCGCTTTTATTGCAGGTGGAAATAATGACTATTCAGTACCAAGTGAACACCAATAGAGGCAAGGTAACCGAGCATGATCACCGGTGCCCATTTTAGGTGGCCAAAAAAGGTGTATTTGCCGTGGGCTTGTCCCATCAAGGCCACCCCGGCCGCTGAGCCTAACGACAACAAGCTACCACCAACACCCGCCGTTAACGTCACCAATAGCCAGTTACCGTGCGACATATCAGGGCTCATGGTTAATACCGCAAACATGACCGGAATGTTATCCACCACCGCAGATAAAATCCCAACCAGTGTATTCGCCCAAATAGGATTCCACTCGAGATACATCACATTCGAGACGAGCGATAAGTAACCAATCAAGCTAAGGCCGCCAACACACATCACGACCCCATAGAAGAAAAGCAAGGTGTCCCACTCGGCATGGGAAATGCGGCGGAAGACATCAAAAGGCACCACTGACCCCAGTCGACGTAATGCCGCTTCGTCATTCTTCGCCTCAGCGATAGCACGTTTACGCGCTAACGAGCGCGGCAGTGTGCGGCGCAGATAAAAACCAAAGAACTGCAGGTAAGCCAAGCCCATCATCATCCCCATCACCGGCGGGAAATGGATAAAGCCATGGAAAGCAACCGCCGTGGCGATAGTGAGCAAGAACAAGACCATGATGCGACGAGCGCCGCGTTTGAGCTCGACATGCTCTTGCATCACATCCGGTTGTGTACGTGGGATAAATAGCGACATGATAAAGGCGGGGATCACGTAATTGACCACAGACGGAATAAACAAGGCCCCAAATTCGGCAAAGGTCACTTTGCCCGCCTGCCACACCATCAAGGTGGTGATGTCGCCAAAGGGACTAAATGCACCGCCGGCGTTTGCCGCCACAACAATGTTGATACAAGCCAGATTAATAAACCGAGGGTTATCACCGCCAATTTTTAGCACAATGGTACACATCAACAGTGCAGTGGTAAGGTTATCCGCCACTGGCGAGATAAAGAAAGATAAGATCCCAGTAATCCAAAACAGGCTTCTCAAATCGTAGCCTTTACTCAAAATCCACGCTTTCAAGCCATCGAATAAACGCCGTTCTTCCATCGCCGAGATATAGGTCATGGCCACCAACAAGAACAGCAATAGCTCGGCGTACTCCAACAGATTGTGCTCTAGCGCGGCATGCGCTGGTGCCATATTGCCCCATTGAGAGTAAGCAAAACCAATGAGCAGCCAAATCAAGCCAGCCGCCAGCAAAACAGGCTTCGATTTTCGCAAGTGAAGCTTTTCTTCTAGCATCACTAAGCTGTAGGCAACCGCAAAGATTGCCAAAGACGCATAGCCCACCCAAGACTGAGTTAAATCCAGCCCTTCTCCTGTCGTAGCGGCAAAAGCCGTTGGCGATACCATTGCCAACGCCGCAACCAAACGCTTCATCCTTGAGCCTCCAAATTTTGTTTCCTTACTTGTGATATGACAATTACGTCGTGTTAATCAGCCTGTTTCCGACTGTTTATTGACCGACCACCCGCCATAGAGACAAATCGCGTCGCCTCGGCGTGGTGACACATTTCTCACCATTAAAAGACAGTTTAAAAAGCGTGCTCTGTGGCAATCGTGCAATGTATCAATTGTTTATTTTGCACGGATAGGTCACCGCAGAACAAAAGCGAACATAATATTAACAAATATGGCGTTAACGTCTATTACTAAGCGCGTTTCAACCGCAAAAAAGAGGTGACATGGGTTACTGTCAAGATTAATAATATCAACTTACTAGTTGGTAATCGCTGTCATAGTCAGCAAAAATCGACTAGATTTAAATAAAAAGTGAATGATTTTAGTCATCCTCATTGAAAAAAACCAAAAAATAACACTTACACAACATCGCAAACGCATCATTGCTATCTTGCTGGGATGCATAGTTCGAAGAAGGGAGTCACTATGAAAGCACCTAAACTCGCGGCCATCGTCTGCGCGGCTGCGCTGTCAGTGGGAACGACCACCTCCGCCCTGGCTGAAACGGCGCGTGTCGCCGTCTCTCAGATTGTGGAGCACCCGGCACTTGACGCCGCCCGCAATGGTCTATTGGATGGGCTAATTGCCAAGGGTTATACCCAGGGCGAGAATCTCGATTTTAAATATCAAACTGCACAAGGTAACCCCGCTATTGCGGTACAAATCGCTCGCCAGTATGTCGGCGAACAGCCGGATGTACTTGTCGGGATTGCGACGCCCTCTGCACAAGCACTCGCGGCCGCTACCCGTGATGTGCCAGTGATTTTCACCGCCGTGACCGACCCTGTCGGCGCTAAGCTGGTCAAAAACATGGATGCCCCCAGCGGCAATGTGACAGGTCTTTCTGATCTTTCCCCTGTGGCACAACACGTCGCACTGGCCAAAGAACTTTTACCCAACCTTTCCTCTATTGGCGTGGTGTACAACCCGGGCGAAGCAAACGCAGTGACCTTAGTCGAACTTCTCAAAGAAGCGGCGCAGCAGCATGGGATTAAAGTGGTCGAAGGGACAGCACTAAAAAGTGCCGACGTCCAGTCTGCCGCACAAGTCGTTGCGACACAGTCTGATGTGATTTATGCCCCAACAGACAATACAGTCGCCAGTGCCATTGATGGCTTAGTGGCAGCGGCCAATTCAGCCGGCAAACCCGTCATCGGCGGCTCCACCTCTTATACCCCTAATGGTGCCGTGGTGGCATTAGGCTTTGATTACTACTCGGTTGGCGTACAAACCGCAGATTATGTTGCCGCAGTGCTGGAAGGCAAACCGATTTCATCATTGCCAGCTAAAGTGGCGGAAGGGTCAGACCTTGCTGTCAATCGCGCAGCGGCTAAGAAACTCGGCCTCGAGGTGCCTGCGTCTATCTTAGATCGCGCCTCACGCATCGTAGACTAGTTTGTATCAGTCTTGGAGTAGTAAATGACTGCAATTGCGTTCTTCGGCACCTTAGAGGTTGGGCTGATCTATGGCTTGGTCGCTCTCGGGGTCTATCTGACATTCCGTGTTTTGGATTTTCCTGATCTGACCGTTGACGGCAGCTTCCCAATGGGTGCTGCCGTCGCAGCAACCATGATCGTCGCTGGCTATAACCCATGGCTAGCGACGGCAGTGGCTATTTTGGCCGGGGGGATCACTGGGCTCGTCACCGCTTTTTTGACCGTAAAATGCGGCATCCTCAATTTACTCTCGAGTATTTTGACCATGATTGCCGCTTTCTCTATCAACATCCGTATTATGGGGCGCCCCAATATCGCTTTGCTCGGGGAAGAAACCATCCTCACCCCGTTCGAATCACTCGGGATTGCCCCAGCCTATCTTCGCCCCTTAGTGGTGGGCGTATTAGTGATTATTAGTGGCCTCCTCGTCATCCGCTTATTGGCCAGTGACTTCGGTCTTGGGCTACGTGCCACCGGGGTCAACGCACGGATGGTGAAAGCCCAAGGTGGGAGTACCGCGATGTATACCTACTTTGGTCTTGCGCTATCCAACGCCTTTGTCGGCTTTGCGGGGGCACTATTTGCGCAAACCAATAGCTTTGCGGATGTAACCTCTGGCGTCGGCACCATTGTGGTGGGGCTCGCTGCGGTGATATTGGGACAAACGCTCATCCCTGGGCGTAAAGTCTGGGTAGCCGTTATCGCGGTTATTTTAGGCTCTATCCTCTATCGTCTCGCCGTCGCATTCGCGCTGTCGAGTGGCATGTTTGGCTTGCAAGCCTCTGATCTCAACTTGGTGACCGCGGTACTGGTTGCCGTTGCGCTCATTGCGCCTAAAATGCGCCAGCAATATCAAAAGTCAAAACGTGCGAAACAGGCGGAGGTGTCAGGATGATCTCGCTTAACAACATTCAAGTCACCTTTAATCCTGGGACCGTGCTGGAGAACCGCGCGTTACGAGGCGTTAATCTCACGATTCCTGAAAAAGAGTTCGTCACCATCATTGGCTCCAATGGCGCGGGGAAGTCGACCTTGTTGGGTGCAGTGACAGGTGAAACCCCGATGATTGGTGGTCAGGTCATGATTGACGACATCGATGTGACGAAAAAAGCCGTTCACCAACGAGCCACCCTCGCCGCTCGGGTGTTTCAAGATCCACTCGCGGGTACGTGTGCCTCGTTAACCATTGAGGAAAACTTAGCCCTAGCCTATCGGCGTGGAAAAGGCCGGGGCTGGACGCGTGCGCTTGGCAGTAAACGGCGTCAATTATTCCAAGAGCGCATTGCGATTTTGGGGTTAGGGTTAGAAGATAGGCTCGGTGACAGCATCGGCCTGCTTTCAGGGGGCCAACGCCAGGCGGTAAGTTTGGTCATGGCAACACTGTCAGACAGTAAGCTCTTACTGCTTGATGAACACACCGCAGCGCTGGATCCACGTATGGCCGCATTCGTGATTGATTTGACCAAAACCATCGTCAATGAGTTTAACCTCACGGCGATGATGGTCACTCACTCAATGAAAGATGCCTTGGCCTGTGGCGATCGCACCGTGATGTTACACCAAGGCAATATTGTTCTCGATGTGCACGGTGATGAACGCAAAAATATGGATGTCCCGCATCTGCTGGAAATGTTCAATAAAGTCCGTGGCGAAACCCTTGCCGACGACAGTTTGCTGCTCGGCTAACTCAGCCTTTCACATCAAGGAAAACAGACGGCGCTTATTTTCGAATAAGCGCCCAATTTTCTATTCTTGTTGCCAGATTTTTCGTGATAGCCAGTATTCCATGCTAGGGTAGCGGTATCTTAGTAAGGGACTGACTATGAACATCCAAAGCGTTCTGCTCGCTTTATTGGTCGTACTGATCTGGGGCGTCAACTTTTCCGTCATTAAAGTTGGGCTGGAAACCTTGCCACCCATTTTGTTCTCAGGGTTACGGTTTTTTATCGTCGCCTTGCCGGCGGTATTTTTTATTCCGCGCCCTAAGGTAAAACTGTGGCAACTATTCGCCGTGGGACTGAGCCTAGGCGTCATTAAATTTAGTTTGCTGTTTATTGCCATGCAAGACGATGCATCAGCCGGCATCGCTTCCCTACTTTTACAGTCACAGGTCATTTTTACTATCGGGCTAAGCGCTCTGGTGCTTAAAGAGCATGTTACCGTGCCGCAACGCATCGGACTTATCGTGGCTTTTTCCGGGTTTGGGCTATTTTTTGTTGCCTCTACGGGAAGCGCGACACTCACGGGCGTGGCGATGATTGTTGCCGCTGGCTTTTTCTGGGCAGTCGCCAACATGGTGATGAAACAAATGCCAGGCGTTAACCTGATGCATTTTATGGTTTGGGTGAGCTTAATCCCACCGCTACCACTGTTTGCCCTCTCGTATTGGTTTGAGACCCACCAGCCTATTGCCTTGTTGCAAGCCACACCGTTATCAGGTTGGGTCTCTGTGGCCTACGTGGGTTACTTGTCGACGTTAGTTGCATTCGCTATCTGGGGGTGGTTGCTCAACCAGCACACCTCAGCCTCGGTCACCCCGTTTGCGCTATTGATCCCAATTGTCGGTATGGCGGCAGCGTCAATCGGGTTGGGAGAAACCTTATCGATGATTGAGTGGGTTGGCGCGGCCTTGATTGTCTCTGGCTTGAGCCTGTCTGTGTTGGGTCGGCGCATTGGTCGCTGGTTGGGACTAAAAGCGCGTGCCAGACCTACTTCTGCGCTGTAAATGATTTGCCCGGCCACCACTGACTCAGCAGCCTGCCACCGAGTGACGGCTGATACCGCCAGCAGTGATCAAACATGGCCATTAGGCTGGGGTTGCCATATTTGGACAAGCTTACGGCATGAAAGCGATTGTGGTTGGCTTTCAGTGCCTCAACCTTGTTGATCATCGCATCCGATTGCTTAGGCGCGATAAAGTCTGACACGACCACCAGATCGGCGTTTTGATAGCGATCGCTTTCCATCAGGTTGAGCGCTTTATCAATGACTGGCGTCATATCCGTGCCGCCATGAAAACGGTAAGAGAGAAAGCTCATCGCCTCTTGCAAACCGCGCTCACCGGTTAACTCGTAGCTAATATGGTCCGTGGAAAAGAGCATCACGTAACAGTCTCGGTGCTCAGTGGCGGCAATACGCATCAACACATACGCGAGGGCTTTAGCACACTGCTCTGGAAAACCGCTCATGGAGCCAGAGGCATCCACCGCAATGATAAACGGCCCTTTCTTTTTTTCAGGCATAGATTGACTAGGCGCGTGCGTCTCCACTTTTTTACGACGGTAGGCCTTACCAGAAAACTGATAATTGAGGAGCTGTTTGTCTACCAGTTGCTTGTAAAACACTACTTCAAGCGCCGGATCCGCGAGCAACACGGCTTCATTGGGCAACAAGCGATCAACCCGATCACTTTGGCAAATCCCCGTGATATCGTCCGGCACATCCACCTGACGCTCTGGTTTGGTTTTCAGTGTCTCAGTGGGCTGTTGGCTTGGCCCAGAAAGATTCACCTGATTGGCCATGCGCCCGAGTTGTTCCGCGATTGCCTGAAGCTCTGGGTTTTTCTCTAGAAAAGCAATAAACCGTTTAAGCAAGGTGACGTCTTGCTGAGAAAGAGAGCTCGCCGCCATATCCCACAGCCGCCCCACTTTGCTGATATCGCCCGACTGGTCAACGCCATCCATTTGCTGATAGGTTGAAATCCGGCGGTACAAATCTTCCAAGAGCTTTTGTTTTTGCGCCTCAACACTGTCGGACTGATTTTTTTGTATTTCGGCTTTTAAATGCGCGTGCCATTTATTGCAAAAGTACGACTGAAACATGGGATCGGCGTGCTGAGCTTGATGGGCGGCGAGCTTTTCCGCCTGCGGATAGAACGAAGAAACCGATTTTAATTGGCTCAGTAAAGTATCAATCTCTTTTTCAAACGCGCGCGCGGTTTTTTCGGTGGCCTGCTCGTAGTATTGAATTTCTTGCTTCAAGGAAGCTGACAGCCCTTGCTGCACCAGCTTGCGTTTCGTTTGCCCTCGCCAGCGCTGAAGCTGTTTTTTTACGGCTCGCTTAATCGCTGGGCTTCGTTCCGTCAACACGAGTAACTGGGGGTGAGACATCAACTCTGTCATCGCCGCATCCAGTAACCCAGACTCCGCGAGCATCAACCCCATGTTCAAGCTCTCAGCACTCAGCATGGCTCGCTCCTGAGAAGAACTCACCTAAGCGCGCTAAACGATTAACTTGACGCTCTAGGTTATCAATCTGCGTTTTTACCTCATGTTCCACATCCACCAAACTCGCTGATGCGATTTCCAGCAGATCCGGTTGCGCAAATAAATGCGGTAATCCGGCATTGAGTTGACTGCGCGCGCGACGAATTAAAAACTGCGCATGCTGCAATTGTTCAAGCGCATGATCGGTTTGTTGCTTCCAATCTGCTAGCTGCGATTCGCTCGGATCGTTAACCCCCACCAAAGCCATAGGTACAGGTCGATTAGCGATATCTTTAATGACCAAGGCGTGCTGCGCATCCCACTCTAACGTGAGCCGGCACAGATGATTGTTTTTATTCACATAGCCATACAAGTCTGTGCTGCCTGTTTTCAACTTTTTCTCAATGTCGGCCGCATCGAGATACACCCAGCGACTGTCACCTTTTTCTTGCTCTGAAACCGATGGGTTGGCCCGAAGTAGGACAAAACGAACCAAATCTCGACTTTGGTTGACCGTGAAGCGAGGCGACTGACTCACGTCAATCATTGCTTTGCGCGTGAGTCCAGCGGTGGCCGTATCTTGTCGATAGGTCAGCGCCTCAGCCGTATCTTGCTCAATCTCTTCTAATGCCACTTTGACGTCATCGATCAAGGCGAGTACTTCTTGTTGATCGAACAGCACTTCTTTGGCAAATGCCTGCATTACCGTTTGCACCACATCGCGCGATTCTGGGCTATGCCATAGGCAGTCTTCCAGTAACAATAAGTCCAGTGGCGCGACTTCGTCACGACCATTGAAAAAAGCGGCCGCTTTTAGCAAACGCACTGCCTTTTTCCACCGGCGATCCGACACGTAAAGCTCACTTGGGTCGAATTGTGATTGCTCACTGCCGGCATTTTCTACCCGTTGTTTTAGGGTGTAGAGTTTTTCGAATATCGCATCAGGCAGATCCAGTGTGGGAATAATGGTCTGCCAATGCTGATATTCTTGATGGCTAATTTTCAACTTATCGGCCACCGTTGCCTCATCCTGGCTGGGCTCGGTAAGCATCAGTTTGAAGTTTTTCTTCTCTTGGATCCGATTGACGAACACTCGTAGCAACATGCGATCGTACAAGGCATCGAGCCCACTGTCCGGCTCGGGTAATTCGTTGGACGCTGTCACTAATAAACGCATAGGAACAGGATAAACATGCTCGCCATTTTTAAAGGTGCGTTCGTTGACCACGGTCAGCAAGGTATTGAGGATAGCCGGCCCTGCTTTCCATATTTCGTCCAAGAAGACAACGTCGGCGTTAGGCAAATAGCCATCGGTCAAGCGTACATATTTGCCCTCATCTTTCAGCGCCTGAATCGAGAGCGGGCCAAATACTTCTTCCGGCGTGGAAAACCGGGTCATCAAATACTCAAAAAACTGGCTGTTATCAAACGCCTCGATCAATCGTTTAGCGATATAACTTTTCGCAATCCCGGGCGGGCCAAGTAAGAAGATACTTTCACCGGCAAGCGCGGCCAGCAGACACATCTTGATGGTATGTTCGCGCTCGTACACCCCACTGGAAAGCGCATTGATGAGGCTGGCTATACGCTCAGGTAGCAAAGCACGTTGACTGACGGTGGCAAGATTTTGAGACAAGTGATACTCCGATTTTCATCGCTATACAGGGTATTTTGTGCTTGAWAACCACGAAGCGCTTGTTGATTAATCATGGCAAGCCAAGCGCTATTTGCCATTAACCAGCTGACCAACTGCACAAAAAACACACTATTATGTAAACTAATATTAATTAATATATCGATATATCATTAGCGCACTTGTCAGATAGTGACATAGATCACTCTCAAGTCAATCTTGCGACACCCCTTCTTGTCATTGCTTGATAATTAACCTGCTTTCACTACGGGCCAGTGTGAGTGGCCACCCCACTCAGTCCATGATCCATCGTAAACCGCCACAGGGTAGGCGAAGTAGTGCTCAGCCACAGCGGCCAAAATGCACGCGGTAACCCCCGAGCCACAACTTACTACGTTAACCCGCGTATCACTTAAGTGGGGTAACACGGTCGATCGCGCTTCACGCTCACTGATCACAAAGCCTCGTGGGTCGGTCAACGTGGCAAAGGGAAGATTCGTGGCGCCAGGCATATGACCACTACGAATCCCCTCTCTCGGTTCAGGGGCGTTGCCATAAAAGCGTGTTTCAGGACGAACATCAATCACATTCATCACGGCGAGTTTGTCTGCCAAGGTGGCACCATCCATGTAGCGGTACGGTTTAAACTGCGTCTGATAGGTCGCTTCGACACGTGGCTGCGGCGGGGTATTATCAATCAGCCCCTCTGAGGCCATCCATGCAGGTAACCCACCATCTAGGATAAACACATTTTGATGACCCATCACTTTACACATCCACCAAGCACGCGCCGCTGAAAACAATCCTTGGGTGTCATACACCACCAGGGTATCTTGCGACGCAATGCCTAATGCGCCCATATGCTGGGCGAAGCGCTCTTCATCAGGCAACATATGGGGCAGGCTAGACGTGGGGTCTTTGATACGACTGTCGAAGTCAAAAAAAACGGCCCCCGGAATCCGACGTTGTTGCCACTCTTGAACGCTATCCCTCGACACATCAGGCATAAACCAACTGGCGTCGACAGGGATCACGGTATCGAGGCGCTGAGCCAGCCATTCGGCGGTTACAAACACTGACATTTTGACGGTTCCTTTTCATCGTTGATTGACGGCTTACCACTCTTTCACAAGATATTGACCTTTCTCATCTGGTGTCAGCCTGCGTTTTTACTCATACTGAGAGCCTCGCATTGAAGATGCAACTAAATGAGGATGTGAATGACACCGTCTCGCGTGATCAGTGGCACTATTTTACTGTTTCCCACTTTGCTATTCGCGCCTAGCACGGCCTTGGCGGCTGGCTTTGGATTAACGATTGAAAACGACAGCCCATTAGGGGTCGACAACCAATACACCAGTGGTGTTTATGCGCATTGGCATGCGGATTGGTCAGATGATCTCACTCGTGCGTCTGTCACGCCTATTCGTTGGTTTGCCGAGCAACTTCCGCTCAACGAGTCGGCAAGGCAAGGCTGGAGTGTGGATATTGGGCAAATGATGTGGACGCCCAATGATATCGAATTGAAAAAACCTCAACCCGATGAACGCCCTTATGCAGGGTTGATATTTATCGAGCCCGGTATCTATCAGCAGACGCCAGAACGGGTCGATAAGTGGTCACTGATGCTTGGTATGGTTGGTCCCGCGTCACAAACGGAAGAAGGGCAGTCTTATGTGCATGATGTCATTGACTCTCCCGATCCTAAAGGCTGGGACTATCAAGTGGAAAATACCCCGGTGGCACAGCTTGCCTATGAGCGGCACCAGCTTTTACACCGTAGCGAGCATCAAGAATGGGGAGTGACTGGACGTGCGGATATTGGCAACTTCCGTAGTGAGCTGTCAGCAGGCCTTAGCTACCGAGTGGGGCTGGATCTCGCCAACACGTATGGAGGAATCAGTTATGAGCCCGGCCGGCACCTCGATAGCCGCTTATTTGAAGCCAGTGAACAAGGTGCCTTCTTGTATACGGCTATCCAAGGTCGCTACCGTGCCAATGACATCACCATCAATGGCGATAAGCCGCCAGAAAATGCAGACATCGATATGACGCATTGGCAAGCCAGTGCCGCAGCTGGGGTAGCGTTTTATCAACCTCGCTGGGGCACGGATATCAGTGTCGTACTGCATACCAAAGATTATGAACAAGCTATCGATAACACCTACAGTTACGTGTCTTGGACAGTGCACTATCGCTATTAGCGATAGTGTCATTCCCTTTTCCATTATCTTGAGGGAGCCGCCGCCGTTTTCGCACTACGCGGTAGCGCCAATTTATCGGAGAATTTCATCCACAACAAAGACGCGAGAATCATCGCAATACCCAACCATTGCAGCGGTTGTAGCGTCTCATCAATCCAGAGTACCCCCAGGGTTACGGCCGTAAGCGGATTGAGGAACATGATGATCGACTGACGATTGGGGCCCAGCACGGTAATTGAGCGAATGTAAGCCCAATAGCCAACGGCGGTATTCAGTACGATTATCCACGCTAGACCTGGTAAAGCGTCTAGTGTTGGCGCTTGCGGCGGCCCAGCCAAGCCCCATGCAAACGGCACGAGCATCACGCCACCAAGAACTAACTGCCATGCGGTCAGACCAAAAATATCTTTCGCTTCCCATCGCTTCATCCACAATGTTGACTGCGCGACAAAGAAGGTTGCTAATAGCATTGCGCCCGCTCCCACCCAATCGATGTCTGTGGATGGATTCAGCAACAATCCCACTCCCAATAGCCCGAGTACTGCCAAGCTAAGCAGCTTAGGCTCTGGCCGTTTTCCTTCGGTTAACCACTGCAACAGCATCAGAACGAGCGGTAAGGTGGCTCCTAACGTCCCCGCCACCGCGCCCGGTAGTCGATATGCCGCGATAAATAGCAGTAAAAAGAAAGCAGCAATATTGAAAAAGCTCACTGCGAGCATTCTCGGCAAACTCAAGGGTAAACCACGGCGACTGATCAACAGCATTAAGATCCCTGCAGGCAGCGCCCGCCAGACCGCCATCCAGTAAGGGGAAAGATCCCCCAAGTACAATGCAACCGCCGAATAAGTACTTCCCCAAAAAATGGGGGCGAGAATCGCGATGAAATAATGCATAACCTGTCTCCATTTATCTTTATGTGAAGATAGACTAGCCGACACATTGATCAACATCAAGTATCTTTATTGAAAGATAAATAGTTGAGGGCGAACTTCGCCAGCGCAATGAAGTGGAGCTGCTATGCTTATTTATTGGTAAAACAGGGGGATACTAGAATGATTAATACCGAAAATGCCGTCGTTTTGTTGATTGATATACAAGGTAAGCTGGCGCAAAAAGTGGTGGGTAGCGAGGAATTACACCAAAAAGTGGCCCAATTAGTGCGCGGTTGCGAACACTTCGATGTGCCTGTCGTTTGGGTAGAACAACTGCCTGAAAAGCTTGGTGCAACAACGTCGGCGCTCGCCGACCTCATGCCAAACAACACGCCCGTTGCCAAACACACCTTTAGTGCCTTTGCCGAGCCTCGTGTAGCGCAGACATTGCGTTCACTGAACCGTAAACAGGTGATTCTTTGCGGCATTGAAACACATATTTGTGTGTATCAAACCGCCTGTGATCTGCTTCGCCATCACTACCATGTGCATCTTGTCACGGACGGGATGTCATCCTGTCATCCTGCACACCATCAAAGTGGCATCGCAATGATGCAGCAGCATGGTGCTTGGATCACCGTGGTCGAAGCCTTGTTGTTTGAGTGGCAACAACATGCAGGGGGGTCGGACTTTAAAGCGTTTTTGTCACTCATCAAGTAAGCACTCAGTAGATCTCTAATGATTGATATCACGTAGTAGTGGTCATAATGCGCAAATTTCGGATCTGCAAAACGGCAAAGTGAGACTGATGCCTCATTTTGCCTCCTAACAATTTAATTAGTGGTCTAATATTATTTGGGACGCATGTTTGAAAAGGAAAGGAAGCATATGTACAAACGACTACTCTCAGCCGCTATTCTCTCGCTCTCGGCATTACCGGCCAGCGCAGATGACCACCACTGTGGCAAAGTCACTATCGCCGATATGAATTGGAATTCTGCTAGCCTGATTGCCAACATCGATCAGTTTATTTTAGAGCATGGCTACGGCTGCGATGCCGAGCTTGTCCCTGGTGATACCATGCCAACGGGCACCTCGATGATTGAAAAAGGTGAACCCGACATTGCTCCCGAGTTTTGGAGTAACTCGATGCGTGAAGGCCTGCAGCGCGGTATCGACGAGGGTCGAGTTCGCTACGCCGGTAGTGCATTTGTTGAAGGCGGCGAAGAAGGGTTTTGGGTTCCACGCTACATGGTCGAAAAACATCCTGAGTTGAAGACCATTTCAGGGATCAAAGCGAATGCTGATTTATTTCCTCATCCAGAAGATGCCTCCAAATCCGCTTTTTATGGCTGCCCCGCGGGCTGGAACTGCCAAATTACCTCAGAAAACCAGTTTGAAGCTTTAGAGTTGGCTGACAGCGGCTTCGAAATTGTCGATCCGGGCTCTGGTGCAGGCCTTGCAGGTTCAATCGCCAAAGCCTACGAACGAGAAGAAGCGTGGTTTGGCTATTATTGGGCACCCACTGCTGTGTTGGGCAAATATGACATGGTAAAAGTGGACTTTGAGACAGGAACAGACGTACAGCACTACAAGGACTGTATTACCTCGAACGATTGTATGAACCCGCAAGCAACCATGTATCCGGCGGCTGACGTTGATACCGTGGTAACAGAACGCTTTGCCACTCGCGCCCCCGAAGCGCTGACTTACTTGAAAGAGCGTGGCTTCACCAACGATCAAATGAATGGCTTACTTGCCTGGATGGAAGAAAACCAGGCCGATGGGGAATATGCGATGACCAATTTCCTCATCAATCATGAAGACATTTGGACCCAGTGGGTACCCAGTGACGTCGCTGAAAAAGTAAAAGACGCCCTGTAACGTTGAAACAGCCAGCGCAGAGCTGCCGCTGCGCTGGCTCTCCTTAAGCAGTATAGGAACAATAACAATGGCTGATTCATGGCTAACGGAAGTGCCAGAAATGAGCAGGCGTGATCTGCTCGCTATTCGACAAACACTCGACGGCGCGTATCGCGACTTCTCCCGCGAATATGGTGAAGGTATTGAAGCCTTCTTTGACCCCCTCCTCCACTTTCTAGTTTGGTTCGAAGACTTACTCCTCGCCACACCTTGGTGGCTGGTGATTGCCGTACTTGCCGGTATTGCATACCTCGCCAGTCGCTCTTGGAAGCTCCCCACGGCTGTGGTTGTTTCTTTCACCCTGATTGCCTATTTGGGTATGTGGGAAGATACCATGAGCACCATGAGTATCATTTTAGTGTGTACACTGGTCGCTATTGGCGTGGGTGTGCCGATAGGCATTGCCATGTCCAAGTCCAATCGTACCCAAGCCGTGGTCACGCCGTTACTGGATATTATGCAAACCATGCCCGCCTTCGTGTATCTCATCCCAGTGGTGATGTTGCTGGGTATTGGCAAGATTCCCGGGGTGATCGCGGTGGTTATCTATGCGATTCCTCCGGTGATTCGTTTGACAAACCTGGGGATCCGGTTAGTAGACAAAGATGTGTTAGAGGCAGCTACAGCCTACGGCGCCAATGGTTTTCAGCGTTTATTCCAGATCCAGCTCCCCCTAGCAATGCCAACCATTATGGCAGGCATTAACCAAACCATTATGATGGCACTGGCGATGGTGGTCATTGCCTCGATGATTGGTGTTTCGGGCCTTGGACAGCCTGTACTTAAATCGATTACTAACCAATACTTTACCTTGGGCCTTCTCAATGGTCTCGCCATTGTGGTGATTGCGATTATTTTCGATCGTGTGTCTCAAAGCTACGCCAAACGTTCCCAGCAGCATCTCAAAGGAGGCGATCATGACTAAGCCAGTCCAGGACACCTTAATTGAGATCCAAGGCCTATATAAAGTGTTTGGCGACCACCCGCAAAAGGTAATGCCTGCGGTCAAAGCAGGAAAAAGTAAAGATGCCTTATTACAAGAAACAGGGCATACCATTGGACTCAGTGATATTAATCTATCCATTCGCCGCGGTGAGGTCTTTGTGATCATGGGCCTGTCGGGCTCTGGAAAATCAACCTTAATTCGTCATTTCAATCGCTTGATTGATCCCACCGAGGGTGAAATCCGCGTCGAAGGCACCGATATCATGAAGCACTCGCAAAAAGAGTTGCAGGCGTTTCGACGCCATAAGATGTCCATGGTGTTTCAACGTTTTGGCCTACTCCCTCACCGTACAGTGAGAGAAAATGTTGGATTTGGTTTGCGAATCCAAGGAGAGGGAAAAGCGCAACGCGATCAAAAAGCGGAACAATGGTTGTCGACTGTGGGTCTTGACGGCTACGCCGATCAATATCCGGCACAATTATCTGGTGGGCAACAACAACGTGTCGGCCTTGCACGCGCCCTCTGCACGGATGCAGAAATTTTGCTAATGGACGAAGCATTTTCTGCCCTTGACCCCCTCATTCGCAGCGAGATGCAAGACCAGCTGATTGAATTACAGGAAAAATTGCACAAAACCATCATTTTTATCACTCACGATCTGGACGAGGCATTGAGGCTTGGTGACCGTATTGCCATTTTACGTGATGGTAAGCTCGTACAAGTCGGAGAGCCTGTCGATATATTGCTCCAACCGGCCGATGACTACGTCGAGGCTTTCGTGAAAGACGTCAACCGTGCTCGCGCATTAACGGTCGAAACCGTGATGCAGCCACAAATCTGTCGTATCAGTGCCAACACGATTGGCGATGCGATTCAGCAGATGCGTCAGCAAAAGGCCAACTATGGCTATTACATCACAGAAGAAGGCTATCAAGGCACCCTGAGTCAAAAAAACCTCAGTGACAAAGATCCAAACGGTGATATCGAGGCAAGTCTTCTCGAAGACGTGCCTGCCATTGAGCAAGACTCGTTATTGGAAACCGTCATCCCAGATACGTTGGAGTCAAAATGGCCGCTACCCGTCTTTGATAATCAAGGCGAGCTAATTGGGCACCTCTCACGGCAAACAGTGGCCAGTATTCTCAGTGAAAGTGGCCACAAACACGCAGGCGCACCTGACGACAAAGACTCAACGAAAAAAGCCAGTTAGCCAATAACGCACTCTCGCTGACTGTGAACGCGTCCCGCTCAGGCGGGGCGCTTTTTTGTTGTCGCGCTTTTCTGCACCATTTTTCAGCCTCGTCACTGACGCTATCCGCGTCATGTTCATAAAAATGAACAGTGATTTCACTCGCAAATCACATTACTGAGACATCTGTCATTCTACTGAAACAGTGGCTCCTTAAGCTGCGGCGCATATTTAGATTAGGCAGTTGACAGGAAGTACCATGAGCGTAAGACAGCGGTTATTGATCGCCTTCACCCTCTTTATCGCCTCGACCATCGGACTCGGTAGTCTCGCACTTTGGATATCGGCTCGCTCCGCGGATGCCTCAGCCGAATATGTAAATCATCAACTTCCCGAAGTATGGGCGCTTTTAGCTCTTGAGCGTGATCACCGCGACCTCGTCAATCTGTCGCAAAAAATCAAAGCACAAGTCTTATTCTGGAACGAGATCACCCCTGAGTTTGAAAAGCTTCAACAACGCTATCAACAGAGCTGGCAAGCGTTGTCACAGTATCCGTCTTTGTCGGACTGGCGTGCCGAACAGCTAGAAGGTAAAAAGAAGTTCGACCAATACCTCACCAAGCTTGCTAAAACGGTCGACAGTAAAAGCTTTTACGATGCTGGGCGTCTCGTGGACTTTGACCTCTACCCTGCCGTTGACCCCATGTTAGCGGCCATCAACGAAAAGCTGACCGAGCGTCAAGATAACGCGAAAAACTCTGCCGGCGCGCTTATTACCTTTTTGCACCAGCAATCGAACATCGTCTATGTCGGTTGTGGGATCACACTATTGCTGGCCTTAGTACTGATGACTTGGCTACGAAAAACCGTGGTGGTGCGCCTGGATCATATTGCCACATCCCTGACGGATATCGATAAGCGCTCCGATCTCTCCGTGCGTTTATTCGATAAGTATCAGGATGAAGTCAGTGCCGTCGCTCGGGCATCTAATAACCTGCTCGATAAGTTCAGTCACTTTGTCACCGATATACAATCGCGGACATCAGCGCTTGATCAACAGTCAGATACCTTAGACCAACAAAGCACGCAAGTGGCGACGATTAACGAGCAAACACGGCAAAACGTTAACGATGTCGCGCAATCCCTGACCGTTATGGAAAGCGCAACCACAGAAATCGCCAACGCCATTCATGATACCCGTGAGTACATCGGCAAAGTCTCTCAGGACAATGATGAAATTCAAACGCAAATGAGTGCGACAGAAGCCTCAATTGCCCATAGCGTCAAGGTGGTGGAAAACGTGTCGAGTACTATGGCAACCTTGAAACAAACCAGTAACCAAATTGCCGGCGTCATGGATGTGATTGAGGGCATTGCAGAGCAAACCAATTTGCTGGCCCTCAATGCTGCGATTGAAGCGGCACGCGCTGGTGAGCATGGGCGAGGCTTTGCCGTCGTCGCTGATGAAGTGAGAAGTTTGTCTCAACGCACAGCACAATCAACTGGCGATATTCGAAACTGGATCAATGACTTACTCGGCCAAGTTGATACCGCCAATAATCTACTAACGGAAACACAGTCAGCCAGTGCCGACAATCAGCAAGCCAGTGTCCGACTGCAGGGCTATTTAGGCGAGATGCATACCACTTTCCAAGGGCTTGAACAACTCAGCGCGGAAGTTGAAGCAGCCCTGGGCTCTCAGCATAAAGAAATTGCTCACCTCACCCAGCAGCGTCGCGCGCTCAAACAAGGTAGCCAATCACTCACCGAGGCAATCGATACCACCAGTAATGTCAGTGGTCAGTTAAGCCACCAATCCAGCGCGTTGACGCAATTAACTGACCAATTTCAAACCTAATAGCTTGATGTGATAAGGGCGCTTCGCGGCGCATCGAGGACGCCCCTTTTTCACAGGGGCTATGTGGATTAGACATTATTAATGCGTGCGAAACCGGCCGCCAGATCGGTAATCAGATCGTCAACGTCCTCTAATCCGATATGTAGCCTGACGAGTGTGCCGGAAAAATCCACCTTACCCACAGGCCGGATGCGATTGAGTTGCTCTGGCTGATTGGCCAACAACAACGACTCAAAGCCGCCCCATGAGTAAGCCATACTGAAATGCTGCAAATGATCACAGAAAGCGTCCAATTGCGCATCAGACAAACGCTGATCAAACACAAACGAAAAGAGCCCATTGCTGCCTGTAAAATCTCGCGCGAAATAGCGGTGCCCAGGACAATCTGCAAATGCAGGATGGAGCACACTGGCTACTTCGGTTTGCTCGTTCAGCCAATTGGCTACCTGTAACGCATTATCCTGATGCTGGGCAAGGCGTACATCCAAGGTTCTCAATCCGCGAGCGGCTTGGTAAGCGGTATCAGGATCGACCGTTTGTCCCATTAAATAGGCGCGCTCGCGCAAGGTCGGCCAGCAGCGCGCATTGGCAACAGCGGTACCTAGCATATTATCCGAATGACCAATAATATACTTGGTCCCAGATTGGATCGAAATATCCACGCCTTGCGTTAACGGTTGATACAAGCGACCTGCTGCCCACGTGTTATCCATCATGATAATCGCATCTGGCGCTCTTTCTCTTACCGCTTGAACGATTGCCGGCGTATCGTGCACTTCCATGGTGTAAGAACCTGGTGACTCTAGAAACACAACGCGTGTATTTGGCGTAATACGTTGACCAATCTCCGCGCCCTCGAGAGGATCAAAATACTCGGTCGACACCTGCATATCGGCGAGAATTTTCTGACAAAAATCTTGAGTCGGCTCATACGCTGATCCTGAGACCAAAATGTGGTCACCTGCTTTTACAAACGCGAGAATACTGTTTGCGATGGCCGCCGCACCACAGGGAAAGAGTGCACACCCCGTTCCTTGCTCAAGCTCGGTCATGGCATCTTGAAGCGCAAAATGGGTAGTGGTTCCGCGTCTGCCATAGAACAAGGTTTGCTGGTGACGGTTGGCAATCGCGTGCTTTTTCTCGGCTAATGTATCAAAAACAATTGAAGAGGCGCGCTGTACGACTGGGTTGACCCCACCAAGGGTATAGGCTTTGCGGCGTCCGGCATGTATTAGCTGCGTACGACTGTGTTTCTTTTCCATCGTTCACTTCACTCATCCTAGATTGACTGACTAATAGCCTACGGATTTACATAAAGGCAGTAAAGACATTTAGATGGCCAAATAAAATTTTATGACATCGATTTGGCTATATGTCATAGCGCTCAGCACTAACTCGTTCAGCCTATTGATACCCGTGTTGACTATTGTTTACAGTACTAAGTAGATCACAATTTCACCATTCTCTCCTAGCACTACCATAAAAACGTATATACATTGTATATCTAAAAGATAGGCGAATTAGCATGGCGAAAAAAGAAAAAACAAAGAAAGATAGCCAGTTACTGATAAGAATCAATAGTGAGCAACGGGATGCATTCTTAGAGGCCTGTGACGAACTGGATACGTCCGCAGCACGGGAAATACGCCGATTTATTAAACAGTTTTTAAAAGACCACGAAACGAATAAATCATCGTGATCACACTTGGGGTGGACATGCCGGCCCCGTCCACAGCATTGAAGCTGTATTGCAGTGGCAAACGCTTCGGCAAATCATCAATAAGGAGAGAAACCATGGCAAAAGCGTCAAAAAAAGATTTGAAAAAATCGATTAAGAAAGCAAAAGCGAAAGTTGCAAAACAGGAAATTAAGCTGAAGAAGCTCAAAAAGCAACTAAAAAAAGCCTAAATCACAGGCTGATACGCAATAAAAAAGCTCGGCATTGCGACCGAGCTTTTTATTTTTCATGCCATCAACGTCTATTTGTCATGACGAGATACTGAGAGTGTCTCTTACTCCGGCAATATGGGCTCGACCGTAAATCGTCCAACATCAACACCCACGACCTTGACCTGTTCGCCAGCCAGCAATGTACAATCACCGGCGGCCGAGCTGAGTCGCAGTTGCCAAGTGACGCCTGAGTATTTAATCGTCGAAGGTTGCTCTCGGCTCAACGGCTCACTGAGCGTCAATATCAACCCGATAAAATCACTATGACGATTATCCGGACGTCGTCCGCCGCGTTGTAGCTGTTTAAGTGGGCGCCACAGCATGGCAGTTAACAAGCCTGCACCGATCCCAGTACTGCTAAATAACGCCGTAACGGTTTCTGGTACAACACCGACCATCGCCAACAGTCCCACCAAAATGGCAGCAACACCGGTTGCTAATAAAACAATGGTCGATAAGCCAAGCAGCCACACTTCGACGGCTAACAGTAACAAGCCCACAATCACGGTTAATTCTGCGAGGTAGATACTCACACTAAACATCCTGTTTTACGCTTTGCTCTTATTGAGTGTATCAATAATTGTCATCGCTTCTGCAACCACATTCGCTGCACCCGTTCCAGAATCAGGTAACAGTACGACTGAGGACTCTTTGGCAATCGCCTGTTTCGCCTTGATCGCTTTTTCTGCGAGCTCCAACTGGATGGCTTTTTGGCCTTCCTCTGTTATTGCTCGTGTCCCTACGATTTCAAGTGCTTCGGCTTGCGCCTCGGCAACCGCGATAATGGCTTGCGCCTCACCTTCCGCTTGCAAGATTTGCTCAGATTTCTCTGCTTCCGCCGCTAAGACTCGGGCCTGCTTTTGACCTTCAGCAACGTTGATATCCGATTGGCGCGCCCCTTCTGACTCAAGAATAACCGCACGCTTCTCTCGTTCAGCCTTCATTTGACGTTCCATGGCATCGAGAACAGAGCGAGGTGGATCGATATCCTTGATTTCGTAACGCAGCACCTGAACGCCCCATGGCTGAGCGGCCTCATTGATGGCAGAGACAATCGCGGTGTTTAAGCTTTCGCGCTCTTCAAACGTTTTATCCAGCTCCATTTTACCCACTTCACTACGCATGGTGGTTTGCGCAAGCTGAGTCACGGAGTACACATAATCATCGACGCCATAGCACGCTTTATACGGATCCAATACCTTGATGTACAAGACACCGTCGACAACGAGCGAAATGTTATCTCGCGTGATCGCGGATTGACTGGGTACATCATATGCTTGTTCTTTTAATGTTCTGGTATAACCAATACGATCGATAAATGGCACGATGAAATTGAGACCCGCTTCCATCGTCTTGTAATACTTACCAAATCGCTCTACAACATAAGCCGTGTTTTGTGGCACAAACTTAATCGCACCGCGTAGTACCACGATCACTAAGACCGCCAGCACTACCCAGACGCCAATAAAACTCGACGTTTCTAAAAAAATCGTATCCATGGAGAAGCCCTATCACTGCGGGTCACAATCATGACTCGCATAAACAAACACAAACGCGCGCACACAAGTGTTTACGGCGTTACTCATCGCATTTTATGATACGTTATTGTCAGCATAAAAAGACATCATCCAACGGATAATTTGACACTCCTCGCAATCTAGATCGCTTTTCTATGAGGCTCTTTGCGTCGATACAACACAGTTATCAGGCCATGCTCTCATTTTCACAACAAGCTCACACAAAGTTGCCTTTTTCATCCGCAAAATAGATTTACCTCACACTCTTTTGGGTGTATTCTCGATAGTGTTCAACCGTGTTGGTTGACGAACTATTGGTCGTAGACACACCATGTTGCAACCAATAGTGAACTGACGCGCAAATAACGCGTGGTCCTGTTGAAGCTGCTTGGCAGCTTCGATAATCGGAAATTTATGCAGCAATTGAATATAGATACATCGAAACACCCTACCGCTAGGCTGGAAAGTTAGTTGTCCTGAAGATATTCGCTACATTTGCCCATAGAGTCGATTAACGGCACTCGCGTCACTGCAACACCTAGTTAATATATTCAGGAGACACCATGTCCAAAGCTAATGGTTCCGTTAAGTGGTTTAACGAAGAGAAAGGTTTCGGTTTTATCCAGCAAGAGAACGGTCCAGACGTATTCGTTCACTTCCGTGCTATCGTTGGTGAAGGCTTCCGCACACTAGCAGAAGGCCAACAGGTTGAGTTCGATATCGAGCAAGGTCAGAAAGGCCCACAGGCTGCGAACGTCGTTCGTCTGTAAGCCAAACCAAATTTAAGAGAAAGGCGCCCAGTTGGGCGCCTTTTTTGTCGCTATCATTTGTGCTTTAGTCTACCCCATCATTTTTAAGCGAAACCTCATCAAGGTCGCATTCCTTTCACACTCGCTATAGACGCTCTTGCCACCATCCACTAGGCTGAAAACATAGACATTGTCAGGAGGACGTATGCTATCTCCGTGTTTAATTGTTGACGATCATGAAATGATTCGTGACACCATTGGATTGATGGCCCAAGCACTTGGTATTAAGTCGGTGATCACGGCCGCAGATGGTGCCGAAGCGATATCAAAGGCGTACCATGAAGAGCCCAATCTGATCATTACCGACTTACAAATGGATCCCATTGACGGGTTGGAAATGTTACGCCTCATGCGAAGCGGCCGCTATCATTTGCGTCATGACACGCCCATTATCATTTTAACCGCTAACGCATCTCAGGCAGTGATCAGCGAGTGCATTCGCTATGACGTCGATGCTTTTATGGTTAAACCGGTGAAAAAACAAGATCTAGAAAACCGTGTCAAGCAGCTCTCTAAACAGACCAAAGCTAAAAAGCCCCCCAAATTTTACTTTGAGATGTATCAGTCAGACCCCGCCAAATCAACGGATTTTGAGCATAACGGGGCCATCGTCTTTACCGAAGAAGAGCAGCAGAAAATAGAAGGCATCAACGAGCCACAAGGCGAAGCGCAACCTGGCCTGACGTCAAAAGAGCCATCCATGCCCTCACCCAAGGGAGAGTCGAAAGATCGAAAATTCATTCGATGGCAAGAAAAGTATACAGTGGGGGATCCATCATTGGATGAGAGTAACAAGCAACTGCTCTCTATCATCAACGATACGTATGAGGCCATTGCCTATCACCATGAGGACGAGACTAAGACGGATTTTGAGGCCCTCGCGCAACGCTTTCGTGACTATATCGACACTCACTTTCAGCTAGAGGAAGATATTCTCGAAGCACGCGCCTACCCCAAATACAAAGAGCATGCTGCGATTCATCAACGCCTCGCCCGGCAAGCGCAATATGTGCTGCTACAGTGCCAAGCCGACCCAGAGCTATACCGCTCTGAATTCTTTAAGTTTTTGCGTTATTGGTGGATTCACCATGTCGTTCGTGAAGATACTCAGTATCGCGATTTTTTACTGCAAGGTCCTTAATACGTGAGAGTGTACCTACATTGTCTTCCAAGACGGCCTTTCTAGGGCCGTCAGGCATACCTTCAGCCCATCCCCTCGATGTGGGAACCTGCCCACATCTTTAGGCCAGTAAATGTTACTCCTCAAAACACTTACTTTCACAAAAAATTTAACAATAAATAAATTCATATATTTCATAAACTTAATTATAGATGACAAGTCCAACAGTAAAATCTGGGGTTGATAAACCAAATTCATCGCCTATTATATAAAACGAATTCGTTAGAGCACAAAACAATTATGTGGCGATCAAAAACGACAGACACGGCAGTACTTGAATCCAAGGTACGTGACCGTAAACAGACCCAGACCAACACGAAGTTTGTGTTTCGTAAGCCAGCCATCAAGGATGGCGGCAACATCTATCGATTAATCACGCAGTGCCCACCGTTGGATGTGAACTCCGCTTATTGCAACTTCCTACAGGCGACACACTTTAAAGAGACCTGTGTTGTTGCAGAGCGAGAGGGTGATGTACAAGGCTTTATCTCGGGCTACATTCGCCCTGAGCAGCCAGACACCTTTTTTGTCTGGCAGGTTGCAGTGTCACCCAAAGCACGTGGTGAAGGGCTTGCCCTCTCGATGATCGAAGCGCTGATGGCACGTAAAGTCTCAAGCAATATTCGCTTCATTGAAACCACAATCACAGAAGACAACGCCGGATCTTGGGCGCTGTTTAAAAAGGTAGACCGCCTCTACGGTACAGGTGGTCAGCGCTCCGTGTTCCTCGACGAACAGGAGCATTTCAACGGTGAACATGACACCGAATACCTTTTCCGAATTCCACTCAAAAAATAACAGGATGAGTTATGGATATCTTTAAATCGCAGGAGTCAAATGTTCAATGTTACGCCAACAACTTCCCCGTTGTGTTTGAAAGCGCTAAGGGTTGCTGGATCACGGGCGTAGACGGCAAGCGCTACCTCGATTTTCTTGCTGGCGCCGGCTCGCTCAACTACGGGCATAACAACCCAACGTTGAAAAAAGCACTGATCGAGTACATCGAGAAAGATGGCATTACACACGGCCTGGATATGTACACAGGTGCAAAAGCACGCTTTCTCGAAGTATTTAAAGAGCACATCTTGGCACCGCGTGAGTTGGACTATAAGTTCCAATTCACTGGTCCAACAGGCACCAACGCAGTTGAAGCGGCAATGAAGCTTGCTCGTAAAGTAACAGGCCGCGCAAATATTGTGTCTTTCACCAACGGCTTCCACGGCTGTACATATGGTGCATTGGCAGTGACGGGTAATCATCATCACCGCGGTGGTGGCAGCATCCCTGTCAACAACGCTGTGACACGTCTTCCGTATGATGGCTATGCAGACGTTGATGGTTTAACTTTGTTCGAAACCATGCTTAATGACGCATCAAGTGGTCTAACAGGCGGTGATAAACCTGCTGCCGTGCTTCTTGAAGTCGTCCAAGGCGAAGGTGGCCTAAACGCAGCCTCTAATGAGTGGTTGCAGCGCCTGCAAGACATTTGTAAGGCACACGATATCTTGATGATCGTAGATGACATCCAGGCTGGTTGTGGCCGTACGGGTACGTTCTTCAGCTTTGAGCCGTCAGGCATTAAGCCCGATATTGTGACGCTGTCCAAATCAATTGGTGGTTATGGCCTGCCAATGGCTGTGGTCCTACTAAAACCTGAGCTGGATCAATGGGCACCGGGTGAGCACAACGGTACATTCCGTGGTAACAACCACGCGTTTGTGACTGCCGCGGAAGCGATTGACACATACTGGCGTGATGATCAATTCCAAACGCATATTCAAGAACGTGCCGATCAATTGAACAAAGTGTTGCAAGAGATGCTTAACAAGCACGGTGATCTTTTTGAGACCATCAAAGGCCGCGGCTTGATGCAAGGCATTGCGTGCCAAAATGGTGATATTTCAGATGAGATCTCCAGCCTGTGTTTTGACAATGGCATGATTATCGAGACCGCGGGTCCAGATGATGAAGTCATCAAATTCTTCTCGCCACTGACAGTCAGTGAAGCAGAGATGGAAAAAGGCCTGCAGATCTTCGTTAAGTCTGTTGAGCAGTATAAAAAACAGAAGCTCAAGAAAGCATCGTAATCGCGAAGACGGCGATCCCCGCTTAACGAAGAGACGTTGAAGGAATAAACATGATTGTTCGTACATTAGAAGAATGCCAGAAAACTGAACGCCGTGTGGTGGCTGAAAATTGGGAAAGCGTACGCATGCTGCTACGCGATGATAATATGGGATTTTCTTTCCATATTACCACCATCTATGCCAACACTGACACGCACATTCACTACCAGAACCACTTAGAGTCTGTGTATTGCATGTCGGGTGAAGGTGAAATTGAAACCACGGACGACGGCAAGGTTTATCCTATTAAACCTGGCACACTGTATATCCTAGACAAACATGACGAACACCAGCTTCGTGCTAACAAAGGTGTTGATATGGTCATGGCCTGTGTGTTCAACCCACCTATTACTGGGCAGGAAACGCACGACGAGAACGGTGTTTATCCATTAGTCGATTAACCGTCATGGGGCAGCCGGATGCTGCCCCTGTAAACCCAATCGACTCCCTAATTCATAAAAGCCCACAAGGAGCTCACATGAATCATACCGTTGAAAAGATCGGCGGTACGTCGATGTCAGCCTACGACGCTGTCATGGATAATATCTTTTTGTACCCGTCAAACCCGTACAACCGCATTTTTGTCGTTTCTGCTTACGCTGGCATCACGGATGCATTGCTGGAGTGTAAGCGTTCGGGTAAGCCCGGCATTTATCGCCTTCTCGCGGCAAATAACCCTAAATGGCGTGATGCGATGGACGAGTTAGAGCAACGTATGCTGCTCATTAACAGCAATATGTTCCCCGATCCTGTATACCGTGAGCGTGCTGATAACTTTATCCGCCAACGCATGGAAAAAGCACATAGCTGTATCGAAGGTATACTCGAAACCTGTAACTATGGGCAGTTTTCTCTGGAAAGCTATCTACCACAAATTCGTGAGTTCCTCTCCTCTATCGGCGAGGCGCACAGTGCGCACAACTCAACGCTACTGCTCGAAAGTGTGGGAATTAACTCACGATTTGTTGACCTCTCTGGTTGGGATAACCCCGATGAAGGCAAAGGCGACCTCAACACGGTGATCGCCAATGCTATGGAAGACATTGACTTCAGTACTGAGCTGCCCATCGTTACCGGCTACGTCTATTGTGATGAAGGTCTGATGAAGACCTATGACCGTGGTTACAGTGAAATGACATTCAGCCGGATTGCTGTGTTAACCAAAGCAAGTAGCGCGGTGATCCACAAAGAATATCACCTAAGCAGTGCCGACCCTCGCATTGTAGGTCCAGAGCGTGTACAGCCAATGGGCCTCAGTAACTACGATGTGGCTGACCAGCTTGCTAACTTAGGGATGGAAGCCATCCACCCGAATGCAGCCTCTGGTATGCGCGCTGTGGGTATCGAATTGGTTGTGAAAAACACCTTCGAGCCTGAGCACGCGGGTACGGTGATCTCTCACAAATATCGTCCAAAAGACAAAGAGATCGAGATCATCGCCGGTCGAGATAAGGTGCTAGCTCTCCACATCTTTGACCAATCAATGGTTGGGCATGTTGATCAGGTCAGCTATGACGTGATGGAAATCATTCGCGAAGAGAACGTGCAGCTCATCAGTAAAGAGATGAATGCCAACTCAATTACCTACTACCTAGACGGCAAGACAGCCAGTCAAGATAAGGTGATTAATCGTGTTGAGAAGCTCTACCCGAAAGCGAAGATCACGGGTGAAATGGTCGCACTGATTTCTGTCATTGGTAGTCGTATCGACTCAAACCAAACCATGAGCAAGGGTATGCTGGCGTTGCTTGACGCAGAAATAAACCCTAAAGCGGCTCACTCGTCGATGCGCGATGTGGACGTGCAATACGTAGTACTTGATAAGTTCTACCACGCGTCGATCTGCGCCCTACACGCTTGTTTTATCGAAGAGCCTACGCCTAAGCCAACCATTCGGGCCGCTTAAGACTCTGGTGCATATGACAAGCGAAAAACCATACCCCCTTACCTAAGGGGGTTTTTTAGTTTTATAAGCTAGCCTAAACCCCCTCCTTGCGATTAAAAACCAACTTAATCACCTCTCAATGTTGATAAAGTCTAACTAAACGGTAAAATTCCGCACTTTATCTTGATAGCTGTAGTGCCTTTATGATCGATCCCAATATGCTCCCCGTTTATTTAACCGCGGTTGTCGCACTTTTGCTGGTGCCCGGACCGGATATGTTGCTAATCGTGAGCGCAAGTCTCAGCTATGGCAGACGGGTTGGTATGGCCGCAAGTTTGGGCAATGCAACGTCAGGATTGATCCTTACCGTGTTAGCCGCAACCGGCGTATCGGCCATGATTGCGATGTCGCCAACGGCCTTAACCATTCTGCAATACGTGGGGGCAGCGTATTTACTCAAAATGAGTGTCGATACGTGGCGCGCCCGTCCAACAGACAGCGCCGAGCTCGCTCATCATCAAGGCATGGGCAAATACCTCTATAAACGCGCGGTCATGACCAACCTATTGAACCCAAAGGCGTTACTGTTTTTTGTGTTGTTTTTACCGCAGTTTATCTCGCATCAAATTCAAGCCTCGTCCAGCACGCAATTACTAACGCTTGGTCTCCTCCTCAACCTATTAGGGCTCGCGTTTAACCTGCTTTTAGTGGCAATAGTCGGCAAGCTTGGCAGTGCAATGCTCACCAATACCCGTGTCCAAATGTATCAGCATAAAATCATGGCATTGGTTTTTGCGGCACTCGCGGTCTGGCTTTTTACCCAACAGTCGTTGTAATCCATCCACTTAGCTGGGTAAAAAACCGACGAACCAGACGTTGAGCGATAAAAAGTCAGACAGTTGTCTGATATATTATACCGCTGTCAGTCGTATAACTGACTTTGGTTCGTTGGTGGCGTCTAACGCCCTTGCCTTTATCGGATGGATTCGGTCACGTGTTTAATCTTCACCTTCCCACACTGACTCTGGCTTACATCAGTGTGTTCTGGCTACTCACCATTGGCGTTTTGTTGATTGGGTGGCAGTTTAATCAGCACAAAGATATCAAGCTTTGGGGACTGGCTTGTCTGCTGATCTCAACGGGCACGTCGGTGTATAACATTGGCAATGTCACCGAAACGTCGGGGCTCGTCTGGATTGGCACCACAGCCGCGATCTGCTCTCATATTCTGGTGTGGTTAGGCACGCAATCCTTCGTGGGCACGTCCTCGTCGTGGCGGACGGCTTCGCTGGCAGCACTCTTGGGTGTAGGGGTTTATACACTGATTCTTGCCAATCATATTCCGCTTGCGCTCCGTATTACTTGGTACTGTGCGTTTT
Source organism: Salinivibrio sp. ML290 (assembly GCF_001995695.1). Classification (NCBI taxonomy): domain Bacteria; kingdom Pseudomonadati; phylum Pseudomonadota; class Gammaproteobacteria; order Vibrionales; family Vibrionaceae; genus Salinivibrio; species Salinivibrio sp. ML290. The sequence continues at coordinate 52,718 of NZ_MUEY01000012.1, read as the reverse complement.
ACGTGGCAATGCACCTTGCGGTTTTAAAACTCATTGTTGAGAGCCCAGAGAGAAAGCGGATAGGTTTTACTCTCTATGCGTCCGTGCTCTTCCTCTTACTGATACTTTATGGACTTCGTGCCTACTTCGCCTTTGACACACCGATGGAAAACACCGGCCTATCTCAACGTTATATCGCCGTGTATTACTTGATCTTAATGGCCGAGTTCGTCAAGTTTATGACCTTCATTTACCTTTGTTTTGAGCGACTGGAGTACACACTTTGTCAACTTGCGCTCCGTGACACTCTGACACAGCTTCCGAATCGACGCGCCTTTATGACGCAATCCGCACAGTGTCTCCTTTCTAACCAGCCGAATGCCCTTATCCTTGCTGATTTGGATAACTTCAAAAGTATTAATGATGTATATGGTCACCTTGCTGGCGATCAGGTATTGGTCGCTTTCAGCCAACACTTAGAACGGATCACCCAACAAGAAGGGGCGTTTTGCGCCAGAACGGGAGGTGAAGAATTTATTTTGCTACTCAGTGGCCAGTCTGTGCGTCGCGTACAAGAAATAGCGCTACAGCTGAAACGACAAATCGAGGCATGCCAGGTGACGACCGAACATGGCCATCACATCCAGTTTACGGTGAGTATCGGCGTCGGCATCAAGCGCCAAATGCAATATGTTGCGATGAACCAGTTATTTGAGTGCGCAGATACGGCTTTATATGAAGCCAAGGCCCGCGGGCGAAACCGTGTAGAATTTGCGTTAACTGAACATCGTGATGCGCCCTCCAGTGTGTCACCAACATCCAACCAATCGCCCATCAGCCAAGAAACTGATAATCCTTCTCTGCCTAAACGTTATCTCGAGCGTCAATCTTTGTCATAATAGGCGTTCAGCCCGTAATAGGAGAACGTGTAATGGATGAGAACACCGCCACGCTACTGAATCTGCGTGTCATTGAAGTCAGCGACTATCAACCCTTAGCAGAGTTGATGGATCTCGTCTTCCCGGATGTCGGCGGTGCTTGGCCTAAGAGCACGATCATGCAACTGGTCACCGCTTTCCCGGATGGCCAGATATGCATTGAAGATAATGGAAAAATCGTCGCCGCCGCGTTAACGCTAAAAGTATCCTACAACCGCTTTTCACTGCCGCATACCTATGCCGACATTATCACGGATGACGGTGTGGTATTCCACGACGCAAAAGGGGATGCACTGTATGGCCTCGACGTGTTTGTACACCCGGATTATCGTGGCCATCGCCTTGGCCGTCGACTTTACGAAGCGAGAAAAGATCTGTGTCAGGCGCTGAACCTAAAAGCGATCCTCGCCGGCGGCCGTATACCTGGTTATCACAAACACAATGATGTTTCGGTGACGGATTATATCAATAAAGTCAGAAGAAAAGAGATTCACGACCCGATCCTTTCTTTCCAGCTATCTAATGACTTTGATGTTAAGCGTTTGATGAATCGCTATTTGCCCGAAGACGATAAGTCGGCGGGCTATGCCACACTGTTGGAGTGGGATAACTTCTTCTATGAAGAAGATGCATCCTCCGTGCATGATATTGAAAAAACCATCGTCCGCCTCGGGGTCGTGCAATGGCAGATGCGTCATGTGCTCTCAGTGGATGATCTTTTGAATCAGGCCGAATTCTTTGTCTCATCCTTAGCCAACTACCAGTCAGATTTCGCGCTCTTTCCCGAGTTTTTCTGTGCACCATTGATGGGGCTTGCACCTGATAAGCGCTCCGTCGAGGCAATTCGCTTTCTCAGTGAATTTACCCAGGCGATTAAGCAACGTTTTTCGCAATTGGCCGTCACCTACAACATCAATATTATCGCTGGCAGTATGCCCGTGTTGGAAAATAGCAAACTGTATAACGTCTCCTACTTAATGCACCGCGACGGTAGCATTGATGAGCAATACAAAATCCATATTACGCCGCACGAACAACGTGACTGGGTGATCGATGGCGGGGATACGGTCAAAGTCATTGAAACCGACGCGGGCCGGGTGGGTATTCTCACCTGCTATGACGCCGAGTTTCCTGAGTTGGGGCGTATTCTTGCTGAGCAAGGTGTACAGATCCTATTCGTGCCCTTTTGGACCGATACCAAGAACGGTTATTTACGCGTGCGCCTTTGTGCTCAAGCACGAGCGATTGAAAACGAGTGTTATGTCGCGATCGGCGGCAGCGTGGGCAACCTTCCTCGGGTAGATAATGTGGACATCCAGTACGCTGAGTCTGCGGTATTTTCACCCTCGGATGTCTATTTTCCGCACGATGCGACACTCGCGGAAGCCAATGCCAATACCGAGATGATGATTTTCGCAGACGTCGATTTGGACAAGCTCAAAATGCTGCATGAACGAGGTTCGGTAACGAACTTGAAACACCGTAGGCCCAAGCTCTATGCCAGCCATTTAAGCCAAGAGTAGCCTTAATACAGCCCTGCCGAATGCGGGGCTTTTATTCGTAAGCGGGAGACAAAAAGACTAGATTTCCATGCACTCTTGCCAAAAACTTCTATCCTTACTCAACAGACTGCTTGTTTTTTAGCCAATGTGGCGTTGAGGTGAGATCATGAAGCTCAAATATAAAATGCTAGTCAGCTTACTGGGTGTGGGTTGCCTCCCCGCGTTAATCATTAGTTTGCTTTCTCTTCATACCGCCTCGTCGTCACTCGAGCATCAAACGTTTAGTCAGCTTGAAGCGTTGAGAGAGGTAAAAAAATCAGCGGTCACACGCTATTTCCAAACCGCTGAAGGGCAGATAATTACCACCGCGGAAACCCCTTCCGTGTCCAACGCCATGGCCAGCATGATTGATGCCATGGACACACTTCCTTCTCGTACCGCCCAAACACGTTCACAACTGACCAGCTATTATCAGCGTCACCTCATTGACCCACTTGATGAGATCAGCACAGAATCACTCCCCAAGGCGAGAGATTTGGTGAACAACCTGACGCCACAAGTAGTGGCGCTACAACAAGCCTACTTAGTCGACAACCCTTATCTCATGGGAGAAAAAGGCGCATACCAAACCAGTGGCCAATTGCCTCAGTACGATCAAGCTCACCAAGCCATCCATCCCTATCTACGTGATGTTCAGGAAAAGTTTGGCTACTACGACATCTTTATGATCGAAGCAAGCCAAGGACACATCCTTTACTCCGCCTCCAAAGAACTTGATTTCGGCACGTCGCTAACAACAGGTCTGTTTAATACCTCTGGCCTGGCCGACGCTTTCCGTCAAGCGAAAACCTTAGCGGATGGCGATACCGTGATTATTGACTTTTCGCCCTACACAGCCTCGAACAACGCGCCGGCAGGGTTTATGGCATCGCCGATTTATCACAACGGTAGCGTGATTGGCGTGCTCGCCTATCAATTCCCGATAGATAAGCTCAGTGCCATTATGGCAGAGCGAGATGGACTGGGAAACACAGGTGAAACCTATCTCGTTGGCCCTGATAACTTGATGCGATCAGACTCCTTCTTAGATGCCGAGCATCGATCGGTCTTCGCCTCATTTATGCACCCCGCACAAGGTCGCGTTGAGACGCTTGCCGTTGAGCGTGCGATGCAAGGCGAAACAGGCATTGATGTCATTAACGATTACAACGGTAACCCCGTGCTCTCTGCCTACGCACCGCTAACCGTCAGTGGACTCAGCTGGGCAATCATTGCGGAAATGGACGTCAAAGAGGCGTTTGCAGCACTCAACGAACTACAAGGACTCATCGTCACCGTGTTGGTAATTGCGGTGGCCATGATCGCAGTCACTGCCATTCTGTTAACACGTTCGGTTACCCGCCCGATAGGTGGCGAACCGGCTGAGATGGCCAAGATAGTACAAACGATTGCCGACGGCGATCTAAGAGTAAGCTTTGACGCTAGCCCCAACGCAACGGGGATCTATCGCTCCATGCGTGCGATGGCAACAAACCTCACCACCATGGTGTGCGATATTATTGGCGCCACTAACCAACAAGCAGCAGCGGCAGAGCAATTATCCTCCTCGAGCGTGCAAACACTCACTAACTTTGAAGCCCAAAACGCACGAACAGAACAAGTGGCGGCGGCAATGGAAGAAATGACGGCCACTGCCAATCAAATTTCCTCCAGCTCCGCCTCGACAGCCGATGCCACCGAAAAGGCGCGTTCACTTATCCATAGCGGAGACCAACAAGTGACCGAGTCTGTCGATGCGATGCAAGATCTTGTCACGCGTCTCAATCACGCCAAAGAAAAAACGGATGCGCTCGGGCAAAGCGCTGAGGATATCTCCAGCATATTGCAAACTATTGGCCAAATTGCTGATCAAACCAACCTGTTAGCATTGAACGCTGCCATCGAAGCGGCACGCGCGGGTGAGCAAGGTCGCGGCTTTGCCGTCGTCGCCGACGAGGTGCGAACGCTGTCGCAAAGCACGCAACAAGCCACAAGCGAAATCACACAGCTAATTGAAAACCTTCAGCACAATTCCAACACCACGACGCAGGCTATCTCAGAGAGTGCGACGACCGCCAACTATGTGTCGGAACGTGCAGAAGCAAGCTTATCATCGCTCAAACAAGCGGTGAACGCGGTGGACGAAATTGCAGACATGGCGATGCAAATGGCCAGTGCCTCAGAAGAGCAGTCTCTCGTGGCAACTGAAATCAATCAGAACTTAGAAGAAATTAACACCATGACCGGTGAAAACCGTCAAGCCATGGACCAAATCACTCAAGCCACACACAACCTCAGCAAGCTGTCTCATACACTAAAAGGTCACACGCAAAAATTTCAGTGCAAACAAGCTTAATTGAGCGGCATAACGTGCTCTGAGTACTAATCGCACTGACTTTGTTCAAGGTCAGTGCATTTACTGGTGTAAAGGATCACTCTCTTGGTAGAATCAACCCGTTTCTGCGTAAGCGTTATTAAGAGAGATTCCGAATGGGACGAAGTTTTGAAGTTCGTAAAGCGTCAATGGCGAAAACCCAGGGCGCGAAAATTAAGGTTTATTCAAAGTACGGTAAAGAGATTTACGTATGTGCTAAAAATGGCGGCTCGGATCCTGAGAGCAATCTATCACTGCGTCGTTTGATTGAGAAAGCGAAAAAAGATCAGGTTCCAGGTCATGTGATCGACAAAGCGCTTGATAAAGCCAATGGCACAGGTGGCGAAAACTATGAAGTGGCGCGTTATGAAGGCTTTGGGCCTGGCAGCTGCGCGGTGATTGTTGATTGCTTAACGGATAATAACAGCCGTACTTATATGGACGTACGCCAGTGCTTTGTGAAAAACGATGCGAAAATTGGCACGCCCGGTGCGGTGTCTCATATGTTTGAGCACCAAGCTGTTTTCCAGTTTAAAGGAGATGATGAGGAAGGCACGCTTGAAGCCTTGGTCATGGCTGATGTGGATGTGTCAGACATCGAAGCAGACGAGGGTATCATTACAATTTTTGCCCCTCACACAGAGTTTTTCAAAGTGAAAAATGCGCTAAGTGACTATCTTGGCGACACGCCGATTGATCTTGAAGAGATCACCTTTGTGCCTCAAATCGACACTCAGGTCAGCGGCGAGGATGTTGAACGTTTTGAAAAGTTCCTCGATATGCTTAACGACTGCGACGACGTCCAAAATGTCTACCACAACGCAGAGCTAATCTAAGCACAATAACTAAGCGCCATGTCATCATGGCGCCTTATCGCTCACCCAGTTGCGTGAGTAGCATTTGCGAAAATAACGCCCAGTTTTGACGAAATCTATCATCCCCCTGCAGTACATAACTTTGCAAACCAGCACCAAGGAAAAAGGCATCCACGACACGAATTGCCGTATCAATCTGATGCTGCGGAATCTTCCCCTGATAAAAATACTCAATCGCACGCGTGTATTCCGTTAAACCATGTTGAGAAAAGCGCTGAATAGCCACCCTAAACTGTTCATCAAATAAGGCTTGGGTTGTAAAGCTATACATCGCTTTCATCGCATAAGGCTCACATTGCATGGTGAGGTACAAGGTATCCCCTGTCACTTCGAGATAACTCTCAAAATCATCAAAATTTGCAGGCTCGGCCACGGCAAGAAACATAGAGATTAATTCATCAACCGCTGCATATTTGACGGCATCAAGATTGTCAAAATGATGATACAGCGCCCCTTTGCTGATTCCGGCTTTCTTCCCTAATTTTGTCGCCGTTAATGCAGCAAGCCCCTCATTTCCAACGATTTCTAGCGTTGTCGAAAGAATGTGTTGGCGCATAGCACGCGACGCAATTTCGTTTTTGTTCATCGTTTTTTGATCAAAAGTGAAAGTCCAGATGAAAAAATAAAACATACCGAATGTTCATTCAAATTTTTTCGGGCAAAATGTGACCGATAACCGAATGATTTCTCAACACGGAAGCGTCGGAAGAAAAAAGAGGATGAAAGTGGATGTTGTAAAATAACAGAACAAGGCTCAAAGACAGGTTCAAACGCAATGGCTACAATGAATAGAGGCAGAACTGATAAGAGGTTAAGTAAGTGATGAAAAGAGTGTGGGCGTTGCTGTTAACACTAGCGGTTGCATGGCCGGTGAGCGCTAAGACCACGTATGTGGTTGGCGTACAGAGTTTTTCACAGTATTACCCGTATTCAGCCTACTCTAACCGTAACTATTCTGGCTTTAACCGAGAGCTGTTGGATATGTTTGCCAATGAATACCACTACCGTTTCGTCTACAAAGCGCTCCCCCTAAGACGCCTTTACCACCGCTTTGTCGAGGGCGCTGTCGATCTGAAATATCCAGACAGTCCAGATTGGAGCCCAGACATTAAAAAAAAGGTCAGTGTGACATACAGTGATCCTGTGGTGAGCTACACGGATGGCGTCATGGTTATTGACCAACACTATGGCCGGCCTTTGGATGAATTCCGTTTTCTCGGTGTGGTAGCCGGATTCACTCCCCACCCTTATCAATCACGTATCAGCGCCGGAAAAATACGTGTCGATGAAAGCTATCAATATGATTCGCTGTTAATGAAGGTAATCAGTGGTCGCGTTGATGGCGGCTACGCCAATATTGACGTCGCACAGTTTTATCTTGACCAAATGGGCCTCAAAAAAGGCTCGGTAAAGTTTGATGATACCCTCCCACATGTGAAAGGAACTCGTCACCTTTCAACAATTCACTATCCAAAACTGATTAAAGAATTTAACCAATTTTTAGCTGATAACCAAGCCAAGATTACTGAACTAAAAGCACGTTATGGGCTTGAGTGATTGAGGTTTATTTCTTCATTTCAGTCCACAGTGCTGTATACTCGACACGCCATTTCAGGCAGGATGATGCGGTTGAATCAGAGAGAGAAGAGTTGCTTTGCGTAATCAGCTTATCAGTTTAGATTTGTTTTATGCCATTGAGCACCTTATGCCCGGAAAGCGCACTGCCGCGTTATTCCGTCGGTCAATTAAACACCTCCCCGTAACCACTTTGGCGCTTACCCATTACGACTCCGCTGCAGGGCTTCAGCTCGCATTATTCCGTCATTGCCGTAACTATGTGGCTTTTACACAAGGCAAGCCCATTTCGCCTGATTTTGATTTCTCTGGTACCGCCGAGCAAATATTGGCTGCCGAATCAGTGATGAAAGCCTTTATTCGTGGCGCCTACTGGTGGGTGGAATATCATATGAGTCTGTATCGTGACGATTGGAGCCAAGAGCAGTCTCAACGTTGGTTAAAGGATTTACGTCTGCTGGTACAAGTCATTATCGGTGTCGGGAACTGTACCAATGCTGAATTTTTGATCACACACCGAGGCCCTATCCAAGCCCTGACTTACGATACACACCTCGAGCCTTTTCTCACCAATTATTAATCATCCAGGCACGCGCCGAGATCCGAGTTTGTCTATTGATTGAGCATCCCACACTGCTTTCGCTATTTCGTCACGTTTATTCGCTAGCCTAGGCCCATGACGATGACACAAGGTTCACCATGAAGCGATTAAAGCGGTATCAATACGAGCGGTATGCCATTTTATGCCGCGCCTCTTATCCTACCTTTTTTAATCACACGCAATACGGCTTCAGTCCGAGTGGACGACGTGATATTTACGACCGCTGGGGGCGCTGTATTATTCGTGTACTCTGGCGAGATGATGACGATGTGGTGGTGGTATTTCGCGGCTCGCAAACCTTGTGGGACTGGCTAGTAAATTGTGCCTGTGGTCCTAAGCGTATTCGCATGGCTAACACTTATTGTTACGTACACTGGGGGTTTCACTACTTACTGACACAAAAAAGTTTACCCTGGCAACAGCACAAGCGTCGTTACCAAGCTATGACCACGAGCCAGTTTGCTGATGTTGCACAAGCGGCGGATATGGCTTCCTTAGACGGCGATACGGTGCTCGATAAACTCTGCTCCGCCCTGTCGCCTTTGGTTCAGGCCAACAAAAAAGTCTCTTTTATTGGTCATTCGTCAGGCGGCGCGATGGCGGTTATTGCCGCGGCGATGCTTCAACCACAAATGGGCAGTGCTATTAAACGCATCGTCACCTTTGGTCAGCCTGCCGCTGGTATGTGGCGTTTTAAGCGGCATTATCCCTTTCATACCAAAACTTATCGTATCTGTTGTGATGTCGACATCATTACCTTCTTACCCGGGATTCCTTTTCTGTATTGGCATGTCGGTCGGCTTCTATGGCTACATGAGAACAAAATCTATACCGACACGTCGTCACTGATTCGCGTGCTCAGGGTTTTATTTAGCTGGCTCGCACGCCCCATCGCGTATCATTACATGGATAAATACATCCGACGCAAAGATTACTTTGACCAACACTAATTGGCCTGTACCAACCAATACGTGATCTTGATACCAGCTTCCTTCACTGTCCCAAGACTGTCACCCAGCAGTCACCCCGTTTTCATATTGCCTCGCCACACTTTTGACCGGCTTTGGCGATGCACTTTTTGGCGCATCGCTATCACCTAAATCATAAATACGATAACGAACAGAAAGGAATAATTGTCGTGAGCAAGCATATTGACCAACGTCCGCTGGACGCAGAACCCGAATTCAATCGCTTTATTGATGCCGCCGTAAGTCGTCGCCGCTTTTTACAAGGCGCGGGCGCCGCTAGTACGGTCGCTTTTTTTGCCGCTAACCCTGTTGCCAAAGCAGTGGCTGGCAGCATGAGCAAAAGTGAACTGATAGGCTTTGACGCAATCCCAACCTCAACCGCTGATACAGTCAAGGTGCCTGCTGGCTATAAGGCAGACGTACTGGTGTCTTGGGGCGATCCTATCTTTACTAATGCGCCTGCTTTTTCGCAACAAAACAATGCCGATGCGCAAGCTCAGCAGTTTGGCGACAACAACGATGGCATGACATTTTTCCCGCTCGCCAATGATCGCGCCCTGCTCGCGGTCAATAACGAGTATATCAACGATGAGTATTTGTTTACGCACGGTGGAGAAAACATCTCAGCCGATGATGCGCGCAAATCGCAAGCGGCGCATGGCGTCTCTTTGGTCGAACTCAAAAAAGTCGATGGTCGCTGGACAATCAATCCGCAAGGTCGCTTAAACCGTCGTATTACCGCTTATACAGAAATGGCAATGACAGGTCCCGCCGCCGGCCATTCACTGCTCAAAACCGCGGCTGATCCGTCGGGTAAAATGATCCTCGGCACTTTTAACAATTGTGCCAACGGCGAAACGCCTTGGGGCACCTATCTGACCTGTGAAGAAAACTTTAATGGCTATTTTGCTAGCGAAAAAACCGTCACCTTGGGCAAAACCTATCAGCGCTACGGCATCAGCGAAACCGATTGGGGATACGATTGGTACAAGCACGACGAGCGCTTTGATGTCGCCAAGCACCCCAATGAGCCCCACCGCTTCGGCTGGGTGGTCGAAATTGACCCTATGGACCCCAATTCGACCCCGAAAAAGCGCAGTGCACTGGGTCGCTTTAAGCACGAAAATGCCGCGCTAACGGTCAATGATGATGGGCATGTTGTCGTGTATATGGGCGATGATGAACGTGGCGAGCACCTATATAAATTTGTCTCTGAGGGAAAATACGATCCGAGTAAAGGTAGCGCTAATCGCGATTTGCTCGAGAACGGTACCTTATATGTCGCCAAATTTACCGGCAGCGACGACGAGCTCAAAGGTCAAGGGGAGTGGTTAGAGCTCACCTTTGGTAAAAATGGCCTGACCCCAGAAAATGGCTTTCCCGACCAAGCCAGCGTGCTCATTTTTGCCCGCGAAGCCGCGACGCAAGTGGGTGCAACCACCATGGATCGTCCTGAGTGGGTCGCCGTGCACGCCGACAACAAGCATGTCTTCTGCACCCTCACCAATAACAAGTACCGTGGCGTGAAAGACAGCCAACCATTAAATGCGGCCAACCCACGCACCAAAAACCCGTATGGCCATATTATTCGCTGGGCACCGACCCAAGGCGATCATACTCAGCCTACTTTTGAGTGGGACATTTTCGTGATGGCCGGCCATCCTGAAAAGCAATCTGGATTGATGGCGGGTACCGATAACATCAATAAAGACAACATGTTTAACAGCCCAGATGGTATCGGCTTTGATCGTGCCGGTCGTCTTTGGATTCAAACCGACGGTGATTACTCCAACGAGGGAGACTTCGCTGGCATGGGCAATAACCAAATGCTGTGTGCCGACACGCAAACGGGGGAAATTCGTCGCTTCCTTACCGGGCCAACATCGTGTGAGATCACGGGACTGACCTTTACCCCTGACTCACGCACTATGTTTGTGGGTGTACAACACCCAGGCGCCCATTTCCCTGCAGGCGGTGACGCCATTCCTCGCTCTTCGGTCATCATGATCACCAAAGAAGACGGTGGCGTAATTGGTACTTAACCCTTCATCGTCCAATGCTCTAAGCCTTACTTTGTTAAAACAGCCCAGCCCTTGCCAACGCAAGGGCTTTTTGCAAGTTTACGTTTTATTTTGCCTAACAAAGGGGCAGAATAGCGCCAAAACTTGCCAGAAGCATTACGGGAGCGATTTTGTTATCTGAGTTGAAAAACATCGCCCAACTGTTGGTCGAAAACAAACTATTGACCACCATTGGTGTTATCGTCTTTGTTAGCATGATCCGTCGCCTGATTTTGCGTCATATTCGCGGTGATAGTAACTTTCTCAGCGAAGATCAACGTAAGTGGATATCTCGCACTAAAAATGGTGCATTTAGTCTGCTTTTACTGTTTTTGTTCTTGTTTTGGAACACAGAAATTAGTGAGTTTGCCCTCTCGCTCACAGCCATTGCGGTCGCGGTGGTAGTGGCTTCCAAAGAAATTATCCTGTGCTTTACCGGTTCTATTCAGCGCGCCAGTTCACGATCATTTCGTATCGGGGATTGGATTGAGGTCGGTAACTCTCGTGGCGAAGTGATCGAGCACAATTTGATGGCGACCAAAATTCAAGAAATTGATACCCATCATGGGCACTATTGCTACACCGGAAAAACCGCGACATTACCGAACAGCTTGTTTTTCTCTACCACTGTGAAAAACCTGAACTTTATGAAGCGCTATGTTTATCACCATTTTCACCTGGTGATCCGTGGCGATATAAATTTATACCCCCATATTCCCGCACTACTGGCGCGTATTGATGATCACAGCGAAGACTTTATGGATATTGCCCGACGTTATAACCATGTGATTGAGCGCCATGCTGGTGTCGATCTTCCTGGCCCAGAGCCTTATCTTTACCTCTCGCACACAGAGACAGGAGAGCAACTGGTGCATGTGCGATTGTTTTGTCCTACCGAGCGTGCGGCCGAATTAGAGCAGCTCATTCGCGAGGATGTGATGACGCTTTATTGCGAAAAGCTGCTCCCCGCAGCAGACGGTAAACTGAGCGAACAAACCGAGCGGCCAGAGGCAGAAACGGCCACACCTTCAACACCGGCTTGATATAAAAAAGCGCTCGTGGCTATCACGAGCGCTATCCACTAAGTAACAACACATCACGCCTAAGAATCACTTACAGTAAAAACAACGTTCCTAAGCCTAAGAAAGCGACAAAACCGACGATGTCAGTCACCGTGGTTAAAATCACTGAGCCTGACAGAGCCGGATCAATCTTCAGCTTCCCTAATAACACAGGTACAAAAATCCCCGCCAGTGCAGCACTGATAATATTGGCGACAATCGCGGCGCCAATCACCGCACCGAGTCCCCAGCTTTCAAACCAATAACCCGCAATAGCACCAATCACAAGCGCCCAAAGCACGCCATTGAGTAGCCCCACTTTAAATTCCTTACTCAAAAGGGGCTTTAAGTTAGCCTTAGATATTTGTCCTAACGCGAGGCCTCGCACGATCAGCGTCAGCGTTTGACTACCGGCAATCCCACCCATTGAGGCGACCACGGGCATCAATACGGCAAGCGCGACCACTTGTTGCAATGTCGCTTCAAACAAACCAATAAACCAAGAGGCCAGAAAAGCCGTCATCAGGTTAATCCCAAGCCATAACGCGCGATTACGCGCACTTTTCATCACCGGGGAGAATAAGTCTTCATCTTCATCCAAACCCGCCGTGGCCATGATTTGCGCTTCTGCCCGTTCCGCTTGCATCTCATAGGCAGTACCAAGGTCAAGCCGGCCAATTAACATGCCACCATCATCCAATACGGGTAGCGCGATTTCTTCACTGCTCGCGACTTTGTCGGCACTGGTATAGATATCATCACGCGCATTTAAGCTGGGAAATTGCTCGCGTACCAGCTCACTGATTTTGAGAATACCGTCCGCGCCGAACAACTTATGAATAGGCACCGCCCCCACCCAAATGCCTCGACTATCGACCACGAAGACATGATCGCAATATTTTGGCATCACCCGTCGAAGTAGACGGAGTACCACATTTACCTTGGTTTTAGCCGGCACCACCAAAGGTTGATGATCACACCAATGGCCCACTTGAGTATCCGCATATTGTTGCGCAGAGGCGTAGCGTTGCTTTTGCTCCGAGTCCATCCGACCGAGCGCTTCCTCTAACAGCGGTTCGGTCAACACATCTTGCAGTTCCAACAAGGTGTCCGCGTCGAGATCAGCGAACAGTGTATGTAGCTGTGCCTCATCAACGGCACGGATAACCGCTTCGCCTGCGTCATCGCGCATCTCCGCCAACACAGGAAGCTGTATTGAAGGAGAGAGTTGCTCCCAAAAGCCCACACGATCGCTAACAGGTAAGGCTTCTAATAACAAAGCAAGGCTATCAACACCGTGTGCTTGCTCTATCTCTTGTATCGTTTCGGGCGCACCTTGATCGACTTTTGATAGCAAATCATCAATCACTTCTTGTCTATCACTCGTTTGCATGGTATTTCCTTCTCAACGGTCATCATGTGCACAGAAACCCAGCGACCCGCCCCGGTAGGGCGTCCCTCCCAACCAGTCTCCCATATGCCATGATAGTGCCGCTTCCAGTGTGCGATGGTTATCACATATCATCGCTGATTTTTCAGATTCTTACCACGAATAACCGCTATCACTTCTATGGTAAAAGCAAGGCAGAGCAATAACGAGTAATGATAACAATGCCGGTTCAATCAACGGAAAAAGTATGTGTGGGTTGGCGCGAATGGATTAGCCTCCCAGACCTAGATATTGCGCGTATAAAAGCCAAAATTGACACGGGCGCGCGTACTTCATGCTTGCATACCTTCAAAATTGAAGAGTTTGAAAAAGGAGGCGCTGCTTGGGTTCGTTTTTGGATCCACCCTCACCAAGGTGATGACGAACATGTTATTCAAGCGGAAGCGCCCGTGCTTGCGCGCCGTGTCGTGCGCGACTCTGGCGGGCACGAGCAACTTCGCTATGTGATTCAGACCACACTCAAAGCCGGTGAACTGTGTTATCCCATAGAGATGACACTCACCGCACGCGATAACATGCGCTTTCGTATGCTGTTAGGTCGTACCGCGATGACAGGCAACGTCATTGTCGATCCTATGCATTCATTCCTGCTCGGCAAATAGGAGTCCTAACCACAATGAAAATCGGTATCCTTTCCCGGAATAAAAACCTCTATTCCACTCGACGTCTGATTGAAGCGTGCGAACAGCGTGGTCATGAGTATAAAATCATTGACGCGCTGCGCTGTTACATGAGCATCAACTCCACACAACCGTCAATTCATCTTGCTGGCGAAGAGCTAGAAGGGTTTGAAGCCATCATCCCTCGTATCGGCTCATCGGTGACCTTTTATGGCTGTGCCGTACTGCGCCAGTTTGAAATGATGGGTGTTTTTCCCGTTAATGAGTCCGTGGCTATCACCCGCTCTAGAGATAAGCTGCGCTCGATGCAATTGCTATCACGTAAAGGCATAGGCATGCCACATACTGGGTTTGCTAGCAAGCCTGGGGATGTTGGAGACCTATTGGAAATGGTCGGCAGTGCCCCTGTGGTCGTCAAACTGCTGGAGGGCACTCAAGGCATTGGTGTCGTCCTCGCCGAAACCAAAAAAGCGGCTGAGAGTGTAATAGAAGCCTTTATGGGCCTAAAAGCAGACATTTTGGTGCAAGAATATATTAAAGAGTCCAGCGGCGCCGATATTCGCTGTTTTGTGATTGGTGACAAAGTCATCGCCGCGATGAAACGTCAAGCCCAGCCAGGGGAGTTTCGCTCCAATTTACACCGAGGTGGTTCCGCAACCTTGGTACGGATCACACCGGCAGAGCGTCGAACCGCAATTGCTGCGGCTAAAGCCATGGGACTCAATGTCGCTGGGGTCGATTTACTGCGCTCCGAGCGCGGCCCTTTGGTGATGGAAGTCAACTCCTCACCGGGGTTAGAGGGCATAGAAAAAGCCACCGGGAAAGACGTCGCGGGTATGGTGGTGGAATACATCGAAAAGACTGCTAATGCCAAGAGGACGCGAACTCGTGGTAAGGGCTAAAAGAAACAATGCTATCGATATCGGGGGCGAGACCGTTAACCCAGGTGATCGCCTTAGCTTAGAGCTGGAAATCGCCAAGCTTTATACCCACGCCCCACTCAACGTGAGTATAGAGGTTCTTAACGGCAAACTATCGGGCCCTACACTGTTAATCTGTGCGGCCATTCATGGCGATGAGCTCAATGGTATCGAGATTGTTCGCCAAATTATGGCGAGAACCGACACCCAAAAACTACGCGGAACAATCGTTGCCATTCCCGTTGTTAATGTATTTGGCTTTATTCACAAGTCTCGCTATCTGCCGGATAGGCGTGATTTGAATCGCTCCTTTCCGGGCTCTGAACGTGGCTCAATTGCCGGGCGCATGGCGTATCAGCTGTTTAATGAAGTGATTAGCCAATGCACCCATGTGATCGATTTGCATACCGCCGCTATCCACCGCACCAATCTACCGCAAATCCGCGCCAATTTAGATAACCCAGAAGCGGGGGCGATGGCGACCGCATTTTCCGCCCCTGTGGTTGTCGACGCCGCCTTAAGGGGCGGCTCCTTACGCGCAGAGGCAGAGGCAATTGGCATTCCGGTGATCACCTATGAGGCCGGTGAAGCCCTACGCTTTGAGCCTTACGCAATTAACGCAGGGGTCAGGGGAGTGATACGCGTAATGCGCCACTTGGGTATGCTGCGTCAGTCGCGGCGGAAATTACCTTACAAACCCGTCACAGCCAGAGCAACCCGATGGGTGCGCGCCGATGCCGATGGCATATTCCGCAGCCACATTGCACTGGGTGAAATGGTCTCCAAGCAACAAGTAATCGGTATCATTTCTGATCCAGCAGGCAGCCAAGAGGTAGAAGTGATCGCGCCTCAGAGCGGTATCCTCATCGGGCAGCAAACACTGCCCGTGGTCAATGAAGGTGACGCTATCTTTCATATTGCTTTTTTCTCACAGTCTGACGATTTGATTGAACAACACTTGGAGGGTTATCGAGACCAAGTCAAAGACGACCAAGATGATGAGTTAAAGTGGGGAATTGGTACGCTATCAACATGATCGAGTCACGAGAAACAAACCGTACTACTTGCATCGAGCAATAAGATTCATAACACTACGCGTTTTGTAGCACGGGCAGCCGCCCGTTCAATAAGAGGAACGACATCATGCTGACATGGCAAGACATCGTCGCTCGAAGTGAAAGCGGTAATCTCGCGCCGCCGTCGCGGGTTGAGAAAACAGACCAAGAGTGGCAAACACAACTCAGTGAAGAAGCCTTTCGTGTTACCCGGCAAAAAGGCACAGAGCGCGCGTTCAGCTCAGGCATGTGTACGCTCTTTGAGCCAGGGCGTTATGGGTGCACATGCTGCGGCACCTTGCTGTTTGATGCGCATGAAAAGTTTGATTCAGGTACAGGCTGGCCCTCGTTTACGCAACCGGCGCAAGATAATGCTATCGCTTATCACAAAGATGGCAGTCACGGGATGACACGGATTGAAACCACCTGTGCGACCTGTGACGCGCATCTTGGCCATGTATTTCCTGATGGTCCCCCACCATCTGGTTTACGCTTTTGTATGAATGCCGTCGCGTTGAAAAAGCTCGATTAAAAAGTACCTGTCCCGCTGAAAACGCAGAGCTCTACCTCGGCTCTGCTATACTATTCATTAACCGTACTGCCGCTATCAATCACGTTTATATCCTATTGCATCGCACGACGCAGAGGTGACATGCTACTGGGGATCTCTCTACCTTCCGCTCGCCACATTTTGTTGTGGAGCTTCATTTACGGGGCAATCGTCTGGCTGGATATGCGCTATTTATCCGCGATACTCGATGTCCACACGGTCACCTTGCTCAATATCTCCAGTGGCCTTGCGGTGGTATTATTCCGGCATCTAGGAATGGGGATGATACTCCCGCTTATCCTTGCCGGCTCTCTTGGCCACGGTCTAGCCGCCATCGCCCGCATCGAGTCGCTCCATCTCGCGACAGGCATTTTTTTTGGTACATTTTTAACGCTCGCCTCAGCGCTCTCCGCATGGCTATGGCAAAAATATTATCCACATTGCCTGGATACAGTGCGGGCCCTTTTTCGGTTTGTTCTCGTTGGATGCCTATTCCCCGCAATAGTAATGATGGCCATTGTCGCCATCCCGCTTTATATCGATGATCAGTTAGTTCACGGACGACTACAATTCTTGACCATTGAATTTATGATGACTTACACCACATCAACACTGCTTTGGGTCAGCTTGTACACCGCTTGGCAAAGGCTGGGGATCGACTGGTCAAAACTCAGTTGGCAAAACGTGGGCTACGTCACTGCCATTATGGCACTCACACTCATCAGTTTTTCTGTGTTTCCAGGCGCAATCTACATCGAGCTTGCGTTGCTGATTTATATCGCGTTCTCCGGCCATTGGCGTACGCTTCTGATTGGTCTTTGTGGCTTAATCATCGTGTCTATCTTAATGGTACCATTCGATATGGGCGCATTCGCGATCCCTAACCTCTATGACGGCGTGTTAGCACTGCTTATTTTTATCTTTACCACCGTACTGGCCAGCATTAGTATTTCCATCCAAGTGATGGAGTATAAAAATGCCGTGGCAGCACGAGACAGCTGGCAACGAAAAGCCAGCCTAGATCCACTGACGGGCACCGTTAATCGCTACGGCCTATTGCCTGAATTAGCGATTGAATACGAGCGCGCTCGGCGAACGCAGTACACCTACACGGTCGCGGTCATTGATGTCGATAACTTCAAACAATTTAACGACACATATGGCCACTCCGCCGGCGATCGCGTCTTGCAAGATGTTGCTGCTGAGATCACACGCGCCGTTCGCCAAACCGATTTGGTGGCTCGATATGGTGGAGAAGAATTTGTGATTATCTTTCGCAATACTGACAGTCACGATGCCTACTATGTGGCCGAGCGTATTCGCCAACGTATTGCGGCGAATACCTCACGGTTTGACAATCAGTTGCTCACCTACACGGTCAGCTGTGGCTTATCCGAAAGCCGTCCAAGCGATAGCCACCCTGAGCAAGTATTTGACCGTGCCGATGATCACCTCTATACCGCCAAAAGCTTGGGACGCAATCGTGTGGTGGTAGCGCCCAACACGGCGGAGTGAGCCGCGCTATTCCGCAATGCCGCCCTTTGTCAACTTGGTTGGATCAAGCAGCTGCGAGAGCTTCTCTCGACCCAGCTCGGTCTCTTCTTCGGCGACATCGAGAATGGGGCGGCCTTGTTGGTATGCTTTCTTGGCAATCTCTGCCGCTTTCAGGTATCCCACAACGGGGTTAAGTGCGGTCACTAAGATAGGGTTACGAGACAGCGCGGCTTGCAGGTTATCTTCTCTCACGTTAAAGCTGCGAATCGCTTTATCAGCAAGCAGTCGGCTTGCGCCAGCGAGCAAGTTGATGCTTTGCAACACGTTCGCGGCAATCACTGGTAACATCACGTTAAGCTCAAAATTCCCTGACTGACCTGCCACCGTCACTGTGGTGTCATTGCCCATCACCTGAGCTGATACCATCGCCGCCGACTCAGGGATCACTGGGTTGACCTTGCCTGGCATAATTGACGAGCCTGGCTGCAACCCTTCCAGCTCGATCTCACCGAGCCCTGCGAGTGGACCGGAGTTCATCCAGCGCAAGTCATTACTTAGCTTCATGGTTGCCACGGCGGTCGTTTTTAGCTGGCCGTGAAGCGCAACCAACGCATCTTGGCTACCAATGGCAAAGAATGGGTTCTCACTGGCAGTAAAACCCGTCTTGCTAAGCACGGCTACCGCTTCGGCAAAACGCTCGGCAAACAATGGATGAGCATTGATCCCGGTTCCCACCGCGGTGCCACCCTGAGCCAGTGCGCGTACCGATGACAGGCTTTGGGTAATTTGTACCATCGCGTGCTCGATCTGCTGAGACCAAGCCTCTAGCTCTTGGCCGATAGTAACAGGCATGGCATCCATCAAATGGGTACGACCCGTTTTCACGATGTGGCCAACTGACTGTTTCTTTTCCTGTAACGCATCACGCAGATGCGCGAGTGCAGGTAGCAGCTTTTGCTCACAGCCTAATGTGGTACTGATCTGAATGGCCGTTGGTACCGCGTCATTGCTGCTTTGGCTCATATTGACATGATCGTTAGGACTGACCGTCTCACCGGATTTCTCGGAGGCTAAGGTAGCCAGCACCTCGTTCATGTTCATATTAGAACTGGTACCAGAGCCCGTTTGAAAAACATCAACAGGAAACTGTTCAATGTGATTCCCCGCCATGATTTCTTTTGCGCTCTCACATATGGCACCGGCAATCTTACTATCTAACAACCCTAGCGACTCATTTGCCTGTGCCGCGCCATGCTTCACCATCGCCAGCGCACGAATAAAGTCCGCCGGCATCGTCTGATCACTGATTGCAAAATTATTCACCGCACGCTGTGTTTGAGCCTGATACAGCGCCTGCTCAGGCACCTCGACATCGCCCATACTGTCTTTTTCAATACGTGTTTTTGTCATTTTGATACCTTCCTTTCACGTTACGATAATGGTTATCATTAACATATTACGCCTGATAAATGAAACGCGCTGATGCGACGGATTGAAAAACCCCGTGCTTGAACATCTGCTATGGCCTAGTATGGTGCCCGCGTCACAATCAATGAGTAATAATATGCAAGATGAAACCAGTACCAGTATCGCTAACTTGATTGAAGTGGTTGAGAACCAGATCGCCGACCAAGACCCTAAAAAGGTAGCAGAAACCTTGATGCGCCTGCGTATGACCGGCTATTCACGCGACGAAGCTATCGAGTACATTGCCTGTGCGTTAATGGTTGAGATCTATGATGTTAGCCATCACAACGGGCAATTTACCCTGTCCCGCTATGAAGCCAACTTAGACACCCTGCCAGATATGCCATGGGCCGATGAGATTAATTTGGATATCGGTGAGTAAACCTATCGATCTGATGGCCGTTATCGAAAAAGCCGCTGGGCGCGGCTTTTATATTTAGAGCGGGTAGACCTTTTCAAACTCTTCAAGCACCACATCCGATTGCTCATCAAAATGCAGGCCGTGTGTTTTAGCGTACTGGGAAAAGTAACCCCAATGCGCTTCGTGCCAACATTGGTACGAACCATCTCCCTCGCCTTCTCGTGCGGCAAATTCAGCGCTGACTTGGTTAAACGGGCAATAGCTCACCTGTGTGGTTTTGACGATGCAAACGGGTCGCTGGTGACCATTAAGGACAATCTTATAATGTCCTTTTTGCGGGATCACCGCATTTTTCTCTTCCAAAGAACTACGCAACCGGCAGTGCGCTTTCTTTTTATTCAAACTCACCAAGGTCGCGACTTCATTGGCTCTGACGGTATGGTGGCTTAACGTATCGACTACCACCATATCGTCACTTGGCCGCTGGTGAGTTGGCAGGGTCGCAAGGTACTGGTGCCAAAAGGCGTATTGTTCTTCAGTCATCTCTCTCGCCTTGTTTTCTTTTTGAATGGTTTCTTGGGCAGTTAAACGACGGTTATCTTAACGCTCTGTTTCGTTTTCGCCTATGCGCCAGCTAACGTTTCACATTTTTCTTACAACGAAATAAAGGTCGCTGACACTAACCAACCAATATAAAGAAGCGGCCAGGATGGCCGCTCAGAATAGAAGAGACGTTTAATCGTTAATAAATGGCAATAAGGCCTGATGTAATCTGTCAATTTCATCAATTGTGTTGTAATGCATCATACCGATGCGGATCACACCGCCTTTATCTAAGATATCAAGCTGCTCACACAAGCCTTGGGCATAGAAGTGTCCATTCCAGACACACAAATTTTGCTCGCCAAGTGCTTGAGCAACCTCAGCAGGTTCTGCTCCCTCTATGCGGATCGCAAACGTTGGAGTCCGTTTATCGAGCTGACTATCGTCGGTAACACCATAAATACGTACTTTAGGGTAAGCGCGCATCAACTGGATAAAATGTGCTGACAGTGCTTGCTCATGCGCTTGGTACTGCGCATAACTTGTCGCTAGCCTTTCTCGTAGTGACGACGTGGGATCACCCCATTGTGCGAGATACTCGACTGCGGCGATAAACCCCGCGATGGCCTCAAAGCTTTGGGTGCCTGTTTCAAATCGGCCGGGGCCTTGATTAGTCGCAGGTTCCACTTTATACGGTTTTAACGTCTGTACCCACTCAGGCGCGACATAGACAAACCCAACATGGGGTCCAAAAAACTTATACGCCGAACAGGCAAGGAAATCGCACCCGAGTGCTTGCACATCCACTAAGTGATGGGGCGCATAATGCACCGCATCCACATACACTTTGGCGCCCACTTGTTTCGCCATCTCTACCACTTTTTCCACATCCACCAGACTGCCTGTGGTGTTAGAGGCGAGTGTCACCGCAATCAACTTAGTTTTGTCGGTTACTAGGCTGGCAAGGTGGGTCATATCGATAGAATACGTCGACTCATCAACACGTACCTGTTTCACGATCGCGCCTTTGTCGTGCGCCGCTTGTTGCCAGCTAGATACATTTGAATAGTGATCGAGTGCCGAAACAATCACTTCATCTCCCGCCTGCCAGTCGCGACTGATCGCCCGACTCAAAGAGAAGGTCAAGGTGGTCATATTCGGACCGAATACCATGCTTTCTGACGATGCGGCATTCACAAAGGTGGCTGCCACATCACGTGCGCGCTGCATAAGCTCGGTGGTATAACGACCAGAGAAAAACTGGCCGCCCAGATTGGCATTGTAGTGCCCTAAATAATCCACCATAGCGTCAAGCACCGCGCGGGGCACTTGCGCGCCCCCAGGCCCATCGAAAAATGCGACGGGTCTGCCTTCAATGATTTGCGCGAGTGCGGGAAAGTGGCCCCTAACAGCATGGGGTGAAAAACCTGCCGGTGTCATCATTACTTCCTTGTTGCTGTGAGTACAAATACATCCATCGTGCCCGGTTTCTGGTTATCCACGGGCGTAATCGGCTCAGCGTAATGCCATAGTGTACGGTCATCAAGTGCCGCCATTTGTCCCGGTTCCAGCGGCAGGCTAAACAGCGGTGCGCTGGTTTTATGACTAAATACCTGAAAGTCACCGCCCTCAATATTATCGCGGCCAATGCTGACAATGGCGATATGATCAAAGCCGTCTTGGTGAACACCTTCTGGGGCGACTTGCACCGACTGGTTATCCGCCTGAATACGAATTTGGTGGATTTCAATATCGTTATCGTCACTTAATTGATACACATCGCGGAACGTGCGACACATGGCATGAAAGCCGGGCTTTTGCACGGTTTCTGATTCAATATCTTCAAATGTTCTCGCTACGTCACCTTGGAACTCGTTAATGTCCGAGGTTTGCATAAACGGTCGCGGTGGTAGTTTTTCGACGCCCCCATTGAAAACATGAACCACCGAGTAACGGCGAAGTCGATAGCCGCCATCAGCATGTGAAGTGCCTGGAAGATTACCAAACGAGGGTTGAAGCTGCTTGATGTGATTATCGTCCAGTTGATTGAGCTGCATGAGTAGTGAAGACGTATTCATGGCTTTCTCCTTTTATCTGTACCGACGCACGCATTGATGCCAGGGCCGTTGCCAGATACAAGATTAACAAATGCGTTACATGTTATATTTAACTAAATACCCTGTTATTTCCAGCTTCAACCCTAGATTTGTCGACCAAAAAAATATCAATTAGAATTATCCGCTATTGATAACCCTTAAGCTATTGAAAACCTCCAACCCGAAAGTTAACAATTATTAAACATCAGCATTAATCACCAACATCAAAACCATTAGCAACATTTTAAATCACTATCTCGCCGCTTTTCTGTCACGAAAAGTTGCCATGAGTGATAAAACAGGATGTTATAGATAAGGTTCCGCCCGTTTATGGCTGTGTCTATCCGTTTATCGCAACCGTCTGAACTCACAATTCGCGCTATACTGTTAAGACACGCTCTGCAGCTTGGGGGAAATAATATGGCACGTCTTGCCATTCAGTGTTCATGTGGGCAGATGACAGGAGAGATCATTGACGCACAACAAAGCCAACGCTGTGTGTGCTTTTGCAGTGATTGTCAGACCTATGCGCAAACACTGGGCTACCACACCGAACTCGAGCCAGGCGGCGGCACAGAAGTGCTACAAATCACGCCAGCGCAGCTCCGTATTTATCGCGGCCGAGATCAATTAACCTGTTTAAGGTTGGGCGAGCGAGGCCTATACCGCTGGTATACTCGTTGTTGCCAAACGCCTATCGCCAATACGATTAATGCCGATATTCCTTTTGTTGGCGTGGTGAGTGCTTGCTATCACATTGAAGGAGATAATGAAGAAGAGATCGGCCCGGTTCGCTGGTATGTGCAAGGCCAAGATGCTCGCTCAACGCCTACAGCAAACAAGGTTCACGCACGATTTCCATTGCGCCTGATGGTTATCACTGCCGTAAAGGGCTTGTGGGCACGACTACTAGGCAAACATCGCCCCAATGTCTTTTTTGACCATGAAGGACGTCCGCGAGGGCTTGTCCATCATGTCGGGCAATCAACACCATCACCGAGAGGAAGACAGTCCCTACCCTGACGCAGTAAGGTACAGCCGATGGAAGTGATTGGAAATACCGTGATAACGATGCTTTAACTTCATCAAAACCCCATTTACAATAGTGCGGTAAAATCAAGCAATCCCCCGAGCGAGGCGACGGCCTTCGAGGTAAGGTCGCCTCTCTTATTCACAATAACGGACAAGGGGAGGCATCCGTGAGCAACCCATCTCAACATCCAGATAGTTTCAATACCCGACGAACCCTACACGTCAATGGTGAAACCTACGACTACTACCGATTGGACGCACTGTCTGAGACGTTCAACATTCATCGATTACCTTACTGCCTAAAAGTCCTGCTAGAAAACTTACTACGCAAAGAAGATGGTAAGAATGTTTCTGCCGATGACATTCGCACACTTTGCCAGTGGCAAGCTGATAAAGCAGGACAAGATCAGGTGAACTTCACCCCCGCTCGCGTCGTACTTCAAGACTTCACTGGTGTACCTGCCGTGGTGGATCTAGCAGCCATGCGTGCCGCGATGCGAGAGCTTAAAGGTGACCCAGCTAAAATCAACCCGCTTGGTGCGGTTGATCTTGTCATCGACCACTCAGTGATGGTGGATGATTATGGCAACCCTGATTCCTTGCAGAAAAACACTGAGATTGAGTTCGAGCGCAACAGCGAGCGTTACCAATTTTTGCGCTGGGGTCAACAAGCCTTCTCCAATTTCCGCGTCGTACCACCTGGCACTGGGATCGTACACCAAGTGAACCTTGAGTATTTAGCACCCGGTGTATTGGTGGAAGAGCACGGCGACAACAAGTTAGCCATGCCAGACACGCTCGTGGGCACTGACTCGCACACCACCATGATTAACGGCTTGGGTGTGCTGGGTTGGGGGGTAGGCGGTATCGAAGCGGAAGCGGCGATGCTCGGCCAGCCTATTACTATGCTAATTCCAGAAGTGGTCGGTTTTGAGCTTAAAGGTGAGCTGCCTGCGTCTGCCACTGCGACTGATTTGGTACTCACCGTCACCCAAATGCTACGTGAGCGCGGTGTGGTGGGTAAATTTGTTGAGTTTTATGGCCCGGGCCTCGCTAAATTGCCGCTGGCTGACCGCGCAACCATTGCCAATATGGCGCCAGAGTATGGTGCAACCTGTGGCATCTTCCCGATTGATGAAGAAACGCTTAGCTACATGCGCCTGACAGGACGCACCGATGAGCAAATCACGCTGGTCGAAACCTACGCTAAAGCACAAGGCTTGTGGCGTGATGACGATGCACCCGTTGCTGATTATAGTGACACGCTCCATCTCGATCTGGGTGATGTGGTACCAAGCCTGGCGGGTCCCAAACGTCCACAGGATAGAATTGCATTAACCGATGCCAAAACCCAATTCGATCAGCTGTTGGAAAAAGAACAAGCGGCGTCTAATAATGTGATTGCAAGCTTTGCCAGTGAAGGGGGTCAAACCGCAGTCGATAACCCCAGTCTTCGTGAGCAAGGGAAAGTAGAAGTCGACTACAAAGGTGAGCGATTTACGCTTGAGCACGGTGCCGTTGTGATCGCCGCGATCACCTCCTGCACCAACACGTCGAACCCGGCCGTGCTTGTCGCCGCTGGGCTAGTGGCACAAAAAGCACGCGAGCGAGGCTTAAAAACGAAGCCTTGGGTGAAAACGTCTCTCGCACCTGGATCACAGGTAGTGCCTGCGTATCTAGAAAATGTTGGCCTACTTGAGCCACTTGCCGAACTTGGCTTTAACATCGTCGGCTTTGGCTGTACCACCTGTATTGGTAACTCTGGGCCATTACCAGAGCCGATCACAGAAGCCATTCGCTCTGCTGACCTGCTCGCGACCAGCGTGCTCTCCGGTAACCGCAACTTTGAAGGCCGTATTCACCAAGATGTGAAAGCCAACTATTTGGCATCGCCCCCATTAGTGGTTGCCTATGCACTGGCAGGTAATATGAATGTGGATGTCCTTAAGGAGCCATTAGGACAAGATGAAAGCGGCAAGCCGGTCTACCTCAGAGACATCTGGCCAACGCCACAGGAAGTCGCGCAAACCATCCAATCAGCGATGACGGAGGGGCTGTACCAAGACAAATATGCGGATGTATTTGCCGGTACAGACGCTTGGCGGAAACTGCCAGTCCCTGAAGATGAGATTTACTCATGGCCTGACTCCACCTACGTTAAAAAACCAACGTACTTTGATGGCATGACCATGGCGCTCCCCGAGATGAAACCCATCAAGGGCGCACGCTGTGTGGTGAAAGTGGGCGACTCTATTACGACTGACCATATCTCACCTGCAGGGGCGATTAAACCGGATAGTCCAGCGGGCGAGTATTTGAAATCCAAAGGGGTTGAGCCGAAAGATTTCAACAGCTATGGCTCCCGCCGTGGTAACCACGAAGTCATGGTGCGCGGCACCTTTGCCAACGTGCGTTTAAAAAACCATATGGCACCAGGCACCGAGGGCGGCATGACGACCTATCTACCCACCAATGAGCAAATGAGCATCTATGAGGCGGCCCAACGCTATCAACAAGATGGCACCCCATTGGTGGTCTTGGCCGGCAAAGAGTACGGGACAGGGTCGAGCCGTGACTGGGCAGCCAAAGGCACTAACCTGCTGGGGATTAAAGCAGTCATTGCTGAAAGCTTTGAACGTATTCACCGCTCTAACTTAGTGGGCTTTGGTGTGTTGCCGTTGCAATTTAAAGGCGGCGATTCCGTCGAGTCACTCGAGTTGGATGGCACGGAAACGTTCGATTTTGAGGAGATCAGCGGCGAACCCTCTACCCTCAAGGTACGTGCGGTTCGGGATGATAAAACCATTGAGTTTGACGTCAACGTCCGCATCGACACCGCGGTCGAGTGGGATTACTACCGCCACGGCGGCATTCTCCACTATGTGCTGCGCCAACTCGCCAGCTAGTACTAGCATCGCTACCACAAAGGCCCCACGGGGCCTTTTTTATTGCTTCGCCATCATGGTTTCAAAGGCGTCGATCACCAGCTGAGTGCCAATGGAGGCCATCACGTGATCGCCTTTCACCCGCGTGCTCCATGCCAATTGCTCAACGGGCTTGCCATGTTGCTGTTCAGCAAAGGTTTCATAAACACTGACCACATCCGCGAGATTGTTATAAGGGCCGGTTCGCTTCGGGTTGCTATGGCCATAAAGGCCTAAGACAGGCGTGCCTTGGGTGGTCGCCATGTGCGCGGGGCCAGAGTCGGGGGCAAGCACCGCATCGGCGCGTGCGAGCACCGCGGCCAATTGCTTGAGACTTGTTTGTCCCACCAAGTTAGCCAGTGGCACGTTAGCAGCGGCAATAATACGCGCAGCCAGCGTTTTTTCACGCGCAGCCGGCGAACCACAGAGTACCACCTGATAACCTTTACCGACCGCGTAGTCGGCAAATTCAGCATAACGCTCTGGTAGCCAGTTGCGCTCATCTTTGCTCGCGGCTGGACTGATCACGATAGTAGGCTTGTCACCCAGTTGCGCTTCAGCAAACGCGTGGTCATCCTCAGAAAGTGGCAAATTCCACTGCGGCGGCGTAACCGGCACGCCCAAATATTGAGTGAAGGCGAAAAAGCTATCTAACACATGGCAAGATTGGGTATCGAGGATCCGTTTATTGGTAAACAGCCACTGTCCCTCTTTCGCTCGGTGGCGATGAAACCCCACACGATGGCGCGCAGCGATCCCCATAGTCAATAAACTGGCACGCAAAGCAAGCTGCATATGCACTAACGCATCAAACCGGCGTCCTTTCAGCTGCCGCCAGACGTGACGCATGCCTGCCAAGCCTGCTTTTTTATCAAACACCACCAGCTCCACCCCTTCCAGCCCGGCCAAAAGCTGGGCTTCGACTTTACCAACCACCCAAGTGATCTGCGTCTGCGGCCAATGACGCTGCACGGCTTGGATCGCCGCGACCGCGTGACAGACATCGCCAATCGCAGATAGGCGCAAAAAACACAGGGAGCGTGGGGCGTCAGTAAACAGAGGCATAACAAATTCCAATTAAGTTATCGCGCCGATTATGCAGTTGGCTCGGTTAAATGTAAAATGCCACCCTATCGATCAAATTGTTACGAGAATGTATTTATGGGCGCTAATACATCCCCCTCAGAAAAGCCGCGAGGGCTGATACGTATCATTAAAGCCACTGGCTATTCTTGGGCTGGATTAAAAGCGGCATATCACCATGAAGCGGCGATCCGTCAAGAAGTTGTATTATTGGCAACGGCGTTAGCCGTATTACTTTGGCTGCAATTACCGTTGACTGATTCTCTGATAATGTTCAGTGTCATTGTGTTAGTCATCATTGTCGAGCTGCTTAACTCCGCCATTGAAGCCGTGGTCGACAGAGTGGGTGAAGAGCGTCATGAGCTCAGCGGCAGAGCAAAGGACATCGGCTCTGCGGCGGTGTTTGTCAGTTTGCTTTTAGCGGGTGTGGTCTGGATTACCACCTTATGGCATCACTTTGGCGCCCCACTTATTCAATGACACATGTCGTCATACAACCCGGCAACGCGTCCATTATGTTGCCGATTGATTAACTTAACTGTGATGAGAAATCATGTCTTTTAAATCGCGACTTCAAACACACAGCTGGTTCATCGCCATTAACGCCCTGGTGTTGATGGCAATAGCCAGCCGCTACTTTGCGTTTCTACCTAGCTTTCCCACTGAACCACTTGGCATCACCTTTATCGTGGTCAGTACCTTTAGCCAAATGGCCTTACTTGCCGCCATTGTTGGCTTGATAACTCTTCCGCTGCTATTGCTGCCCACCAAGGTGCGCCAACCATTGCTCGCCTTGATTGCGTCGGTGGGTGTGATCACGCTTTTCATCGATACCATCGTGTTTGCCCAGTACCGATTCCATATTAATGCCATGGTGCTAGATCTGATCCTCGCTGGGCAGATTGTCAGCTTCCCTCTGATCACTTGGCTGATGGTAATAGGTGGCGTGATGGCCTGCCTCGCCGCGCAATGGGCACTTCTGGCTGCGTTGTCGCGCACACGTTTTTCCCACCAGCACAAAGTCGGCAAAAAGTTTGCGCTGCTCACGTTTCTTACCTTGCTTGCCACCCACGGGATTCATATCTGGGCTGCGGCCTATGCGTACCAACCCGTGACAACAGTGAAACGTTATTTGCCACTTTTCTATCCAGCCACCGCCAACAGTATGATGCGCAAAAACGGCTGGATTGATGAACAAGCTCTAGCGCGCCAAAAGGCGATGGATGTAGATCGCGAAGCCGACCTGAACTATCCCCTTTCGCCGCTGAGCACGACCGACGTTACACAGCCAGTGAATATCATGTTTTTGGTGGTTGATTCATGGCGCGCGGATACCTTCAACGCCGACAACACGCCCAACCTTTGGGCACTGGCACAAAATGGTCGTACCTATTCACATCACCTTGCGACGGGGAACGCCACCCGTACCGGCATTTTTGGCCTGTTTTATGGCATGCCGGGCACCTATTGGCATAGCTTTCTTGCCAATCAGCAATCACCGGTACTGATGGATCGTCTGCAGGCGCTCAATTATCAACTAGGTATTTTTACCGCCGCGCAATTGGAAAAGCCGGAATTCAACCAAACCGTGTTTGCCAAGGTGTCCGATTTACGTAACGGCTCTGAAGGCGACTCTCCCGCCGAGCTCGACGCAGATCTCACTCAAGATTGGATCCGCTGGCACCAACAGCGTGATCCCAATCGTCCCACCTTCTCGTTTTTGTTTTACGATGCGCCCCATGGCTATGATTTTCCTGCGGACTTTACCCCCAAGTATCAGCCGATGCTGGACGAAATTAACTATCTCAAGCTAAATAACGACACAGATCCGACGCCATTTTTCAATCGCTACAAGACCAGCGTGCGTTACGTTGATAGTTTGGTAGCCCAAGTGGTTGAAGAGCTGAAACAAAGCGGGGAGTTCGACAATACTCTGCTGGTTCTCACTGGCGATCACGGCCAAGAAATGAATGATAACCAGCTGAATTTTTGGGGACACAACAGCAATTTTACTGACCCACAAATTCACGTGCCTTTCGCGCTGATAGGCCCCGGCATCGAGGCAAAACAGGTCGATACTGGCAAACAACTCACCAGCCACCAAGATGTTGCGCCTACCCTGATGAAGCATTATTTAGGTGTAACGTCCGATCCGGCCAGCTACGCGATTGGTCATGACTTACTTGCGCCAAATCCCGGCCAAGATTGGGTGTTATCGTCAAACTACAGCGGCTATGCGTTAGTCACCGACGACACTATTTTAGAAGTGGGTGCAGGAGGGCAATATCAATACATGGATAACACCAACCGACCCATAGAAAACGCGTCACCTGACTTTGCGCAAATGGAAAAAGCCCTCGAGCAAATCAGCCGTTTCCGCTAGTCCGTCGCTTGCACGTTAAAGCCTATCCGTTTATGAGCCTCTGTCTTCCAGAGGCTCATCTATCCATTTTCTGCAGGCTATATCCAGTCAAAAAACTGCACAAACTCTTGCCATTGCGCCGATGCATCCGCCAGCCGCGCTGGATAAAAACGCACGGCCTGACCCGGTCGCGTTTGCGCCAACATGCTCAAGCTGGCACGGGTTAAACAGCCAAGCTTAGGATAACCACCGAGTGTTTGCCGATCGTTGAGCAACACAATTGGCTGACCATCCGGGGGCACTTGCACGGCCCCGAGCGCAATGCCTTCGGAAACAATACCCGGTTGCTTGCTCACGACGCTCGGTCCATTGAGCCGCACGCCCATACGATCACTGTGCTGATCGACCGTGTATTCACCCTCAAAAAATGCCGTTAGCGCCTCGGAGCTGAAGCTATCAAATTGATACCCCGGCACAAGCGCCAGTGGGGTCAGAGCGTTGTAGTCAGGAATAAAACGTGTCGGCACACCGCGCCCCCTCGGCAACAGCGCATGCGGTCGACAAGGCAACACCTCTCCTTTCGCGAGCGCCATGCCTCCCGACTGTTCACCTAATCCGGAATGCAGGCCGCCGAGTTGATTGCGCATCACCGTCGCGGCACTGCCAAATGCGCCATCTACCGTC
Source organism: Salinivibrio sp. ML290 (assembly GCF_001995695.1). Taxonomy (NCBI): domain Bacteria; kingdom Pseudomonadati; phylum Pseudomonadota; class Gammaproteobacteria; order Vibrionales; family Vibrionaceae; genus Salinivibrio; species Salinivibrio sp. ML290. The sequence continues at coordinate 22,105 of NZ_MUEY01000012.1, read as the reverse complement.
CACCCGCCACGCACCGCGAGATAGGCGCGCAAGCCACGGCGTGCGTAGCGTAAACTCAGTTCATCACCCGTATTTAGCGTTAACGTCTGCCACATACCCACGCGCTGACCATTGATACAAGGTTGCATGTCTGCACCGGTGATAGCGATCGACATCGCGTGGTCAGCACGAAAACGTGCTTGACCCATGGTTATCTCGACCAGCGGTGTATTCGCGGGGTTATTGAGTAAATAATTCGCCCAAGCAAAAGCGTGGCAATCGACCGGTCCGCCTTGGCTTAAGCCAAGCTGGCCCACCCCATAGCGCCCTGTGTCTTGCACCAAGCTCAATACGCCGGGGTCGAGCACCGTTAATCCTGCCACCATTGACCTCCTACCGCGCGGTAATCAGACTCCGACATTGGCTCAAAACTGACGGTATCACCTACATCAAACGGCATCATGGGCGATTGACGGGGATTGAATAGCACCTTGGGACAGTTGCCAATAATTTGCCAGCCTGCGGGCGACGCCACCGGATACACCGCGGTTTGCTGTTGTGCAATGCCCACACTGCCGGCGGGGATCTGATGGCGAGGCGTGGTATGCCGCGGCATGGCTATCGTCTCATCCACCGACGCAAGAAAGGCAAAGCCGGGCGCGAAACCAATCGCACAGACGGTGTAAGTTCGTTGGCTGTGTCGCGCAATCACCTCTTGCTCACTCACGCCAGCAAACTCGGCGACCGCAGCTAAATCGGGCCCAACCGAAGGGTGATAATACACCGGCAATGTCACGTGTTTTCCGCCCACGGCGTCGTCGGTGACTCGCAGTGATTCGCCTTGGTTCATCACCCACGTTTTCAACCTGTCTGGTGACAGTAAGCGAACATTCACTTCTACCAGAACGCTGGTGTAGGCGGGAATTAACTCAACCACACCACGGCCAAAGTGTTGGCGGATTCGCTCACACAGCGCAGATAACTGTGGGACTAAGGCAAGATCGATTGTATTGCCCAACCGGATCATTACCGTGGTTTCACTGACCTGCTCAACCTTGAGTGTCATGGTGTTAAGGCCTTTCTGAGTTGTTTTATCGCCTCGACCGATTGTGGATTATCTCCATGCACACACACCGTATCCGGCGATAGGGTGAGCGTTTGTCCCTCAAGGGTTGTCACCGAGCCATGCTGAGATAACTGCAACACTTGGGCAATCATCGCGTTGGCGTCATCTAACACCGCGCCCGGTCGACTGCGCGGCGCCAATTGTCCTGACGCCAGATAGGCTCTATCGGCAAAGGCCTCAAAAATCAGCGGCACACCGGCTTGTTGGGCAAGCTGGCGATGCGGACGGTTATCAGGCAGTGCCAGTACCATTAATGGTGTATTGGGCAGCGTATCAGCCACCGCAGCCAACACCGCTTCAAAGCAATCATTGTCCACCATCATGGTGTTATACAGCGCACCATGGGGCTTCACATAATCAAGGCTCGCATTAAAGTGTGCACAGATCCCTTGTAATGCGCCGATTTGATAGCGAACGAGGTGACTAATTTGTGCTGGGGTATGATCAATATGACGACGGCCAAAGCCCTGCTTATCGGCGTAGCCGGGATGAGCACCAATACTCACATTGTGCTGTACTGCGAGTGCCACCGTGGCCGCCATTACATCAGGATCAGAGGCATGAAAACCACACGCGATATTGGCCATATCAATCCACGGCATTAGCGCGCTATCCATCCCCATCGACCACGCACCAAAGCTTTCACCCATGTCTGCGTTTAGTTTCATCACTCCCTCGATTTCACTGACTTTGCTTTACCTTACGGCTTTTTAACCCGCGGATAAACCAACAAAATAGTCAGGATGTGAGTCTTGTATCGCGCTTGCCGGGCGTTGACGGTAAAAAACATGCTGACCGATATCTTGACCACCCTGATATCACCCATTCGAGAACGGCGAAAAGCACTAATGAACGCCCCTGATTACTTGTCAGATATCCTAAAAGATGGGCAAAAAAAGGCGCGTATACAGACAGAACAAACATGCCAGAACGTTAAGCGTGCGTTGGGCCTGCTTGTGGGATAAAGAGGTAAGAGGAGTGAGTAAAAAATGGCTTATACTTACTTACCAGTGATGAATCAGATAGTTATCGCAATCTCTTTTGCATAACGAGTTAGACAGATGTGATAGATTGCAAGATGTTTCCCAATCCACATCAAATAAAAGGGCTTTTTGCGCGGCAAACGGAAAAAATGTCTTCCATACTTTAGCGAAATCGAAACCACAATTAACACAAGGTATCCGGTATGTTGAAGTTAATGCTGCGCGGAAAGCTCTTAGTGCTTGCCATCGTACCTTTGGTATTATCCATTCTCGTTACGTTGTTTATCACTACCTATTACGAGCGAGAGCTGGTCGAAGAGAACATTGCCACTTTTCGAACCAAATTAATTGATGAGCGAAAAATGCAGCTTCGCGAAGCCACAGAAATTGCCGCGACTGTAGTAAAAAACGCACAGCAAGCGGGCGGCGATGCTACGCAAAATGTCAAAGACGCACTTCGCGAAGTGACCTTTGGTAAGGCTGGCTATTTTTACATCTACGATAAACAAGGCAACAACGTATTCCATGCTTTAAAGCCAGAGCTAGAAGGCCGGTCCTTGATCAATCTTACTGATCCCAAGGGCAACAAAATTATCGTGGGTCTGCTCGAAGCGGCGCAAAGCGGTGATGGCACCTTCACCTACCTCTATCAAAAACCGGGTACCGATGAACTGATCGAAAAGATTGGCTATGCCGATATGGTCAATAACGGCCAATGGATGTTGGGTACTGGGGCGTACATTGACGATATTGAGGCGCGCGTTACCGATTTCCGTGAAAATGCAGAGGAAGCATTAGCGGCACAAACTGCGCGCATGGTCATTGCGGGTATTCTTATTTTGATCATTACGTTCGTTGCCGTCGCCTTTGTTGCCCAACGGATGTCAACGCCGGTGAAAGACATGCTGGACAACCTCAATGATATTGCCGACGGTGATGGCGACCTGACCCAGCGCCTGAAAATTAAAGGCAGTGACGAGATTGCCCTGCTTGGGGATGCATTCAACCGCTTTATCGATAAGCTGCAAACCACCATCCGCAGCGTGGTGGATGTCACGGAAAAAGTGAGTCACACCGCACGTACGATTGACGAGCAAACCCAGATGGTTGCCACGCAATTACAGACTCACGATAACGAGACCGAGCAAGTGGTCACCGCTGTTACCCAGATGAGCTCGGCCGCGCAAGAGGTGTCACAGAACGCCACCCAAGTGGCTGATGCCACCAGTGCAGCTACTGACGACGCGCGTCACGCCCAAGAGAAAGTTCAGTTCTCGATCACCTCGATGCAAGCGCTGGTCGAGCAAATGAATACCTCGAGTACACATGTGGATTCGCTGAATGAGCAGTCCCATAAAATTACTGGCGTGCTTTCTGTGATTGGCGATATTGCTGAACAAACCAACTTGCTGGCACTTAACGCTGCCATTGAGGCCGCACGTGCAGGCGAACAGGGTCGCGGCTTTGCCGTGGTCGCCGACGAAGTGAGAACCCTAGCAAGCCGTACGCAAAAGAGCACTCACGAAATTCGCGAAATGCTGGATGAACTTCAGTCATACGTCAATCAGGCTGTTGAGGGGATGAAGCAAAGCAACGATACCTGCCAGCAAACCTCGGAGGCATCCAACGAAATTGGTAGCGGCATTGATTCGGTGAGTAATGCCATTACCCAAATCAATGACATGACCAGCTATATTGCCTCGGCTGCCTCGGAGCAAACCACGGTGACCGAAGACATTCACCGTAATCTGGTATCGATTCGCGACATTGTGAGCCAGCTACTTAACGCCAGTAATGACTCGGCACAAGCGGCGACTGACTTAAATCAGACAGGCGAAGAGCTCAAACGTCTGGTGAGCCAATTTAAAGTTTGATTCGTCGAACCAAACGGAAAAGGCGCTGATATTTCAGCGCCTTTTTGCTGCTGGACAATCGGCTTACCGTTCCACCTCAGGCAAGGCGCGCGCCATCATTGCCCCCAGCAAGCCAAGCGCCGATAACACCGCAATCACCACCATCAACCCCCACTGGCTCAACCATGCCGTGACGCCGCCCATGAATAAGAGCATGAAGCCAATCAACGTATTGCTAACTGAGACATAATCGGTGCGCTGATTGCCCTCAGCCATATTCACGATGTAGGTTTTACGCCCAAGCCGCACACCCTCGTGAGCAATGGTCAGGACAAAATAGACGCCAGGCAGTACCCACGCAAAAGAAAACAGCGCTGGATACCAATGACTGATACTCACGACCACCAGCCCCAGTAACGCCGTCACCACGGCAGCCATTATCATTACTTGGCGACTAGATCGATCGGCAAACAGTCCCCAAAAAGGGGCCGACAACAAGCTTGCGATGCCACTAATCGCGACAAAGCTTGCGGTGGTGATCGCCAGCGCTTGGCTATGCTGACTAGCTAACAGCACATAATAGGGCGCGGATAGTGCCGAACAGAGTAACAGTGAACGGGTGATCACAAAGTGGCGTAGGCGTCTATCATCCACCAACAAGCGCAGTTTAGAAAGCGCATGCGTGAGCGCATTGGCTCCGCCTTCTGTGGCCCCTTCGTATTCATCAACTTGGCTGTAAAACGCTGCGGCAATCCACCAAAGCACTGCGCCGAATGCCAGTAACGCACAATAGACCCACACATGCTGCTGATCCGAGACACTGAATAATCCGATACCGGCTGCAATCGTCACCGCCCCCGCCAAGCTTGACGACCACCCGTTCAAGCGCCCTCGTTGCGGCTTAGGGATGGTTTTCCCTAACACATCTTTCGAAGCGACCGAGCACAAGCCTCGCGCCAAACTAAATACCACCAGCAAGCCAACAATGCTCCAGCCGGCTACTTGACCGGTTAAAAGTAACGCAGCGATCGCCATGGCTAGGATACACGCCCCTTGAATGACAGAGCCTGCCACCCATGCCCACTTACGTACCGCAAATTGGCGGACATAACCGGCGATACCTAACTGAGGCACTAACGAGCCCGCCTCTCGGATTGGCACCAATAAGCCAATTAACGCTAAGGGGGCGCCAACTGCGGTGAGAAGCGCTGGCAAGACAATTTTCGGGTTAGATACCGCGTCGCCAATTTTGGTGAGTCCTTGGCTAACGATGATGCGGAAAAAATTGCCCGGAACCTCACGGCACGCACTGCCATCAATGTCTTTACAGGCACGCGCATCTTCTTCATTAAAAAGTTTTTGGTGTAAGTCATCCGCTAATTTGTGCACACTTTCTCCCAGTCTTTTCTTTTTGTTTTTATTCTGCCCTTATTGGCAAGGCACGGCAAAATCAACGTGATAATGTTCATCATGGCGAACCCAAGACCGCCGCGTTGAAAACTGAATATGTTGCTTTAAGTACTGCCCATACGGGGTATCGTACAGTGCCGGCTGAAGAGTTGGATCAAAGATAACACGCCAAAGATCATAGCCACGACGCGTCGCTTCTCGGTGTAACGCCACTATGTGTGCGGCCATGGCGGTGTAATCAATGTGCTTGTCTTGGTATTGACCATTCCCATCAAACTCAATGCTGTAGCCAAATTTATTGAGTAGATGAGTCGGCAGATGAACCGATCGCCCCTCGGCATCGACGACCGGTGTCATAAAATCAACCGATAAGCCATTTCTATGGGTTTTATGCGGTTTGAACTGACCACCTGACTCAAAGCCCGTTTCAGCATATTGATATACTTTGTCTGGCTGCTCCGCTTCCAAAGACTGATACGATGCCACGATGATGTCACGCACTGCGGAGTGAACATAGGTTCGCCCGGCCCAACGCGCAATCAAGCTGTAGCCTATGAAATTCGCCCCGTCACTGGGCAACTGTACCCCATTGGCTAAATGACCATTCGACGTAGTGCCATAACAGGTACTTTGCTGCGCAGTGCCCGCCAATGGAAACATCAAACAAAAAACGAAAAGAGTGAACGATAGGTACCGGCGATTAATCAGCATGGTCTGCCTGCCAGCTGGGCTTCGATATCGCGTATAAGACATGCGTTGCGAGCGGATGATCTGCTGCCAAATGAGGATGCAAAAAGGTAAAGGGAGCAGCCGGCGTCATCCCGAGTTTTTTCATCACTGCTTGTGAGGGCAGGTTACTCTCGGTGGTAAACGCATAAATTGCCGGAAGCTCAACGTCCTCAAAGCCGATGGCGAGTGCTTTTTGTGCCGCTTCAGTGGCATAGCCTTTTCCCCAATGTGGCGACGCTAAACGCCAGCCAATTTCAACAAACGGCTGATGGCCGAGATCGAAAGTGGGACGGTTTAACCCCACAAAGCCAATGAATTCCCGTGTTTCCGTCAGTTCTACCGCCCAAAATCCGAACCCATTATCCGCCAGTTTGGATTGAATATGCGCCGCCATTGCATCGCTTTGTGCGCGTGAAAGCACACTGGGAAAATAGCGCATGACATCGGGGTCTTGATTGAGTGCCGCAAAAGGGGTCAAATCGGACACTTGCCATGGGCGTAGCGTCAATCGCTTCGTTGAGTACATCACCAATACCATTCCTCGTTAACGATCACACTACACACCGCGGAGCCCGTTACTGTAAGTCTTTATGACGCAAGCGCGTGAGCCAATATTCACGATAGCGAAAATAGCAATAGGTCGAGGCGAACAAGAAAAACAAATACGAAAGCGAAAATACCAAAGGCGAGGTGATCAACGCATGTTTTAACCCGAGCAGTACACCCGCCGCTGTGACGGCAATCTTAGCGACTACCCCGAGCAACAACAAAAATAACGCAAACTGGGGGTAATGGCTGCTACGAAACGTGATCCAATAGCAAGCACCCACCGCTGTACTGGCGACGCTCAGCCCAAGAAGATAAGAATGGAAGTGCTCACCCGCCAACAAACCACCAAGAATGCTAAGCACGATAATCACAATAAACGTCATGAGTTCCCACCTTTTTTCTCAGTATGGCACTGACGCAAACAGCCAAGGAGACGCCTATTAAGAGAGTACGATCTTGCTCGCAGGCTCTATGCACGCGGTTGAAATCGACGGCTGGACGTTTGCTGTCAAAGCACCATAGCGGTGATTAAGCGCGTCGACAGTGACGATTTGCCCTTGCCGGCGAATACTCACTTTAGTGCCCAAATCCACGCCCGTGAAACGCATCTGCTCATCGCCGCCACTCAAAAAGTGGAAGCGGTCAATCGCCAAATCAACGAGCCGAAAGTCTCGGCGACGACAGCTCAATCGCGCCACCCAGCTTTTCGCCGATAAGACTTGCGTGGGAGACAAGGCGCGCACTGCAAACTGCCAGCCTTCACTCTCACCATAAAAATCCATCGGAAAATGCCGCTTAAATTTCTTCTTATCGTAGTAAGATTTCATTACATTGTTGTCATTTTGTTCGCCATTGACTGGCACACTAGTCTACACAACTATGATGCCGTATATGCTTTCTCTTGCCCAATAAAATTTACGTGTCAAACAGCAGCTACCTGAACGAATTACAGACAATGATAAACCTACCGCAATCAAGCGTATACATATGCGCTATCCTTAACAGAGCTGGCCAATGGAGAGGACCCTTCCCTACATGTGTAGAAGACTGATTTTGTGGTGTGTTGTTTCTATATACATGATGTTCAGTACGCACATTCATGCTGAACAGGCTCAGCCCCATGTACTATTTATTAATCCCGGTTATGCAACGGAAAGCTTCTGGCAGGACGTAGATGAATATGCCAATAGCGCTGCCTCAGCATTAAATATTGACCTAACGATTCGCCACGCCGATCGCAATCATTTTGCCGTGCGTCAAATACTCGCCGCAACGTTGAGTAAACCGACCCACCCTGATTACATTATCATCGTGAATGAAAAGCTGGCGGCCAAAAACCTACTTCCTATACTGAGAAAGTATCCTATTTATGTACAACTTATCTTGAATGATGTCGATCAGCAGACCAAAACCAAGCTCTTCCAAGACCCACATTGGCAACAATACTTACTGCCGAGCATTATTCCCAACAATCATTCGATAGGCTATGCGATCGCCGAAGCCATGGTGCGAGCAGGCGATAATGCGCCCGGCGAAGCCGTCATGATTTCAGGTGATCTTACCACCCCCGCATCCGTTCAACGCGAAGCGGGCGGCAAGCGCTTTTTCGTTGAACGCTCAGACATTACCTTACATCAAGTTGTTCATGGTCAGTGGAATGAGTCCATCAGCCAAGAGCAAATGCATACCTTGTTGCAACGCTACCCAAATGTGCGCTACGTGTGGACGGCCAACGATCATATGGCGTTTGGCGCGATGAAAGCCGCTCGGCAAGCGGGAAAGACGCCCGGCGATGACATCTATTTTGCCACGGTCAATACCTCCGAGCGCGTGCTCTCTTTGCGAGAAAAAGGCGACATTTCAGCCCTTGGGGGCGGGCACTTTAAAGCCGCTGGCCTTGCATTGAGCCGCATTTACGCTCACGATAAAGGTTGGCCGTTACCACCGCAATGCGCTGGACAGTTGTTTCACTTAATTGAACCTGGCTCCGCTTTTTTCGTACAGTTGCGCGAGCAGGCGTGGGATCAAATCTCGTTTTTGAACATGGCGAAAGGGATTGAAAGCCATTGTCATTCAACCACAACTCAAATGGATAACTAAGTGATAAAACGCGATGTAAACTTACGCGGTCTTCAAGCGCGCGTCGCCTTCGTTGTGCTCGCGATTAGCTTACTGTTTGCGGTAGGGAGTACACTGACGCAGATGTACATCAACTACCAGCGCACACTGGCTACGACCACACAACTGGTAGAGAGCCGGAGCCATAACTCGGCTCGCGTGATTAGCCATGCATTGTGGGTCGTTGATTTAGAGCTTGTACGCCGCAGTGTAAAGGGATTGTCGATGATCCCCACCATTTGTCGCGTCGAGGTAAAAGGTTTTGATGGCACACACATCACTGAAGTCAATAATACCAGTGAGGACTGTGACGCCAATCATCAGTCATTGTTGAGCGTTCAAGGTAACAATATTGGCACCCTGAACATTGTGCTCGATCGCAGTGCGATTAAACGCGATGCCTTCACAGGCGCCGTGCCTGTCGCTGTCGTCCATTTTACTGAAACCTTTATCATCACTCTGCTGATTTTGTGGGTTATCCACCGGCTGTGCTCGCGCCCACTCCAACAGCTGTCAAATACGCTCGATTACTACCAAACCGACAAGGCCAACCAAACGAGTGTGCCGCTCTCGTTGATTCAACGTAATGACGAAATAGGTAAAGTGTCTCGCTCAATCAATGCGATGCAATCGCGTATCAGAGACGACTTTCTACAAAAACGCGTGACAGAGCGTGAACTTCGTCAACATCAAACTTTATTGAAAGAGCAAGTCGAGCAACGCACCAAAGCACTCAATTGGCAATCAAACGCTAGCTCTCTACTGGCCGATATTTCAATTCAATTTTTACGTGCAGACTCGCAATATATTACTGAAGACGTAGAGAAAATTTTTCCCGATATGGCGTCATTACTCGGCGTTGAGGCGATTGGTTGGTATGCCTTTGACGCATTCCGCGCTGAACGTCGTTGTTACTGGCCACAAGAGATTGATTTTGCCCCCCAGACCGTCGATTTAAGCGATATGCACATGATAAAACGGTGGCTGGCTGATACCGACGCACTGGTCGTTCCCCATGTCGGCCAGCTCGGCGATAATGCAATTAACGAGCGCTCTTGGTTGCGCCAACGGCATATTTTATCGTTTGCCGCTTTTCCGCTAACCGACGGTAGAAAAAGCTTTGGTATGATTACAGTGGCAAATCGCCGTCTACCCTTCATCTGGGATAACAATAAGACATTGCTTTTAAAACGTTTCGCGACCGCCATCAGTGAAGTGATGATCCGTGAACGAAACCATTACGCCATGGAAGAGCTACAAGAAGAGCTGATTGTCGCCAATGAAAAGTTAAAAGTACAAGCAGAAACCGATGACCTCACCCGGTTAAGTAATCGAAGACCGTTTAAACGTGAGCTCAAAAACCATATCCAACATGGCATCGCCAGCCGGTTACCTGTCGCCGTCATGATGATCGATGTCGATCATTTTAAAGCGTATAACGATCAATACGGTCACCTCAAAGGCGATGACGTTCTCACCCAAATCGCGCGCGTGCTGCTTACACAAACGGAACGCTTTCATGGTTCCGTGGCACGCTTTGGGGGCGAGGAGTTTGCGATCACGCTTTCAACGCGCTATGCCTCGAAGTTAACTCAGCTGGCCGAAACCATTCGCGCTGAAATTGCCAAGCTTGATATCGAGCACAAGAAAAACCCAGATGGTGACAAAATCACTGTCAGTATCGGTGGCATTATTACGCTCCCAACTCGCGAAACCACGGACTCATACCTACTCGAAATGGCTGATCAGCGTCTATATCAAGCCAAAGAAGAAGGCCGTGATCGCACCAAAATATTAGATCAAACCAGAGAAAAATAGCGAGCTTGCTCACGCCCTCCTCTCAATCCCACGGGTGAGTCATGACAGTCCGATGACGGTATGCTACAACCCTCGTAAGCGATATGTTGACCACCCGCCAAGCGGGTGTCTCGCCTCGTTATCCGGATAATAAAAATGTCACCGACTCAAGAAGCAGCGCTTCAGACGCTGTCGACGCAGAAAAGGAAGCCCTATGAAAGTCGTCTTTGTCCGTCACGGAAAAACCGATTACTCTTTGGCCGATGCTCGCCAAATGAGCCAACTGGAAAAAGACTATGCACCACTCCAACGTGCATGTATTCCCGCTATTCAATCGCTAGCCGATCACCCGAGTTTACAACACGCAGACATCATCCTCTCTTCGCCCTACACTCGTGCCTTACAAACAGCAGAAATCCTCAACCGGCAATTGCAAAAAGAACTGTTTGTCGAGCATGACCTCCGCGAGTGGCAAGCGGATATCAAAGGGAGCTATATTCCTCTTTCTGAGCGCGATCGACGCTGGATTGAGTATCGAGAACTGTTTGCCAATGGAAATGAAGTGACCAATGCAGGTTATGAGTCCGCGACCGCGTTATATCGCCGAGTGACATCTGTGCTCGACACCTATCAAGACTACAATACGATTGCGGTTATCGCGCATTTTAATGTGATTGAGAGCTTAGTGGGTTATCGTGAGCAAGGGATTGAATATGGAGAAGTGATTGAGGTCGACTACCAACCCAGTCTCTAACTTCTCCCCCTTAGCGGGCGAGGCTTTAGCGCTAAAACGGTAAAAATCGCATACCTCGATGCAATGACTTTACCGATAGTTATAAAAGGGACGCAATAGGCGTCCCTTCTCGTCTTACTGCGATTCTACCAGAGCCTTTACTCTATCAACCCATTGTTCTTAATCACGTTTTGATACCAGTAAAAGCTCTTTTTACGATGGCGAGAAAAGTCGCCACTGCCATCATCATGACGGTCAACGTAGATGAAACCATAGCGTTTGCGGTATTCGCCCGTGGTAAAGGACACACAATCGAGACAGCCCCATGGCGTATAGCCAATCACCTCAACGCCATCTTGCCAAATGGCATCCGCGAGCGCCTCAATATGTTGTGATAAATAGCTGATTCGGTAATCATCATTGATTCCCCCTGTGGTTTCACGCTTATCTGTCGCGCCAAGCCCATTCTCCACCACAAAAATCGGTTTTTCGTAACGCTCATACAGCTCAGAAAGCGCAAAGCGTAGACCTTTGGGATCAATTTGCCAGCCCCAGTCCGAAGCGGGTAGATGCGGATTCAATCGGCTTGCACTGAATAAAGCGTTTTCATCTTCTTCTGGCGGGTTGGCATCTACGATATTCGTCATGTAGTAGCTGATCGCCAAAAAGTCTGCACAGCCGTTTTTAAGAATCGTTGCATCCTCTTGATGCATGTTGACCTCGATCCCTTTGCTGGCCCATTGCGGCCAAATATAGTGTGGGTAGTGGCCTCGCAACTGCACATCGCTGCATAAATATTTGTCACGCATCGCTTGCTGTGACGCCAACATATCATCAGGGTGACAACTCGCCGGATACAACGGCATCATGTGGATCATGCTACCTATTTTAAAATCCGGATTAATCACATGCCCTAGAGACACCACTTTGGCGCTGGCGACGAATTGATGATGTAGCACTTGATAGAGTCTCTGTTCGGGATGATCGTGCTCGGTAAAAACCACACCTGAATTACAATAGCCAAATAGCGGATAGTCCCAGTTGAGCTGGTTGTTGATCTCGTTAAAGGTAATCCAATAGGAGACTTTGTCGCGATAGCGAGTCATTACGGTCTCGCAAAACCGCACGAAAAACTCAATCACATCTCGATGAGCCCAGCCCCCATAATGGGTGACAAGGTGCTGGGGCATCTCAAAATGAGAAAGCGTAATGACAGGTTCAATCCCTTTCTCTAATAGGTAGTCAATAAGGTCATCATAAAAGGCAAGGCCCGCTTCATTCGGCGTGAGCTCATCACCAAGAGGAAATATTCTCGACCACGCGATAGACGTGCGAAAACACTTAAAACCCATCTCCGCAAAGAGATCAATGTCTTCACGGTAGCGATGATAAAAGTCCACAGCATCATGGTTCGGATAGGCTTCATGTTCTTCAACACGCTGGGTAATTTTGCGCGGTGTACCATGGGCACCTTTGGTCAGCACATCCACAATGCTGACGCCTTTACCGTCGTAATCCCATCCCCCCTCAACTTGATGAGCCGCTACCGCGCCACCCCATAAAAAATGCTCAGGAAATACCGTTTTCATTGTTCACCTCTTTGTATCGTCTTCCGCTAGGCTAACGATTTCCACTCAGCTGAAGTGTGAACTGACTCGAAAAAGCATAGGACCTCCACTACCAACTCGCGATCAAGTGAATAGAAAAGCATTAATAAAGAAAAATTATGCTATTAACCTATCGAGTGGTTAGTGCTAAGCTGTGTAAATAGACAAATCCATGCGATTATTCTTCACATATCAGGAGCTTTCATGAGTCGGTTTAGTAACGTTGCTATTGTTGGTGGCACCCACGGTAACGAGTTTAGCGGTGTTTACGCACTAAAACAGTGGCAATCCAACCCAGCAATCACAGCCCGCGATAGTTTTTCCACCGAACATGTCTTTGCGAACCCCCCAGCTTATAGCGCCAACAAACGCTATCTAGACTGCGACCTTAACCGCCAATTCGATCCTAAACTGCTGGCTGACTACAGCTTGGCAAACTATGAGCAAAGTCGCGCTAAAGCCCTCAACCAACAATTAGGCCCTAAAGGGGATCCGCGCGTCGATTTTATTATCGACCTGCATAACACCACCAGCAACATGGGACCCACACTGATACTCTTGACACTTGATACGTTCAATAAGCAGCTCGCCGCTTATATTAGTGAGCGTATGCCCGATGCCATCATCTTAGTCGAAGATCATATTGAACCTATTCAGCATGCATTTTTATGCTCGATCGGCAAACAAGGGGTGATCGTTGAGGTAGGCCCACAGCCCCAATCGGTACTGCGTCATGATGTAATGGAATCGATGCAAGAAATGACGACACACATTTTGGACTTCGTGCATCTGTTTAATATTGATAAGGTGCCAGCACTGCCTAAAAACGTCACCGCGTACCGTTACAAAGAGACACTGCATTTACCACAAAATGAGCATGGGGAACGTATTGGTATGGTGCACCAACACGTTCAAGACAATGACTTTCAGCCGATAAAGCCCGGTGACCCACTGTTTATGTGTTTTGATGGCAAAGAATTAACATGGCAAGGCGACTACACGGCCTATCCGCACTTCATTAATGAAGCAGCGTATTACGACAACAATATTGCGATGTCGATGGCTAACGTATTTACCTTCACAGTATAACCTGTTTCTCCGCCTAATCTCCTCAGCGAGCGCGAGCTGCTGGGATTTGTACTACGCTTAGTCTAAGCCAAATAGACGTACAGAGCCCAGCAGTGAATCAGCCCATTGACCAGTACAAGCATATTGTCACATTACTGCCCTCGCTTTTTCGCCATCTCGATACGGCGGTTGTTATTGCTGATACAAATCGCCGTATACAACTATTAAACCCCGAAGCAGAAGCCCTATTTGGTTGCAGCCTAGCGGATGTAAAAGGCGCTAGCACGCGCATCCTTTACGCCGAACAAGAAGACTTTACTGCGACGGGCAAAGATCGTTTTAACACCCACTCAGTTCACGCATACTACGATGCTTATGTGGTGAGATATAAGACCGCCGATGGACATGTGTTTTTAGGCGAAACACATGGTGGGCCAGTGTGCGATGAGCAACAAGTTGTCACCATGTATGTGGCTTTTATTCAAGACATTAGCACCCGCGTAGAAGTAGAATCCGCGCTCAACCAGCTCCACTCAATCACGTCAGCACGCAATTTGGATTTTTGCCGGCGCGTAGAGCGTATTCTCTCTCTCGGTTGTAAACACTTTAATTTGCCTATCGGTATACTCAGCCACATTCATGGTCAGCGTTATACCGTACAATATGCGCAGCATCCTGATGACGCCCTGCAGCCTGGACAGGTCTTTGATCTAAAAGAAACATACTGTTGTCACGTCTATGAAGCCAATGAGGCGCAAGGGTTCCACCATGTTTCGCAAAGCGATATCAAAGCCCACCCCTGCTACGAACATTTCGGCCTCGAAGCATATATCGGTGCCCCCATTTTTATTGATGGCGAGCGCTATGGCACGTTAAATTTTTCAAGCCCTGAACCCACTCGCCCCTTTATTTCGCAAGACTATGAACTGGTACGACTCTTTGCCGAATGGGTCGGCCACGAGCTGGCGCGTCTGCGAGATTGGGAAGCACTCGAACAAGCGCAACAATTGCTCGAGATACAAGCAAACACTGACTCGTTGACGCAACTTTATAACCGCCACTACCTCAGCAACGCTCTCGTTCAAGAGCTGGCACGCTGCGAACGGTACAACAACCCCTTGACGCTGGCGATCGTAGACTTCGATAACTTCAAACGCTTAAATGACACCTTTGGTCATCGGGCAGGCGATATCGCCTTACAACGCTTCGGCAATATTGTGCGGGAAGAATCACGGACTAATGACATATACGGTCGCTGGGGCGGAGAGGAGTTTCTCTGTTTGCTTCCTGAAACGGATTTGAGTGGTGCTGAAGTTGTACTAAAGCGTTTGGTGGAGCGCGTACATGGTGAAGAAATTCACGTCGACGGACAAACCATACGCTGTACCATCAGTATCGGTTATACGGGCTTCTCGGCAGGTGATACACAAGACAGTATCATTCAACGTGCCGATACCGCGCTCTATCTCGCAAAAGAAAACGGCCGCAATCGAATCGAGAAGCAATGATTCGATTACGGCCGCTAAAGTCTTCGCCGGAGCTAAATTATCAAACCTCTACCCAGCTAGCTTGTTGGATCTGCTTCTTTCTCTGTGTTCGTGGCTGTTTTTTGCCAATATCGATCGTAGTGAAAGAAGGTGTGGGTTTTTCGTAGCTCTGCCGCGTTTTTCTCCACATCTTTCAGGACCTCATTAGACACCCGAGAAGACGCCAGCTCAAACTGTGCCATCGCTTGATCCCTTAGGTCGACAAATCGCCCTTGACCAACCACATCCAGGTATGCGGAGAGATACACCAAACCATCAATATACTTTTCATCATCAGGTGCATAATTTGTTGTATATACGCGACCTAACGCCGCCAAGGACATGAGATCGCCCTGCTCTATCGCTTTTTCACGCCACTCAACGGCTTTAGGAGTTTCTCCACGGCGAATAAAGTCACGGTATAAACTCTTCGTTCCAGGGATCCCCCCAGCATTGGCAATTTGCTTTTTCACCTCAGCAGCCGCATCCAGGCGAGAGCTAGGGAAAAGATAAAAGCCGCGCTGCGCCGTTTCTATTTGTGATGCTTTGTGTAATAGCGCATCGACATCGTTTGCCGCAATGGCCTCTTCGAGATAAACCTCAGCTTTTTGTTTATCTGTGGAAGCGGTGTACTGGTATAAACTAAAGGCTGCCTCTTCAGGGGCATCTTTATACCAGGCATCCAAGGCCTCTTCGTACTTGTGACGCCATATCGTGCGATGGTTGGCTGACAACCACTCACCTTCTTCAACCAATAGCTTCATGGCTGGGATGTAGCTTTCTCGTGCAGCCTGAGTGAGATATTGCTGCGCCTCAGGAGAATACGCGAGTTTCTTGCCATCATCACTCACCAGAACTGCATACAAGTAAGCCGCAGGCACATTACCTTGATCGGCAGCCGCTCGCAGATACTTCTCTGCGCGTTGATAATGGAATTGCGCACGTGACAAACGGCCATGTTCAAACAGTGCTTCCGGTGTCATCGCTTGGATATCATAGTCATCGGCAATTTTCTCTACCGGCTCCAATGACATAAACGGCGTCGCCTCTATTTCAACCTGCTCGGCGAAAGCCTGTCCACTGATAACAAGCAAAAGGGTACAGAAACTGACTTTTAATCGTGACGGCTTAACCAATGTTGACACTCGAACCTCCTGAAATTACGCCGCCACAACTTATTGCATCACCAATTCGTGCAGCCGGCTTTCCATCAATGTTGACGCTACCAGACCCAGCATTTACTGACCGACCATGCGGTGGATGCTTAGGCTTACTATGGGGAGCCAGTGGGTCGCCTTTGCGTACCGCTGGGATCCCATCAATCTTTACCGTTGGTGAACCCGCTGTAATGGGCGTAGGCGGAAAGCCATCATGGGCGGTACCAATATGGCCAACCAGTGCAGCTTTTGGCATAGTTTTCCTCGATTCTTATGAACTTGCGAATATGATTAGGGCTTCTTCACTGCGCGTGGTGAGGCCGGTTGTTTACCCTGGTAACCCGATCCACTCCCCGCACTTCCACCTGCATTGAGATTTATCACAGGCCCTAATAAGTGCACGCCTGCAGCATCCACTTTCATGACGCTACCACCGGCCGATACGGTAATCTCTGTTCCAGCATCAAGCACGACATTTGTGCCCGCTTTTAGATGCACCTCACGTCCGGCGGTGGCCGCGAAACGGTTATTAATTTTTTCATGAATACCACCATCAACCTCAAAGGTGGCGTCCTTTTTCACTCGCTCTCTTGCTTGCTTATCGACGGTAACATGTTGGTTATTCGCCACTCTAGAAAAAGAATCATGGGCGGTTTTTTGGTGCTCATCATGCCTTATCTGAGTAATGACATCATTTTCCACATCGGATTGCCAATCACGCTGTGCATGCAAGTACACTTGCTCACTGTCCGATTGATCTTCGAATGTTAGCTCGTTATACCCTTCTCCTTGATGCGATTCACTGCGCCACACGGTTTTGGTTTTATCCGCAGGCAACGTATAAGGGGGTACATTTGTTGCGTGATAAGTGCGTCCTGTGATGATCGGCTGATCTGGGTCGTTATGTAAAAACGATACAATCACCTCATGCCCAATACGTGGAATGGCCATCATGCCATATTGGCTGCCCGCCCAGCCCTGAGAGACTCGGATCCAACAGCTACTATGTTCGTCACCATTTGAATACCGATCCCATGGAAAATGCACTTTCACCCGACCATGCTCATCACAGAATATTTCTTCACCTTCGGGGCCGACGACAATACCGATAAGGGGGCCGTCCACCTGTGGCTTAGGGTGCGGGGTTGCCCGCCACGAGGTGGAGGCCGGAATCACGGTAAACTGATTATGATAAGTGGTAGCGCCAGAACAGCCTTCTTCTTCGACCGCTTGTGGCTGGGTGCCGTAATGCTGAACGCGCACCACTTGCCATTTTTGATTCATGGTACGGTCGAGATGATCTTGCATTTCAAATGCATGCCCCGCCTGTACAAGAAAATGATTACTTTTTCCGTCCGCGGTGACTTTATCACGCACCAGAAATTCTTGCCGTACCTGCGCTAGGTGTTTGCCTTGGGCATCATCTTTATATCTGCCTGGGAAATCATAAACCTCATAATCTTGGCGTTGATAATCGATGCCTGCTGTGTTTACTTGTTGCAAAAAACTATAACTCGGCTTTTTAAAGCTATAGTCTTTCATTGCCAACGACGAGGGAACAATGCGCGTGCGTTTTTCTATCGCACGGATATACGGCTCATCCACCACCGCCCCTGACTGCGCGTTGTGGGCAATCGGCTGCTCTAGAGCTGGGAGAGCGAAAGGTGAATCAGTAATGTATAAAAGCTGCTTTCCCTCTTTCCATAAAAAGCAGTAGATGAGCCCCTCTTCTGCGGCGATTCGATGGAAAAACGCCAGATCTGTTTCTCGATACTGAACACAAAATTCACGCTCAGCGTATTCTTTTGTCAGTCCGAAGCCGACATCCGTGATATCCATTTCCTGCAAAAGCACGGAAATGATTTGCGGAACCGTTTGATGCTGGAAAACACGGCTATTTTGACGTAGCGACAAGCGCTCAATATCGGGGACTAATTCAATATCATAGTAAGTGTGATGATGGCCAATATCCCCTTGAGAAAATTGACGCACAATGCCACTGACACGACGCTCACACTGCTCATTACGGTAGAGGGAAAGCGTTGCTTGGCAGTCCACCACTTGGTCTGGAGTAAGTGAGTGGTCACGACTCGCCAAAGCAATCGAATAACGAAACCCGTTGCAAGCTTGCTGATCGAACGCCGCAGCAGAGAGAGATTCATTGCCCTGATACTCTCTGACCACAAACGTGTCTGGCTCTAAGCCCTCGACGCTAAATTCAAAACGTAATTTCGCCATGATGTCTCCCGAATCTTGTTCCCGCAACAGTGAACACTTGTCTAGCACTCCTCAGACTAATGACTGAAGCACGCGAGACAAATGATGAAGCGTCGGCAACATGCCGACGCAACATAATGAGCCCTTAGGCTTCAATAGGCTTACGCCAATCGTCTGAACCTGACGTACCCGCGTTAACGTGATCCCAGGTGATCTTACGATAAGACATAGATACGGTGAGATTCTGAGTGAAATCAGATTTAGCCGGATCTTGGCAATGTGGCATTTCACAGTGGATGTCAACAATTGACGCACTCTCGAGTTTGGTAGTAAAGAAGTTTTCTTGCTTACCTTCAATCGACGTGCGGTACCATTTCAGCTCCACAGTAGACATTTTTTCGCCTGAAGACAGCGCGTTGTAAAGCAATGGAACCGCTTTATTCAATGCCACGGTAAACTTAAATGGCTTGTGAACACGTTGTCCTGATGGCTGACCGGACTGAGGATCAGTTGGAACAGTGACATTGTGATCAAACTGCTGTACCAGCATCTCATCTTCATGACCTTCAACGAATGCATCACCGATTGAATCAGCTGTGCAGGCACCGGCAGTGATCAAACCCTGGGTTTCACCTTCAATCGAGATATAACATGGCGTTGGCATAATCGCTCCTCTATTTTTTGATTTGAGTTTCAACAGCGACTCTTGCTGTCTAGCCCTACTAGCAAGCTAGATTCATGCCAACTTTAAATTCTTTATATATCAGACAGTTAATTATTTGGTGACCAATTTTTTGCACGCTTCAAGCAACTTCTTGCCAAGCCAAGCAAAAAGTTGCTTGGCATATCACTGAGCGTATACAAACCGCCGGAACGCACGTCGATCCACCCAAGCTTACTGCTCACTGAGCAATTCGACGGTGTCCCTGCTATACACTTTGCCAACTCTCTCCCATGGAATCGGGACAGTCGATACACCTGCATCGATTCCACGCTGTTTTGCTTTCTCTGGCTTAGATCCACGCCTATATACATCAGCCGTTGCACCATTTTGGTCACGGTCTTTCTCTCGTGCTGGCTCCAACTCTGCCAAATAGATAAGTTGATCACAGCCCATCAACCACACTTTGGCTTTGCCATTAGGCAGCATGCCAAAGAAAAATTCAGTCCGAAAGCAGTAACCTAAAGAGCCATCATATCGCTCAAAGCTAACCCCTTTCGCCATTATTTCCTTAACCTTCTGAGGAAGATCATACTTAGTCACAAAAAATCGCATATTAATCAGTGAGGTCCAATATATATATGCTATCTGGTAAGTGCTTATTCGCAGATCCCACCTGGCGTCCATTAACAGCGGTCAAAGATGATAAAGGAAAATCAAACCCATCATAATCAGGAAACACAGTACGGACATAATCTATGCGGCTTTTTCTCATCGATTGAGAGAGACCATGGATCGGCATTGTCCAGTCTTGCTCTTCATTTACACCATATGCTTGCGTGATTTTAATGGGATAAAATGAAGGCGTTACCACAGAAACCTGCCAAGGCTGTCCTGGTATAGGCTCAAGCTCTTCACATCCCATCAATAGAAATAATGACAACACAATTGCTATTATGTTTTTGTACTTTGTTAGTTCAGGCAAAGAAGAGCTCCTTATGGGTTTTTCTCATCATTTTAACAGAGTTAACAAACCGCCCAGCGAGTGTTGTGTCACTCACTGGGCGGCAAACATTTAGGATATAAAATCAATAAGAGAGGCCTTCAATTTAAGAAAATCCCAGATTTAACTGCACAGAAAGTCACCCTTGGCCCCAATTATCGCTTTTGGTGAAATAGTCAATATAAATCATTGGCTTCATCTCAGCGATTTCCTTATCTGTCTCTCAGATACTTTCATCGTAATCACCTTTCTTAGGCCAATCACTGTCAAAACCATAAAAGTCCGTATCTTTATATATCCCCTCGAATAACACAGCATGGCAGTATTTATCTCTAGTTGTTAACTCATTGCTTCTATCAAATGCCATAGCCCAAAAATAATTCCGGCCACCTGATTTCTTCAACCTATCAAAAAGAACAGCATTATCTCTTTCATAATACACTAACTTACTCATCGCAGGTATATAATAATTATTGCTTGCTACTCTGAAGAGATTAAGTGATAAGTTTTTTAACTTCTCTGTACTGAACACTCTACCCTTTTTTGATTGTTTTCTTAGTGAAGATGTATAGTCCATTAATGGCTTATAATAATGAGCCTCTGCGAATCGAATCACTTCTTTAATATATTCTTCACGCTTTTCTACTGATTCATAAAGACCTTGATCTTTTAACAAAAAATACTGTGCACGAAGATCGCCTTCCGCTGCGAGTTTTTTAAACCCCTCGACAGCCTTTTGATAGATTGCCTCGGTGCAGTATTTATTTTCGTAAGAGGTATCTAAGCCAAGATCTTTCGCCACTTTATTCCCTAAGTTGCGAGAACCAAGGTACATATGACAAATATTACTTTTGCTTGATAGCCAATAAGCTGCATAAGGGTTTCCTTTTTCCATCAGATCTGTTAGTACTGATGTCCAATAGCTACGTTTCTCTATATTTAATAATCCAGACCGAGCCTTGATGATCATAGCATGTTCATTATCTTCTGACATAAGTTTAGAAAAACGCTGCTGTATTTGGTCATCCCACGGAATACCACGCTGTAAATCAAGGAGAACCTCATACATCTCATCATCAGGCCTAAGTGTGCTCGATATATAGGGATCATCGGCAACTTTATCAATGTTTTCCTCAATGAAGTCTTTGAATAAAGGAATGTCATCTTCAGGGTTGATCGCCTTTTCTTTGCAACCCGAGAGGAAACTCATCGATATGCTTAAAAGTATAACTTGGATAATCGTTTTATGACGCATCATAAGGCTGTGTCCAACAGATAGTTTTTTCTAGGCTGACAGATACCATAACGTTTTAAAGCTAAGGAATGCTACCGCCCAGCGAGTGTTGTATCACTTGCTGGGTGGTAAATATTTAGAGTACACACTCAACACTTGGAAAAGAGCTTTACACTTAAAACGAAATATTGGTCTTAGCCAAAAAAAATCGTCCTCGGGCGTAAGTACTATGAACATTCTCGTGATCTTCAAACCGATCTTTTTGAATAAAAAATTCGCGATCTCGCCCTTATAAATAATTCATAGCTATCAGTGAGCCTTTTGACTCACTGATAGCTATGAGTTGGAAAATAAA
>NZ_MUEY01000011.1:0-121805 GCF_001995695.1 Salinivibrio sp. ML290 | reverse complement strand
GTTTAATCAACGGCGTTAGCAGTCCATCTTTCCCGTTGAGGTCTTGTCCAGATTGCAGTGCCTTAGCAAAAGCTTGAATATCAATTTCGTATTTGTCGGACATTGATGTATCACTCCCTGTTGAGGGTTAACTATAGGAGTGACACAGACTTTTGAACACTACCCTCGTTTATTCACCAAACTAAACCCTAGTTGCCGACGGCCATATAGTAAACTCAGCACCGAGCATGAATGCTGCCAATCAGGTTTATTCCAACAGTTTGGCGCGATATAAAGCGCCTCACCACCAACTACCGTATGCGTTTCCACGCCTTCCGGAGTCGAGATGATATTGGTGTATTGACCGGACACAACAACTTCTAGGCGCGGAAAGTTGACTTGGTAACTGAAAGGCTCAGGCTCCTGCCAATCATTAGCAAAGATAACTCGACCAAAGGGTTCATCAGGAGATTCCAGTAATGCAAGCAAGTTAGAAAAGCTGGTAAGTGTCGAGGCTTTCATTATCATCCCTATCCGATTGTGTTCGAGCTCGCTTCCGAAAACGGAAAACTTCCACTAGCGACGTGAGTACGACGCATCAACAACACGATCATTATACCCATACAATCGCTGAACCCGACTAATGAGCAAGATCACACTAAACACGGTTGGGCACAATCTTCCAGTAAATGCTATTTCTCTGCACTATTTTCCACCTGTCGACGGGAGCAAACTAATCATTATGTTCATACGAACCGGCAGGAGCCTATCATGATATCTGAACTGATTAACGAACGATTAATACTGCTCAATCTAGACGCCACCAGCAAACAAGATGTGTTTAAGGAACTGAGCCAAGCATTGGTCAATAATGGCCGCGTCACTGATCAAGCCGCTTTTATTGCGGATGTGAATGCGCGCGAAGCACTCGGTAATACGGGGTTTGAGGCTGGTATCGCGCTTCCTCACGCAAAAAGTGACGCCGTGACCACGCCAGGCGTGGTAATCGGTATTAGCCGAGACGGCATCGACTATGGTGCAGAAGATGGTGAGTTATCGCATATCTTTTTTATGATCGCCTCTCCTACAAACGGTGGAGATCATCATATTGAAGTCCTAGCCACCCTTTCATCCAAACTTATCGAGCCAGGATTCACACAAGCACTGCTGGCAGCCAATACTGCCAGTGACGTCATGACACTTCTGACTCAACCCAGTCAACAAAGTAACAATACGGGGCCGAAAAAAGGCTTAATCATTGGCGTAACAGGCTGCCCTGCGGGCGTCGCCCACACTTATCTAGCCGCTGAAGCGCTAGAGAAAGCCGCTGACGAATTAGGTTATGAAATAAAAGTCGAAACCAACGGCTCAATTGGGGTTAAAAACGCGCCCACCCAAGACGATATATTGCGCGCTGACGCCATTGTCGTTGCCTGTGATAAACAAACGGACATGAGCCGCTTCAACGGCAAACCAGTAGTCGAAGTCGGCGTCAAAGAAGCAATTCGAGACGGTAAAGGCTTAATCGAATCCGCTCTCAATGCAAGTCCTTACCACGCGAGCGGTACATCAACACACAATACAAACAACAGCACACCATCGACCACCTCAACAAACTGGCGAAGTAACTTATATCGCTATCTGATGAATGGGGTCTCGCACATGATCCCCTTTGTGGTCACTGGCGGGTTGTTAATCGCGCTTTCTCTTGCCATTGGCGGTGAACCGACGGAAGCGGGCATGGCGATTCCTGAGGGCAGTGCATGGCAACAAGTACTGGATGTGGGTGTAATAGCCTTCCAATTAATGATCCCAGTGCTTGCCGGCTATATCGCCTATGCGATTGCGGATCGCCCTGCACTTGCGCCAGGGTTAATTGGTGGCTGGATAGCGAATACCGGCAGCTTTTACGGCGCTGAAGCGGGAACCGGCTTTATCGGGGCAATCATTGCTGGTTTGCTTGTGGGGTATTTCGTCAAATGGATCAGTGGCATAAATTACCATAAATTTCTCCAACCACTCGTTCCGATTATGATTGCGCCGATTACCGGTACGCTGTTTATCGCCGCGCTATTTATCTTTGTAATTGGTGCCCCCATTGCCAGCCTAATGGATTCGCTCACCGCCATGCTCACCGCGATGAGCACCGGTAACTACATTTTATTGGGGATTGTACTCGGCGGCATGGCGGGCTTCGATATGGGGGGCCCATTTAATAAAGTGGCTTTCTTATTCTCCGTCGGGATGATTGCCAGCGGCCAAACCCAATTTATGGGCGCAATGGCCTGTGCCATTCCAGTGGCCCCGCTGGGCATGAGTTTGGCGACCGTATTAGGCCGTAAGCTTAATATCTTTGAGGCCACCGAACATGAAGCCGGTAAAGCGGCGGGGGCGATGGGCCTGGTCGGTATTTCAGAGGGCGCAATTCCCTTTGCGGCGCAAGACCCTATCGCGGTGATCCCGGCCAATATGGTTGGCTCGATGGTGGCTGCGGTGATGGCCTTCGGTTTAGGCGTGACGAACAGTGTGGCGCATGGAGGTCCCGTAGTGGCATTACTTGGCGCGATGAACAAACCAGTGATTGCCCTTGTTTGTATGGTTGCCGGCGCGGTGGTGACTGCATTGGTTTGCGTCAGCTTGAAGAAGGCGCGCAAAGCCCAGTGGCTGCAATCAGCCGCCTAGGTATGCTATAGCCGCATCATTGTTATTATTTTCGGCCTCGTCAATCGGGGCCGCTTTTTTCATTTGAGACTACATTTCTCGTTTAAGAGTACAGCTAGTATGAATAGCCCATTTCACTCACAACCCTTTTTTTTAATGCGCAACCCCATCCAAGCCTATCAATGGGGGAGCCGCACAGCATTACCCAGATTGTTTAATATTCCCAACCCCGATCAGCAGCCACAAGCGGAAATCTGGATGGGCGCCCATCCTAAAGCCAGCTCCGAGATACAAGTTGGTACAGACTGGCTGCCACTCAACACACTGATTGAATCTGATCCACAATCCGCCTTATCCACGGAGATTTACCAACGCTTTGGTGAGCTGCCTTTTCTATTCAAAGTTCTAGCGGCTGACACAGCGCTATCCATCCAAGTACATCCCAGCAAGCAAGAAGCCGAACACGGCTATCAAAAAGAGAACCAACAAGGTATTCCTCTATCTGCGGCGCACCGCAACTACAAAGATCCTAACCACAAGCCTGAGCTTATTTATGCACTCACTGCCTTTAAGGCAATGAACGGATTTCGTCCACATGCAGAGATCATCGAAAACGTCACCAAAATCAACAGCGACTCACTAAATGCTGTTTTCCAAGCCTTTATCGAGACACCCGCAGCAGACACGCTACAAAGCGCTTTCGCTGAGCTATTAGCGCTTGAATCTCGCGAAAAAACAGAGGCGGTGAATGCCTTAATGGCCGTGGCTGATGACAACGCAACGGATGCTCCCTTCGATACCATTATTGATCTGGCGACACAGTACCCAGAAGATATCGGCCTATTTGCCCCGCTATTACTCAATGTCTTGACGCTTTCGCCGGGGGACGCGATGTTTTTACACGCGCGTACGCCTCACGCATACATCAATGGTGTCGGGCTAGAAGTGATGGCCAACTCCGACAATGTGCTGCGAGCCGGACTGACGCCCAAACATATTGATGTTGACGAGCTCATCGCGTGTACAAGCTTTGCACCCATAGAAACCGCTCACATTAAACTCAAACCAACACGCACTGAACAGGGGGCACATTACCCGATCGCCGTGCCTGATTTTTCCTTTACGCATTACAATCAGGTTGAGCATCTCAAGTGCCATATGCAAAGCGGTGAAGTCATCTTCGCCATTGATGCCCCACTGACTGTTTCTCATGGCGACCACAAGCTGACCATTGAAAAAGGTAATTCTATTTTTATACCGGCGTGCACGAAAGCATTTTCGCTGAGCTGTAAAGGCGATGCAGTGAGGGTGTTTAGTCAAGTAGATTAGAAAGCAAATAGAAACGGTAGCAATAATGATTGCTACCGACCACTACATCCTTATTTATCTCCTGCTCGAGGTACTCGTACTCTCGACTCTACAATACTATCCTTAGCACAGTTGACTTCGGTATGGGCAGCTCCTCTCCCTGCCTGAGAAACAAAGATTAGGTAGTCTTGAATAAACTGCCCCCCGTCATTGCCATACCCGTAATGAAACCTTAAAGCCGAACCTATAAGTGGCTATTTTCAATAACTTTTGATAATGGCATAAAAGCATTTTGTTTATTCAGCAGACACGATACTCAAACCATAATCCAGTCATTATCACATAATGAAATTGATACTCCCCTGTGTCTGCTGTTTAACTAGACATCCAACCGCTAACTAAATTACAATACTATCAATAATGCTAGTACTAAAGTGCTAATAAACAATTAATATACATAGATCCAAATTAATTAACACCTATGTAAACATATTCGGTTAACATGCCAAGCAATATCTACAGATGTCTCAAAAAAGAGACGCTTCTCATTCTTGATCACTGTCTTTATTGCATAGATGATAGACACCTGATTTTTTTTAACAAAAATTAACGGACTTTCTTTTCTCGTTGCTTACTATTATTCGCTTGCTATGAGTTGCTACTATGACTAACATTCCGGCAGATCTAATTCTTTTAATACTACTCGTTATTATTGCTGCCTACTTTGTTCATAAGGTAAGTGTAAGAGTGGCGATAGCTCGTAAGACAAAAGACTTAGAGGAAGCTAACAAAAGACTACAAATGCTATCAACTACAGATAGCCTTACAGGACTGAAAAATCGGCGCTTTTTCTCAGAGTTACTGGAAGAATTCAATGGGCTTGATAAGGTCGGGCTTCTCATTCTAGATATAGATAATTTTAAGTCTATCAATGATAGCTACGGGCATGGCGTCGGAGACACTGTCATCCAGTATGTCGCTGAGATATTGAAAAGAGTGTCAACCAATGGTGAGGTCGTCGCAAGAATAGGTGGCGAGGAGTTTGCGGTTATAACCCGATTTGATAACTTCGAGAGTGCAGAGCGTTATGCGTATGAAGTTGTAACTTTGATAGAGAAAAGTACGCCATTTTTTCTATCAGCTCCTGAGCGTGTAACAGTGAGCGCAGGCCTGAGGTACCATATAAAAAAGCCCCGCTCATTGTCTCTGGAACAAGCAGATATACTACTATACCGAGCGAAAAAAGAAGGAAAGAATAAAGTCATTGCTGAATACGAGTAACTCCATAAAATGTGACCTCGCACCAAAAAACTTGTTTTTTGTAGCGTCACCTATGCAATAATGTAGAAAAAAAAGCTATGTTATCGTCTTGTTTTCATTCACCGGTAACGCAAAATGCGAGCAAGCGAAAACGTCAGTTATAAAGATTGGCTTTTAACTCTCGGCGCACCTCATACGAGTATTTTTGAAGGGGAAAGAAAGTATTTAGATCCTTACTGGGTAAACAGCAAAGAGTGTTGTTACCAGATATTAGAAAGAGATTGGGGAATTGAAGAAAGAGCCTCTCTTTATCATCAAATACACTCTCTTGTTTATGAGGGAACACACGGACACTTTCTATCTCACCTCTATGCTAAATATGCATGCAGCACGGCTCATGAATGGTCGATTTTCGCATCAGGTTTTTCACCTGGCCGCGAAAAAGCCGAGATAGATTTCGTTTCAATAACTTACGATATATTAGGTTTAGGTGGTACACGTGGCTACGATTACGGACGGGCATGCTTTCTCGCAAGAGAAGGACTGAAAGTAGATTGGCTATCTGAAGACGAATTTTATTACATCCACAGTATTATCGCTCGAAAAGCAAAGTTTTTTTATAATTCTTGGCAACAATATACTCATTCATGGATTCTTGGTAGTTGCTATTGGGCCTACCTAGTAAATGACCTCAATGAGGAAGAAACCTGTGATATATTCCTAAACCAAGGGCTACGCAATAGACTAAAAAATCGGTTAAAATTTAGTTTCCACGATAATGAAAATCCAATTCATTGGATGCCTTGGGATGGTGTTTATCTTCCTGACATAGAGACCCCTGACTCGCTTAAAGCATTGATAGAAAGTGAGGAATACAATGAATCCGTTTGAGTTTTTTGGCTTAGATGAAAGTACAAACCCAGAAGAATTAAAGGCGAAGTACAAATTAAAGCTTAGAGATAACCACCCAGAAGATAATCCTGAGGGGTTTAAAGAGCTTAGAAAAAAGTACGAAACTGCTCTTAGTTTACTGGAAAAAGAAGAAACTCTCTGCAATACAGATGATAGTTTTTCAACCGTACAGAACCCTTCAATTGACGAATTTAATGAGACCCTTAATAATATAAAATTGTTTCTCGAAAGAGGGTTCTCGTCAGACTATGAAAGAGAATGGGCTAAGTGGGTTACACATATCGAATTATTACCCCTCGACCAATCTGTTCCTCTCTCGAAGGAACTGAGCTTGTTTGTCGCTGATAGATTATGGATCCCCTCTTTCGTAATTAGTGAATTATGGGATCTATTGAACTGGAGTGCACTTTATAACGGTGATCGTCATGATTACCAACTTGCATCACTTCTTGATAACTGGCGCTCTATCGATCACTTGCTAGACATTAGTACGATTTATAGCCTACCAAGTATTACCCAAAAAGCCATGCTGAGTTACTACCAGTCATTAGCTCTTGCATTGCATAACACCGACATCAACGCTCTCAACTATATTATTCATAAAGACACAGTGACTCAATTTGATAATTTCAATATTGTTTACTGGCTACTCAGAAGTATCAAAGCATTAAACTATAACCATGTCGCCTTCTCTATTGATACCCATGTGTGGTTGATCTCTAAAGCCTTACAAGAAAAGTCACTAAATACTGATCGACTTATGCTTCTTGCAGAGCATTGTATTTATTTGAAAAATGAAAAATACTTTTTAATCACGATAGAAAAACTGGCCTCATTAAAAGACAACAAAAAGTTAGTTATTAACCTTTTACAGCTCTTTTATCATAACACTGATCCTACCTTTACGTTATGGGCTATAGCGATTCAAAGGAAAAACGGTTGGATTAATCAGCAATACGCGTTGTCTCTAGCTTATCCAATTTATAATCTCATCCCGACCAATCCTACGATAGATATGTTATGGGACCAAATAGCAGATGAAGGGTTTGTGCCTAAAGTCGATATTATATTTGATCGGGTTACGGAGCAGGACCATCTAGCTTCTCTATGGTGGCATATCAACTACGGTGCTTGGCACGGCCTTGAAAAGGTTGTCACTAGCTTGCGCTCTAGAGAAATAGAGAGCTATCGTTGGAGTTTTCTTTCAACACTTCTTTTAGACCTAGCTGAAAAAGAGCTTGAATGTATTCCCACCCATAATATTTTCTCATTACTAAGAACCCACTACTACTCAGCCGAGTGGCTCACTTATAGTGAAATAAGTCAAGAGGATATATCAGCTCCCACAAGCAGTGAATGGGAAGGAGCACTTACTAGACATCCTGTTCTACCTAAAAAGTTGCTTGATTTGTTATTAGATAGAGAAGATACGAAGCTTTTTCTTTCAGATAAAAGTGACTATTTCGACGCGATCGCTCAACAAGAAATTTTTGAAGAAAAGCTTTCTGGGAAAATACAGACAACAGATAATAAGGATAAAACCAAGTGGGCAGAATTTTATCTTTTTTATCAATCATTCCCTAAGCGCTATTTTAAAAACATTCGAGAGGTCATGTCTAAATTCGCTTCACCGATAAGACAATCACCTCTAGGTATGATTTATGACATAGCGTTCAGCAACGATATGGATTTAGCCGAACGAGTATTGCGTGATTCTTCAGCGGACGTACTTTGCCAACGAGAAATTTACCACCAGTATACACGCTCGTACAATACCAGCTTTCTTGAGAATGACTTTAAATACATCTCTGACGAAAGATCGACTAGGCAGCTAATTCAAGCTTGTCACCACAATATCATATCTCGAAATATATTTGAAGCAGCCATCATATATAAGATGGTTGATATCATAACGAGAGACAATAAAAATTATATCGAGATTAATCGTATCCTCAAACAAGAATTGGCTAATATGCCAAAGTTCGATGAAGCCTCATCGTTATTAGGTGTTTTACATGTTTTAATTTACGGAAGCAAACCAGAGATTATTCAAGTTTGCGATGATATTCAACTGCATAGAACATCCAAAAAGTCTGTCGAACAGGACAACCAATACTTAGACTATGCATATGGTATGAGTTATCTACTCTGTTTTATGGAGACAAGCGCTGATGAAATCGGGTTTAATACTACACAGTTGGAAAAGATAAACAAAAACACCCATAAAAATAACAAGTTTATATTCTCACTTTTTTCACACTACGCAGAGAAAAAACTAAATCAGGAGTTACAAAAAAATAGAGATGTAAAGCCCCGAAAATTCAAATGGCCGGGTAACAAAACACTACGTTTTCAAGCCCTTATGGTGATTGTTTTTTCTTTCTTTGCATCATCAGGCGATGTTGGAATTTATGATAGTATAATTAAACCATTCATGAGTGCTAATACTATTGTGGTAAGTCCTATATTTGGCTTCTGTATGTTGCTAAACTTGCTGCTTATTCGGTTAATCGTTGGTACGAGTGTTGTCAATAAAAACAGAAAGATGCTTGGTAAATGGATCGGTTTTTGGTTTATCGTTTTCATCGCAACAGGCGCCTACTGGGTATGTACTCCGCTTTGGTTAACTTATCTGCTAGCTTCAGTCAAAGAAGGACCATCCATAACAGCTAAGGGCTGGCCCTATTCACTTAAAAAGAGTGGYTCAATAAGCTTTTCAGACTATATATAATCTATTCATATTGCTCCGCCAACATTTCACTAATATGTTGGCGAGCTTTATCGATATGTCTAGAATCTTGTGTACTCAATGCCTCTTCAAAGGAGATAATCAACATCTCAATAGACTTTCTTGCTTGACCAAGCGTTTCTTCATAAAGTTTATGTAACCTATTTAATAAAACAATATTGGGTATTTTTTCTCTCGGGTGAATTTTAAGTGCTTTTAACTTTTCTCGACTTTCTTTGATTTCTTCTTCACCGATCCCTGTGGGACTCGTATCTATTGTTTTCTCCACTTGTTGAGGTTTGTCTACAACATCTATATTAACATCAAGTAAACCATTAACATCATAACTAAAGCGTACATCAATCGGATGATTGGCGGCACAGGTGGAGACATCAATTGAAATATCTTCGATGTGAATATTATCTTTAGCCCAGAAAGATTCCCCCTGAAAAATAGAGATTACGATTTCGCTATCAGTGTCGTATTTTGTGCAATATCGCTGAACACGGGAGGCGGGAACTATAGTATTCCGCTCTAAAACGGGACTGAAAACTCCCGACTGGCCATTCACTTCAGCCGCAACACCTAAGCTGTATGGACAAACATCAGTGATAACAAGATCTTCAATCGCTTTGTGCCGAAGTCGATAAGCTGCTTGTATTGTTGCGCCTATACATACCACCGTCTCGGGATCTAAATCATGACGGCCAAATCTACTTAACAAGCGTGTTGCCATTTTTTGCACATGTGAAAGCCGACTAGCACCGCCAACAAAAATTACATCATCAATATCTCTCACATTCACATTAGCATCGCTGAGAGATTGTTCGAGTGGCTGTTTTAGCTTCTTCAGGCTATTGCGCCAAATAGTATCTAGCTCTACTTCAGAGAAGAATATTCCCTCTTCATATTGCCCATGCTGAYTCGTAAAGCCATATTCAATAAACATCGATTTACGATAATTTTTTTTTGCTTCTTCACAAGCGCTGTAAATTGCTTGCATCTCTCTGAGTGTTGTTGTTTCCCGCTCACCTCCTGTCCGCTCTAAAACAATGTCAACTAAATCCTCAGTAAAGTCTTCTCCCCCCAGGCGATTGTTGCCAGAAGAGGCATGAACTTCAATAATACCAGCCGTATACTCTACGATACTGACATCAAAAGTGCCGCCTCCCAGATCAAAAACAAGGTACTGACCATCTTTTTTCTGCTCAACATTATACGCCAACGCAGCAGCCGTAGGCTCATTTATTAAACGCACAGCGTTCAACCCTACCATGGTAGCTGCCAAGCCGACTTCTTTCCTCTGCTGATCATTAAAGTAGGCAGGTACTGACACGACCACTTCTGTTATTTCTTCGTCTAAATAGTTCTCTGCATCTTTTTTTAGCGAAGATAAAACGATAGAACACAACTCTCTCGCGTTAAAATTCTTATCCGCTAGTCTGTACTCTTTGCCACTGCCAATCGCTCTTTTGAATACACTTACTGTGTTTCTAGGGTGAGTGTATTTTCGGTAGTAAGCCGCTTTACCCACTAAGATATGCCCATCATCATAGCTGACAACGGAAGGCGTTAAATACTCACCTAAAGCATTAGGAATTAGTATAGGTTTCTCCCCTTGCCACACCGCAATACTACTATGCGTCGTTCCTAAATCGATACCAATTGCATACTTCTTCATTTAAGCTTTTTCATTGAAATGATAGATATCGACATACTACCCTTTCCAAGTCCAAAATTAAAAGATGAAATCACTGTACAATGCCCAGATTATCTCAATGAGTAATTTCATTTATAGTTAATTTTATCAATTAATGTTCGTCGCCGTTCAAACTCACAGATACTTAAAACTATTATTGATTTTTTCTCTCAGCCATATAGCATTTCCTGATAATCGAAGGAGAAGTTGATATGCGTTCATTTTTTACATTATCTTTTGTAGCATATTGCGTAATGACCCCCTACGCTTTAGCTAATACAGAAGACCATCCCAGACCGAAGCCAGTAGAAGATGTTTATATTGGCATTCAAGCCGGGCAATCGTCAGTCGATTGGGATGTCCTTAATCAATACCAATCACAAGGCGCCAATATTGATGAGACCGCCTTTGCCTACAAACTTTATACGGGCTATCGTTACAAGAATGCAGCGATTGAGTTTGGTTATTCGGATCTTGGCACAATTGATGGCAAGGTACCAGGCATTAACGCCGAAGCGGAAACCGATACCTATAGCTTATCCGCCATTGGCTTTATGCCCATCAATAACGAGCTGTCTTTTCATGCAAAGTTCGGCTTTCATGCCTGGGACTATACAGAACGTGCGCATTGGTCTAATACTTTTGCTGAAGGAAGTGCCCGCTATTCTGACAGTGGCAAAGATCCTGTCTATGGTATCGGTGCCATGTATGAGCTTGGGAAGTACCGGTTTCGTTTAGAGGCCGAGCGCTATGACATCGATAAAGCGGACATCGACTTTATCTCCGCAGGTTTTGCTTACAAATTCTAAGTCGTCAGTTCTTTGCGAAAACATAGACACACCAAATAGGGCGCATACAAATAGCGCCCTATTGACTAGTCAGGAGCCACTAGACCTTGAACTGTCCGACCAAATCATCAAGATCTCGTCCCAGAGTACTGAGTTCTGCAGCCACCTGTGATGAAGCCTCACTCGAGCTTAACAGGCTAGCCACAATATCGCGTATCGAAATCAAGTTGCGATGAATGTCTTCCGTCACTGTTGTCTGCTCCGATGCAGCACTAGCGATTTGCGATGTCATATCGTTCACTTGCGAAAATGCCGCACTTACCGAGGTAATACGCTCACCGATATCTGCCGACGTTTTTGCCATGGTTTGACATTCTTGATCACTTGCTGCAATGGTTTCCACCGCACTATCGACATGCACATGCAGGCCATCTAGCATCTCACGGATCTCATGCGTACTGGTTTGGGTGCGGCTGGCAAGCGTTCGTACCTCATCGGCCACCACCGCAAAGCCTCTGCCCTGCTCACCCGCGCGCGCCGCCTCAATGGCCGCATTTAATGCCAGCAAATTGGTTTGCTCCGCGATGCCACCAATCACCGACAACACCGATGTGATTTTGTCCGACTGCTCCTTGAGTTGGTCAACTTCTTTACTCGACTGACCCATTCGTTCAACAAGACGCTCAACCGCGGTGATAGAGTCATGCACTTGTGCTTGAGCATCTTTGGCATCTTGTGTGGCCGAAGTGGACGCATCCGCGACCTGGGTGGTATTTTGTGCGACTTCCTGGGCGGCGGAGCTCATTTCGGTCACCGCTGTCACCACTTGCTCGGTCTCGTTATCATGGATTTGTAACTTTTCCGCCACTTCAGAAGTTTGTTGTGCCATATCACTGGCCGTGCTCGTTACTTGCGTGGTAACTTGCGCGACCCGCTGAATCGTGTGCTGGAGTTTTTCAACAAACCGATTAAAAGCATGACCAAGTTGAGCTATTTCATCATGCCCGTGAATGCTCAAACGCTGAGTCAGATCGCCCTCACCACTGGCAATATCATTAAGTTTTTCCAGCATATTATTCACCGGCTGCCCCATGCGCTGCGCAAACCAGCCCACGATCAACCCTGTGACGATTACCGTCCCTAATCCGAGCAGCGTCAAGCGCCAAACTTGCTCCTCAAGCGCTGTTTCCGCTTCCAAGCGGTAGGTAGCGACTTCGCGCTCAATATCATCAATATAAGCGCCCGTCCCTAGCATCCACTGATTGTTATTCACCATGACGGCGTAGCCAATTTTATCAATGAGTTCATTGGTGCCAGGCTTTTCAAACATAAAGTTAAAATAGCCATCGCCACGCTGCGCCGTTTCTAATAGCCCTTTAATCACCTTGTTCCCTTTAGGATCGGTCAGGTCAATCAGATTTTTACCCTCTAAGCTCGGCTTCATCGGGTGAAAAACATTCACTCCTCTTTTGTCGTACATAAAAAAGTAACCTGAATCGCCAAACTGCACATCTCGGAGTGCGGTTTTCACCTCCGCTAAACGTGCCTGACTGTTACCAGGATTAATACGCTCAACCATATTTTCCGCGACTTGCGTTACTTCTTTCAGTTGATTTTTACGCTCATTGACTAGTTTAGCCCGAAATGTGGCGATGTTTTTCTCAATAAGTGCTTGCTCGTTATATGCAGTGACAATACTCGTCACCAAAATCGATACCACCAGTGGCACAATAGCCAGCAGCAACAACTTTGTTTTAAACATTAGCTTCATTATTTACAGCCTTACCGTTCATATTTGTAAACAAAGATTACTACTTTTTAAGGCATGAAAGAATGCGTTTGGACGTTTTGAACATAGAAAAAGTAAGAGTAATGTTGGAAGATGTGACCAAGGTGGAAATCGTATATTTATTGGCAATGTGATATCTGCTGTTTCTAACAGTCAGATCGTTCGGCTTTGCTTAACCATGGTGTCGTGTGTCCTGTTCTGGTGCTTTTATACGTATCAGAGCTAACTGCCTATAATATCTATCTTAGTGATGTAGAGTAGACAGTAAGGAATCTATTAACCACTTAAATCGAAACTGGACTTATGAACATCTAGCATTGATACAACCCAATGCTAAACATTCATTGTCATAATCACTCGTGTGCAGGCACCTGAGAACGCCATTTAGCGATATTTATAAAAATCAAAACTGTCAACAACAATCGATTTATTATCACACGAATCAAAATCCAATCTCAAAAATCTTGTTTTACTCGACGTCCATGCGCTATTCATGTGGATAGGGATAAGGTTTTTCCCTTTAGAAAAAGTAAATCTAACACTTCTGGCTTCAGAAAAGTCTTTATCGTTGGACCAAAAAATCTGTGCTCTGCATAAATTGTCAAACTTGCCAGATAGATTTACATTTAACAGATCAACTTCTTGTCCAGAAATCAACTCATTTAGCTTAAAGATGGCATAAGGGTCGTTGCCTAACCTTTTACCTGATTGGATAGAGTAGTTATTAACACCATACAAACCATAGGAAACCTTAAGTGCGTCTAGTAGATCTTTCTCATTTGAAAGGGCTCTGCCCCATTTGTATGGTAGCGAAGAAAACTCGCTAACAGACAAGGTTTCACGTAAATCACCCACTGGCTTCAAATTCAATGAGCTCGGTAAGCGTTCAGCATAGTCTTCACTGATTAAGTATACTCTCTCATTATATGTAAACGCAGAAAACCCTTCTAATGACAATAGATATTTATGGAATAAATGATAGCGTAACAGACCATCACTCAATCTCACTAGCTTAAGGTTTCGAGAAGACACTTGCTCTAGTTCTATCTTTTGGGCTCGAATACTGGGTATATTTAATATCGAATGTGATTTTGTAGGTATACGAAGATCATACAATGAATAGCGAGCGCTTTGCACCGTATAAGAATCTACAATCAGAAAACTTTCATCTTCATGTAGGTATTTGACCAACTCGAATTCTGACGTTAAGTCATCTAGACGCTCTTTCCCTATAAAGCCCTTACCAAGTTTTGGGATTAGGTTATCATCAGACAAGGTCATGCTGGATGGAATTACCTTAGTTGCAAAGCCTCGGAGATCATTGTGAATATTATACGTATTGTGACGGTCTAGCATACATATGCTAAGGAATAGCACCGTTGCTACAAAAAATCGTTTCTTTCCTTTTAGATAGAGAAGCACAAAGGCAAGTGCAACTATCAAATAAAAAACACTGAATTTATACGCACGGGGGAAGTTCCCGTCAGCTCTTGCAACAAGATAGCTCACCATTAACACTGGAGAGATTAACAAGTAGGATAGCCATAGTAGCTTCTCTTTAGTAAAAGCTTTTCTGTTAAATAAGAATATTGAGAATATAACGGAAAATGCAATAATCCAGAAGTTAGCCTTAACTAGATTAGAAAGTGAACCAGAATTCCCCCAGTAAAGCATATTAGTCGACGCATTGGTCAATATATATTTAATTGACTCATATATGTATGAGTAGTTTGCGATACAAACAATCACTAATAGTAATATAGAAAGCAAACTTAAAAGATTGGTTCTATCTCGAACACTTCCTATTTCAAGGTATTTAAGTGAATAAATTAAAGCGGGAATTACAGATACCGCAAAGACAACAGCAAATGCATTATAATAAAGAAAATAAAGGAAAAAAATCCAACTACACGCCAACATCGTAGGAATTAAGTAGCCACTTTTGATAACTCTCGAAATAATTAGTAAAGACGGAATGATAAGGGCATTATAGCCAATAAGCGGCAGACCAGCCAACAAGATAATTAATACACTAACATTACTATAAAACGCTTTTAGTAAAGAGATAATTAACACTGCTAACAAGAAAGTAGATATAAAAATAGAGGGATACAAGGTTATATAGGACCCATTAAAGATAACCTGGTTAATGTACCCTATCATTATATGCATAAACCCCTTAGTAGGTATATACTCAGAATAAGCTTTTGACCCTATATCATATAATTGATGAAAAGCAGTAAACAATTCTCCATTATGATATTCATCATTTAAATATATATAGTTTAGATGCCCTGACAACAACACTGAAACAAAAATCAAAGAAGATACATAAACATATGTTGACTTGTTTTTCCTATACTCAATCACTGAAAAAACAATTGAAAGCGCAGCGATGAAATACAATATAGCTTGAAAAAAAGACGGCAACACAAAGGAAACCAGTTCAGAGTTATATTCATATTCCGTATTAATGTAAAGTAACGGTGCAAAACCAAGCAAAACTTGTGAGAATAGCACTCGAAACCTGCCAGAGAATATGACAAACACTAGGAAAACGAGATAAAAAATCCTTTTATATTGGCTGTATGGCTCAATGAACGATATTAATCTAAACAGCAAATCAACGGAAAAATAAACACCCAGCAATATAAAAAACAGACTAAAAAGAGAGTTGCAAAGCTTATTGTTTCCCACGCAGTAAGTAGTATAAAGTGATGAACCAAAATTTTTTGTTTTTTCTAACGTAATGCTGGACTTATAAAATAGGACTTGAAAAAAAACAAATGCCACAACGAAAAGATAGATAAAATTAAGGTCGGATTTTTTGTTGAAATTAGAGCCGATAAGATCGCCATATACGAAATAATCATAATCAAATGAAGTGTTATCAGATGCTAAAACATGATAAAAAATGGCGAGACCAAGCGCTAGAACAAAAGCTATTATGCTAAACGAAACATTGTCTTTATTAGTCTTCATTTACTAACCTTCAAGATAATTACTACTTATTGCCTTTGTGCTACAGGCAATAAATCAATACATGCAGTCAAGTGGCTAATCAGCGCCAGGGTTTGTGAAACAGACAAACGACTGTTTGCGCCGCAATCACGGGATTGAGCTTCTGAACCACGATATAATCATCAAAGTTAGTACCTTGATGCGATTACATACTCGCGCATGACGTTAAATAGCTTATACATCGAACTTCCCCATACACGTATCTACAAGGGTTTTAATCACCGATAAATTCCCTTTTAAGGGAGATATTTTAGTGGGTACTTTTCCTTTCGGATAAGCTCTCATAACCGGGATTTCAACGCATTTATACCCATTTTTAGCCGCGTTAATTGCTAAATAATAATGATACTCATAGCTCTTAAAAACATCTCTAAACACAGCCATATTGTCTGCAAGAAGTAATTTTCGACTATACGCTCTAAATCCATTCGTCGTATCTGTATAGTTAAAGCCAGACGTCCACCTTATCAAAGGTGCATGCAAGAGCTTTAACCCGGCGAGCCTAGATATTGGCGTATTGATTGCCTTTCCACCCGGGATAAATCGCGATCCTTGAACATGATCATATCCTTTTTCCAAACAATCGATAAAGTCGTCAATATTCTCAACACTGTCTTTATTGTTACCATCAATAACAACAACCCCTTTATAACCACGCTCCATCGCCCAAGAGAATGCAATTCGCATCTGTGTGCCGAGTTTACCTGCTTCTTGTTTAACGAGTAACGTATTGACACCTTTTGCTTTCAAAGCTTGCTCTGCAGTAGAACCGTCTGTACTACCACCATCAGATATAACAATGTCCGCATTAAGACTCAGTTTACTCATTCTATCAAGTTGTTTATGAAGCTTCTCACCTTCATTAATAACAAACACTGCAACACAGTAATCGTGAAGTTTCTCTGTACTAAATAGAACTTCATAATTTGGCACTTCATAATACTTAGGCTTAATCATTATTTATCTCTTCCCGTTTGAGATAAGTTAGTGTTTGTTTGAATAGAGTCATCAATGACATTCTGTCTATTTTCATTAATCATCACTGAGCTATTCTTCTCAAATACGATGTTGTACTCCTTGTGATCACTTCTATCGTCTAGCAAACGAGCCAAATATTCACCAAAGAAAGATAACATGGTAAATAAAAGCATAAATAAAAGCGACATAAATACAACAATTGTCGTCCAACCTTCAGCCACTTGGTCATTAAACAAATTCACAAGTAATGAATAGAGTGAGAACACTAATGCTAATGCACTTCCCATAATACCTAATGAGCTCATCCATCTAAGAGGTTTCGTCGAGTTAAAAACCATATGATGGAATGTCTCAGCGATACCTTGTGTCACCGTTCTTTTTGTTACTTTCTCTTTAGGAATATCGTAATTTAGTGCACCAATAGAGTATCCGGTATTCGCCATTCTCATATGGAGCTTACAATAAAATCGCCCTGATTCAGTAATGGCATTTACTGCGCGGCGACTTAAACAAAAAGACCCCGTCGAATTACTTGGCAACGTATAACCGATAGATTTAATCAGACGGTTACTTAAAAACCTTAGATAACGGTAAGATGCAGATGTTATTTTTTTTGAAGTCCCGATTACGATATCGGTCCCCATCCTTCCTCTTTCTACAAATTCAGTAATTATCTCTTTGCTGTCCGTATCGACATTGAGCACGACGACAAAATCACCAATCGCGTTCTCGATGCCAGCGGCCAAGGCTACGTCACTTGCAACTTTTTGAGCAAGTCTTATGTATCGAATAGATTGATAGACAGACAGGAGTCTTTCCATTTCCTGTTCCGTCGTATCGCTAGACTTTTGGTCTATTACTACAATTTCATAGTCCGAATAGCTTTTATTCAAATATGGAGAAACGTCTTCTACCAATTTTCTTAATTTTTCTACGCAGTTATCTGCTACAAGAACAACAGATACAAATAATTCACTTTTGGTCATTTGTCTAATCCAAGTTCTATTATTTTTTGAATCGCATCATATACATTGTCTATTTTTCCGCCCAGAACACAATGTAAGCCGGGCATCAAGTAATTTTCTTTAAATAAAATCGGCCTAGAATCATCAGTATCGCTCCTTGGAAGAATGGTTTTTACCTCCCAAAGAGATTCTTTGTATTTTAGCTCGCTGAGTATCGGGATGTATCTTTGCGCATCTAACTGCATTTTACGCCAAGCCGTTTCTTTTTTCACTCTAGCAAAATGATCATAAGCATTAATATACGAATCGTCTTTATCATTCCATTCATAATGAGGCGTATAACGGACATGACTAAAGGAATAGGCGTTTTTAGAGGGGAACGGCATAGTAGAAAAGAAAGGGCCACACATTACCGTAATAGCAATATCTTTAATTTCATCGGGCACATCAACAATACACATTTCCGTCATTTCGTGTCGAAGTGGGATAACGGAAAGCTCAGAGTTGCGCAGCACAGAATTTAACATCGCGTATGTGCAGTTGAACACTTGCTTTGCTGACAAGTGAGATTGTTCGCCATCGCTCTCTAATGTGAGATTAATTCTAGATTCATCGTTGCAATATTTAATAGACTTAGCTTCATGATTTAATAATATATCAACACTTTTATCTTTTAACCTATATTGCATTTTCTCTTTTAGTGTTTGCGAGTTAAATACAAACTCTTTCGTTTTAAAGACGCCTTGAATAAGGTTTGGGTTAGTTAACGCTCTAATATGATTTGGGGCGGGATCACAAGGTGCGCCAATTCTTTCACAAAATTTTTGAAACTGATGTGGCGTTACTTTTCCTAGTTGATTAGAAATCATATAGTACTTATCAAAGTCACTATCTATACAATCTTCGAATTCGTCTACAAACCGGGGGAAAGATATACGTGATCTCAGTGCCGTTAGAATACTCCTAGGATAGTGGTAACCATTATGAACGCGCGCTTGGTTCACGTAAGACGCTCTTTGCATCAAGTCACTGTCTTTTTCAATAACAGCCACTGACTTCCCTAACTTGGCAAAAAACTCTGAGATGTATAAACCGAAGAAGCCTCCGCCAATGATTGCAATATCTACGTTTCTTTCCATCTTACTTCATTGTCAGAACGACAACGCCTATTAGTATAAGTCCGATCCCCAGCATACTGGATAAAGCTAGTTTTTCTCCGAATGCCACTACAGATATCAATGAAACTAAAGCAATGGACCCACTCGTTAATATTGGATGTGCAATATTTAAAGGAAGATAATGTAGGGCCACTGCGTATAAAACAAACGCTAAGCCATATAAAGCAACCCCGGCGAGTAAAGGTAAATTGGTCAGTATCGACAAAGGATCATTGAGACTTAACTTGCGCAACGGGGGTGATACGGCTAGTTTAATCAACGCACTCGCCGAGGCATTTGAAGTGACCCCCAGAATTAAAATCAACCATTTCATAGTTTAACCTTGATAGAGTTCGGTAACGTAACGGATGCTTTCCTCTATATCATCTAGCACCAAATCGCTCTTTTTGGTTAACATTTCAATCGTGATAGGCATATT
Organism: Salinivibrio sp. ML290; assembly: GCF_001995695.1. Classification (NCBI taxonomy): domain Bacteria; kingdom Pseudomonadati; phylum Pseudomonadota; class Gammaproteobacteria; order Vibrionales; family Vibrionaceae; genus Salinivibrio; species Salinivibrio sp. ML290. Next base: position 102,121 of record NZ_MUEY01000011.1, on the reverse strand, counting down.
GGGAAAATGCTTTTTAATCAAGGGGGCAAGGCGCTCTTGATAGTCATTATTTTGACAAACCGGGACTAAGTCAGGTTCGCTTATGTGTATATGGCCGATATAATCCTTTACTCTTTCTAACGTTGACGCCTGATCTTCACTATTGATACACATAGCACCCGTGTCTAATTGCATCTTAATATTCTCGTGATTGACCGCCTGGACAACATTGGCGGTTTCAGTGCTCGTTGTCATAAAATTTGCATTGTAACGCGTGGGATTAGGCTCTAAGCATACAGTCACATCGTGCTTTCTCGCTATATCTCCTAGCCGTCTAAAGAAACTGACTGCAGTGTCGTGAATGTCTTTTTTCTCTAAACCAGAGCAATCTCTGTTTCTGGGAGAGCCAAAGACGAGTAAACGAGCACCTAGCGCATCGCCAATAGCACAAATACGATCCAAATGTGAAAGCATCCGATCTTGCGTCGCGGTATCACCGAACACGTTTAAGCCTTCGGTTCCAAACAATAGCGACTGCATCCCTAGCGGACATATACCGCTCGATAACCAAAAGTCTTTTACTCGCTGTACGTCTGACATATTGAGAGGACGCTTAGTATCAACATATTTTGAGGGCGCAAGATCGACATATGACACATCATACTTGGACAGCAAGTCTCTCACTTGGGCATCATGCTGAACTTGCCACGCGATGTTTGATATTGATATTTTGGTCATGATTTAGTTACCTTCTCAGATTGCGCGTAAGCTCGGATAGCCAGCAACACTTCTTTCTTAGTGTATTGATAATTCCCTTTCGATAGATAAATATCGCCATAACGGGTCTGAAAATCATATTTAGCAGGTTGAGATAAGACTTCATTATCAAATGTCAGATTAAACGCTTCTTGGGCGACTTCTTTGACTGAGATAGGTTCAGAAGTGAGATGAACGAGACGCAAGTTGGCGTTGAGGGCGGCTTTAATATCACTCCAAAGGTTAACCATTGGATAAAACTGGAAAACACCGCGGCTGTCAATCGCATCAAGGTTGTTGTTATTTAAGAAGTCGTAAACAACATTCTTTTTTAAGTCCGGTCCAACTAAGCCTGGTAGCCTTATTATCAAGTAGTCATCAAAGTTGTCTCTTACATAGTTTTCTAGCCGATAACGATTTAAACCATATGGATGTAGATCTTGGGTTTCAACCTGGGTATTTTCATCGACGCCATTCGCATCGCCAAAAACATCTACGGTACTGATCAGCACGAACTTTTTACACCTGACGTCTTTCAAGCAATCGATGAGCAAATCAATGGATTGGCTGTCTTTCTCTGGTTCTTTATTTGCTAGCCATTTTACTGCAGGTGCGCCGGAGCAAACGATAGTATCAAAACGTCTACCCTTGATGTCACTGATATTTGTCGAACGGTAAAAGTCTGTGAATGCTGTTTGTTTGATGAGTGTCTGTCCAACAAACCCTGTGTAGCCAATTAAAGCGCGCGTTTCGTTTGCCATAATGAATCCTTTGCTCGTAAATAAAATTGTCATGTCGCCATGCCAAATCTACGTTCTATATGGAATCAGCGTTAAGTCGAACGGTCTCAGTCAACAAGGCGCCGCACAAGTCGTTATTAAAGACAAAGTCAAGGATGGAAGACCCGCTTAAAACGGTTGAAAAATACGACGAGGCCCGCTTGAATAAGATATGACCAGTATAAATGCCAAGTACACACAGAAAAATGATGCTGACGTTAGAAAAGCTCATGGTGACTCAATGATAATCCCCCGAAAACATCGTGATTGTACGCGATATAGGGCGGCAAAATCGAGTGGATTCTGGCATAGGTGGATGAAAGCGGGTTATCCTCCAAAAATCAACCACAACGAGACGATCAACATCGCGGTTAGAACCGTCGCCTCGAACCTGTAACGTTTTAATATTTTTTCCATTGCCATCCCTCCAGGTTTGAAGGGTGAAGTGTATCAATAATAAGGCTGGCTGACTTGTTATATACACAAAATAAGTGGGAGTAATATAACAAAATTAGGCAGGAGCCAGCGTCATCGCCGCCCATAGTATCCTGGGGGATATCCCCCCTAAGGCCGATCGACTGAGCACCTCTGTCGCCAGGCGCTCAGTCGATGCAGTGCTATACGCTATACCCTTGGTTCTTCGGCGAGAGAAAAATCCTCTCGGGCCATGGTTAAATTGGGGTTATAACAAGGGTCATTGAGCAAAATATCCTGCCATTTGGCCTGCATATACGTCACTTCTTTATTGAAACGCGCTTGTTTTTCCGGAGTGTCTTCAAAGCCACGGGTTTTTGACTCGTAGTGATAGAGCTCGGCAAAGGGCGTCCACACGTTGTCATAGCCAGCATGCTTTAGCTTTAGGCAAAAGTCGATGTCGTTAAACGCGACGGTTAAATCATCCTCGTTTAAGCCCCCTACTTGCTCAAATAGGGATTTACGTACCACAAGGCATGCCGCGGTTACCGCCGAATAGTTTTGCGCGACAATAGCACGGCAGGCATAGCCTGGCTGACCTTTCGGCAAGTGTTTATGGGCATGACCTGCAACACCACCCACCATGATCACCCCGCCATGTTGCAAAGTGTTATCGGGGTACCATAAGCGCGCGCCAACGGCACCGACGTTCGGCTGAATCGCATGGCTCACCAGCTCGGTGAGCCACTCTGGCGTGATCACTTCCACATCGTTGTTCACTAGGGCAACCAGCTCGCCCTTGGCTTCGGCCACCGCTTTATTATTGAGCGCCGAGTAGTTAAACGGGCTATCGTCACGCAACACGCGTACATTGCTGTGCTGGGCTTGTAAGTCTGCGAGATAGCTTAACGTGTGCTGACAATCCGATCCGTTATCAACAATAATAATGTCGTAGTTCGGGTAGGTGGTTTTTTCTAAAATAGAATCAATACACACCTTCAGTACCTCTAACCCATTCCGGGTTGGGATCACCAGGCTGACCAAAGGACAGGGTGTTGGCAGATGGTAACGTACCCGTGCGTAATCACGTTCAGGGTGTTGCTCAACCGTCGCTTCAACGCTTTGACGCGCAAGGTGCTCCTCAACGGCTTTGATGCCTGCGAGCAAGGCATAAGGTTTTTCATCGCCACCAGTGGCTGTGCTGCCCTCAATAGCACGCCAGTGATAGAGAATACGTGGAATATGAATGATTTGATCGCGATTGACCTGCTCAGAAAATCGCAAGACAAAGTCCCAGTCTTGGGCGCCTTCAAAGCCCTCGCGAAAACCGCCGATCTCGTCTGCGATCGCTTTACGATACACGCCCAAGTGCGACACACAATTCATGGAACGAATAAGCTCAGGATTCCATTGCGGCTTAAAGTTAGGGTCATAGCGCGTATTTCCATCAGCGGTTAGCTTGTCTTCATCGCTATAGATTAATGCCACATCTGGGTTAGCGAGAATCGTTTCAGCGACCCAGTACAACGCATCAATCGCGAGTGTATCGTCTTGATCCATCAGCGCGACAAAGTCCCCACTTGCGATAGCCAGTGCACTGTTGCTCGCCGCCGAAATATGGCCATTTTGCTGACGATGTACCACTTTGATACGCGCATCTTGTTGCGCATAGGCTTGCAGCACCTCGCTTACCTCTGGATTGGTCGAGCAGTCATCGGCAATGCAAAGCTCCCAATGCGGATACAGTTGCGCTTGTACCGAGGCAATGGCTTGCTCTAAATGGCTCACATCTGGGTTATACACCGGCATTAACACAGAAATGTGTGGACGGTATTCAAAACTGTCCACCCGTGCCGTGATCGCTTGCTGAGCCTCGGCGCTCGGGGTGCCATAATGGGCTAACCAGTGACCGTATTCGTGGGTGGCTAATTGGTATTTTGTGCCAGCAATTAATTGATCAATGCCCTGAGTACGATACAAGGTCCAGGCCCGTTTAAGTAGATTCGTTGTGCCACCGTGTTGTTGGCGCAATTGGTTGACTAAACGGGCTTTCGCGGTCAGCCAGCTAAGCCACTGCTTAGGCTGACGTATCGCGCTCCCCACGCCGCGTATCGGTGCCGTTAAACGCCATGAGGTTGAGTGACGGATCTCCGCCATGGCTTGCTCTATGGCCTGGCTGTGTTGTTGGGCCAGGGCCAGCTCTGCTTGCACCGCGTGAATCGTTTGTTCCGCGTCACGTTGCTGACGCTGAGCTTGGCTAAGCTGTTGCTGTATGGCACTTAAATCGGCATCACGTTCAGCCACGGCGGCCGTTTGCTCATCTAATGCGGCGCGCAGTTCATGAATGCCGTTTTGCAGTTCTGCTTGACGGTTGCGGGCATCGTCTTGATGCTGCGTGACACTGAGTTTTAGATGGTGGATTTGCGCCAGTTGCTCGTAATAAGCTCGGCTGACGGTGTCAAACAGTTGGTTTTGGCTGTGCTGGCATGCCGCGGGGTAGCTGGCGGCTAAGGATTGAAACTCAGGATCTTGGGTAAGCATGCTGGGGTTTTCCTGCGACGCGCTTAACCGTTGCACACATTTAAACAATGCTATTACCCAAGGGGCGGCGTGCTCTGCGCGATAAAGATCAGTGAGGGTCGAGGCGCTATGGCACAGCGTGGGGTCAATATAGTCTTGGCAAAACGCCTCAAGCGCTTTCTCGGGGGCCGGCGGCAAGGCAATAAATTTGGTTAATTCGGCCATGACCTTACGTGGAGACTGCAATAAGGCTTCAAACGGCACCCAGTAAACCGGCTGATCACTTAACAGGGTAAGGTTATCAAAGGTGTGATGTGCCCAGAGTAAATAGCCATGTAACTCAGCAAATTGGTCGCGTTTTTGGAGCGATTTAACAATGTCAAGTGGATTCCGCAGTGCATACACATATTTGGGACTGACGGCTGCGCGCGCAAACACGGCTTGCCAAAAGGCCAATAAACGCGAGGTACGCGGATCTTTAAAGCCGTAGTAGCCCAAGGTTTCAATCCGGGTCAGCAATAAGGCCACCGCTTCGTCAATCAGCGCATCAACAAAAGGATCATCTAAGTCAAGTTCAGGCTGATAGGGGCTAAACCACACACAACCATAATAGGCTAGCAGTTTGTCGTTAATGGCGACAATGTCTAAATCTTCCCAGTGGCCTTTGGGGTTAAACTCCCCTTCTGGCATCAGGTTTTCACTGAGCGACACACCTAAAACCTCTAACGCTTTGGTTAAGGCACTGGTGCCGCTACGGTGCATGCCCAATACCACAACAACTTGGGGATTGGTGTGATGTGATGTGTTGGTTTCGTTTGTACTTGAAGATTGAACCGCGGGGTTAATGGTCATGATAAATGCTCGTGAGTGTTATTGTTCGCGGTGTTTAAACTGCGCAATTAAATCGGATTCTAAGGTTAGGCGCGCTTTGGCGTACCAACGTGCCAGGGTTTGGTTCCAACAAGGCGGTGGATAATGGCCTGAAAACACCGGCTCTTTGGCGATAGGATGATCAGGCAAATCTAAAAAACCAAAAATACGCGCGAGCGTCGCTTGGTGATGCTGGCGCAAGTCATCGTTGTGCACCACAATGTATTGGTACGACCCAAACGCTTGATCAATCGCTTGCAATTGGGTTAAAAAGCGCCCCCGGTCAAGGTAAGAGTGGCAACGCCTTGGGGCATTAAACGCCAAGTTATCGGCGTGGCGACGCAACCGAAATGGCTCGGCCAAAAACGCGCCTAACATACTACGGTGCTCGTTACCGCGCCCCTTTTCCATGTGGTATTGCGAGATCGCCCGATCAACGGGCTCCCGTACCATCATGATCACCCGCGCCCCCGGTGAGTAACTGGCAATGCGAGGTAACAGCTCAGTAAAATAGCTATAAATGGGCGTGGCATCGCAGTAATACCGCGTCGGGGCAGTGACATGTTCAAACGCCTGTTGATACGCCCTATCCCATTGAGTGGCACCTTGATGATACATTTCTGGTTCATCAAATACATGGGCTTCTTTATTGTGCGCCAGGGAAATGTCCGGGTGTTGGGCCAGAAAGTGCGCCAAGGCCGACGTACCGCATTTTTGCCCGCCAATGATATACAGATTAGGACGCACCGCGTTTGTCCTCCGGTGAAGCCGTTACCTCACTCTCGTCTAACAGTGTGGGCACAATACGCGATACCAAATCCACCGCGCCGGTGACGTGCTGGCTTTGTTCTACCACAGTAAACATGGCCGCATCGACGCCTCGGTGTAAAAAGCGGCGCTCTCCGTCAACCAGCGCCGAACAGCCACAGTTAAGAAAGTAGCTGCCATTAGGTAGGTTGCACTGAAATCGAAAACGCATTTCTAACGTTTGTCCGGCGGCCACATAAGGAATACGCAAGGTGTGATCGCGGGTCGAGGTCGCCCCTGCCAGCTCAAAGCCCGACACGGTTTTAATCATCATGCCACCGCCCACCTCAAAGGCTTCGCGCTCAAAGGCCACCTGATAGACATAATCATAGCTCTCACCGCCATTGAGCATATTCACGGTCTCACCGTGTTGATTCTCAATGTGCGGATGATGAATATGGGCACCGTCGCTAGCGTACCACATGGTGGAGGCCGGCTTCACACCGGGATCATAATCGCCCGTACTCGGGGCCTCTGTTTTGGTCTTTGCCGGTTTGGTATCCGTCTCGCGCAGGCCGTCGATAATGGCTTGACGGTAAGTTTGTCGCTCCTCACCCTCCATGTGCAGCAGTTTGTGGTATTGCTGTACCACTTGCTTGGGTTTGCCTTCCATTAACAGCTCACCTTGATCGAGCAACACGGCGCGGTCGCACAGCTCAATCACTTGCCCCGCAGAATGAGACACAAACAACAAGGTCACGCCCTTCGCTTGCAGCTGTTTTAGTTTGGCATGGCATTTGCGGCGAAAGGCATCATCGCCTACCGCCAAGGCTTCATCAATGATGAGCACATCTGGGTCAATGTGCATCACCACCGCAAACACCAAACGCAGCATCATGCCACTGGAGTAGTTTTTGACCGGTTGATCGATAAACCGGCCGATATTGGCAAAGTCGGTGATTGCCTCGAACCGCGCTTCGACCTCTTGGCGCGTCAGGCCCAATAGCTGGGCATTAAAATAGACATTTTGGCGGCCGGTGAACTCGGGGTTAAACCCAGAGCCTAACTCCAATAGCGCCGCAACACGGCCTTGTAAATGGATGCTACCTTGATCGGGCTGCATCACGCCACAAATCAACTGCAGTAAGGTGGATTTACCACTGCCGTTATGGCCAACAATGCCGACGGTTTCGCCTTTCTCTGCATGAAAGTCAATGTTGCGCAAGGCATAAAAGCGCTCGTCGTTTGGACGTGGCCACAATGCTTGGCGTAGACGTTGCCAAGGGCCACGGGCTAAGGCAAAACTTTTAGTCACCTTTGAGACAGAAACAACCATGATGCTTATTAGTTAGCGGCTAAGGGCGGTTATTATGGGGAAAAGCGAGGCGGTTTGCAAAGAGGTGTTAGCGGTTAACCGCGCACGTAAAGACACCAATAAAAAAAGCGCCCCGTGAGGGGCGCTTTGTTTGATTTTCAGTCTCTTTATTACCTAATGGGTAATCACTTACAGAGTGAAATCTACGATGTCACGTTCTTCAGCTTGTGAACCAGTTTGGATATCAGTGCCGCTAGCGTCTTTCTTCTTAACAGCGACTTCACCTACGTTGGTTTCAACTTCGAACAGCATACGTGCTTGACGGTTTTGCGCCACTTCGATGCCTAGCTGGTCTGCGATAGTTGCAGGGTCAACCGTTACAGCACCGTTAGATGGTAGACGTACAGTCAGCTCTTCGCGGTCAGCCAGTACGTTACGCTCGCCAGATTCGCCACGTGCGTGTGCGTCGTATTCCCAAACGGTCACGTAAATCTTACCGCCTTCTTCTGGAAGGATGCCAGATACGTCACGGATGTGAACAGAGTTAGAAGACGTGGTACCCGTTAGGATAGTGTCGAACTTCAGACCGTCACGCGTGATTAGGAACAGCTCAGACAGTGTGTCTTCAAAATCATTGTAAGTATCTTGATCCACACCTTCAATTTTAGCTGTAACTGAGATGCTCTGTGCTTCAACCGGTGTTGTGTTGTCGGCTTCTACGTACAAGTTTTGCAGATTGCTCCAAGTACCAACAACTGAAGAAGCTTTCGCGTCTTCATCGATATTACCTTGTAGAACTGCATCACCTGCGTCTGTCGTTGCAGACATGCCATCGCTTGACAGTTTCCAACCAGAGGCTGTGCCGTCTTTCAGTAATAGGTTACCTGCATCATCTGCGCGGAATGCGTTCAAGTCACCATTTAGCGTTAATTCAACTTTGTTCAGCTGAATGTTTTGGTTAGAGGTACGGTTGTACAATTCAAAACCAGTTGCCGTGATGTCTTCGTCGTTCGCGATACCATCACTTGGGTTGTCTGTATCAACACCTAAGAATCCTGTTGAAACCAACGCTGTACCCTTGCCTACGGTATCTACTTCTAACTCGAACAAATCGCCAAGCTCGAACAAAGTACCTGACTGCTCTGGGTCTGCAGAGTAAGAGGCGTTTTTCAGCGCACCAATCTTAACCGATACGTCGTTGTTTTGGCCAGACTCCAGGTTGAAGATTTGGTTTGCATTGGCGAAGTCAAAGTTGATCGCCGTACCAGCACCAACCAGCTGTTGATCAAATCCAGCTAGGCCTTCTAGATAAAGCTCACCTGAGTCGTTCAGGCTACGAATATAGGCAACTTTTTCTTCGTCAGTGGTAGCGTCTGTTCCGTCGTTTTCATAACCAGGCGTACCCGAGGTATCACCTGCGACCGCAGTGCCGTCACCGGTGTTAATCGCTTCAAGTGCAGCGTTCAAAGCTGTAGTGTCCGCCGCGAGACCAGCTGCAATTGCTGCTTCATCAACGGCACTGTCACTGTCCAATTCAATCATGTCATCGAAAGAGCCTTCTGTTTGAGCTAAAGCCAAACGAAGACGCTTGCCGTTGAGGTCGATTGCATAATCAATTTGCTTATCGCCAGCAACATCAATGAACTTAAAAACTTTGCTCAGATCTGAGTCTAAAACTGGAGATCCTGCTGTGCCAAGGGCTGCCAGTACCGGTTGTATCCGCATTCACAGTGGCCAGTTTCATATCGATGTTGATATCATTAGAAGTCGCTGTTTCGCCTGTTAGCCACTGGCGTACTTCGTTCTCGTTAAACGTTGCATTACCTACTAACTCAATGGTAATGAAACCATTTTGTTTTAGGTCGCCGTTGACTTCAAATTTCGCTGCAACCTGTTCTTCTGCGGTTGAAAAACTTAAAACCGGCTGTTTTGTAACTGCAGCGAGTACGGTTGTATTCACATCTTCAGATGGTGAACTAAAGCCATTATAGTCAAGGTCAATGTCCGCCATTGCTGGGCCAGCAAACACTGATGCTACTGCTGCTGCTAGAAAGGTTTTCTTTAACATGTTAGTTATATCCTTTAGTTGGATCCATTTTATAAATCTGACTCTCTACCGAGAGCCATTTGATCAACTCCGGTGCACTTTCCGTCGCACCTACCGCTTGCTAGTTCAAGCCTTGCACACAGTTAAGCATACTGCGCGACTTTTTCAAGCCTTGGTTAGCGTTACGTTACGTTTTAGTCCGCGCTCCGAAGTGCGCGACTTAATTCTTATTAATAATCGCTGTTAAGTCAATGACAAATAGCGGTGCACAAACCGAAAGCTTAGACATCTGTCACACTCAAAATGAGACACTGCTCACAATTAAAGAGTAAACACTGTGGTCTTCGTTTTAAATTGCACTCTGCCATAACACCTACAAGCCACTGATTTAAAAGCAATTTATTTTATTATTAAGCCTTTTTAAGGTATTTTCTCGTGATAAACATCGCGTTTTGAAACGAAATTGAGCCCAAAAGTTTAAGTGACGTGATTTTGTACACTTTTACTTATTAAACATCAGGGAATTGTTATCAAAAAACGATAAGTGTCACACAATTGTCAGATTTAATTGGATAAAAAAACGCCACCTAAGGGTATTAGGTGGCGCGATATGCAGAGAAGTGCTTATTGCGGTAAGCTTTGCGCTAATTCCCAGCCCGTGAGTGATTTAAACTCTTTGGTATAAAATTGCGCTTCATCACGATTACTGATGACATAAGGGGTAATTAACAATACTAACTCCGTCGAGTTTTGTGATTCTTCGGTATAGCTAAATAAGCCACCTAGCAATGGAATGTCACCTAATAACGGGACTTTCTTTTTAGAGCTGTTGTTGTCTTTGGAGATCAACCCGCCCATGTAGACAGTGTCACCACTGTCTGCGAGTAAACGCGTTTGCAGCGAACGTCGGTTAATGGGAATACTGTCACCCGATTTGACCCCCTGAGAGCTGACCTCTTGGCTGAGTATCAGCTCTACAAGGCCATTCTGATTGATGGTTGGAGTAATATCTAAGGTGATCCCCACGTCAACATACTGATAGGTAATGGTGGCGGTGGAGTCATCTCCCCCCCCTGACACTTCACCGGTTTTAACTTGAATTTGCTCACCGATATTGATTCGCGCGGGCTCTTGGTCCATCGCGATAATACGTGGGCTTGATAATACTTGTGCCTTACCGGAGTCTAATGCCGCAGAAAACTTAGCGGTAAAGTCACCAAACACGCCGTTCAGGGTAAGGTTACCCGCGGTTTGGATCAGGCCATTGGTACCGCCGGTGACATCACCTTGATCGGTGTTGAATTCGGTGCCGAATGAATAACCGTCTTCTACTTTTACTTCCGCAACGGTTGCCTGTAGCAACACTTGGCGAGGGCGCTGATCCACAAACTTGAGTCGCTCAATCAGGCGCTGATAGTCCGCATACTGTCCTTGAAAAATAATCGCATTGCGCTTGTTGTCGATCACGACTCGGAAGTTTTTATCCACCACGCTCATGGCGCCAGCGGTATTGCTCCCTAAACGCTGAAACCCGACATTGCCTGGTGTCACGCCGTTGCCCTTGGCTGATTCCACAATGTTTTGTTGTGCCGCTTTTTGGGTATTCCCGTTTTTCGCCTCTTTTCCGCCAAATATAGTAGAAACGACATTCCACGCATCTGACGCCTTGGTGTTTTTCATGTAATAGGCATAGACACCGTTTTTGCCCTCTATTTTTTCTGGAATATCCAGCCGCTTGAGCCATTCTTGAGTCGTGCGTAACCACGCTTTTGTGCTTGACGAAATGAGCAGCTGTTCACTGTTTACTGGCGTCAAGATCACGCCGTGCGTTCCTCGTCCTATCGACGTCGGGATCGAGGCTGCGTCTAGCGCCGCTTTCAGAGATTTCGACAGCTCCGAGGCGGTTTTGTATCTGGGCGTTGCTAATGCCATATGACTGGCTGACTTGCTTGGCACATCAAGTTTAGCGAGTAAATCCTCTACGCGTTTGATCTCTTTTTGTTGCGCCACCACCATCAAGGAGTTGAGGTGCGTTTGCACCAACACAGTACCACCGCTGCCCTCTCTGAGGAGTTTTGATACCATTGATGAGGCTTGGTTGATGGATAGGTAGTAAACAGGAATGATTTGCGCGACTTTGCCGTATCGCAGCATTGGCTTAACCGATTGGCTCAACAACTCTGGGGTTTGGTTGTTGGTTTTCGACGCGGGAATCACTTTAATCAGATCATCTTCACGCACCAATGCAATGCCGTTAACTTGGAGCACCTCCTCGACAAGCCCTAACATTCTCGACGCACTCACCGCTTTATTCACGCGGAGTGTAATCGGGGATGTTTGCTCTGACAGATCATTATCGACGATATAGTTAACACCCAGCACATCTCCTAATGCCAAATTAATAAAGTGGTTAACCGGCAGTGCGTCGGCATTGAGTTTTACCGGTTGCTCGGGCAAGCCCAGCGCTTTATCGATGCCACTGCTTTTTTTTCCCGCGTGCAACAGGGGGGCGCTACGAATGCTGTCGTCAAATTGTACATATTGACCGGGCTTGAGCGATTCACCATTTTCATCTACACCGTTTTCGCCAACAATCGTTTCGGTGTCCCCTTGCGTGCTGCTTGGAGGGGTTGGGTAGTTATTAGGTGGCAATGGTTTAAAGTTTGCACACCCCGCCAGCATAGATGTGAGCATTAACACTGCGGCTAATGAACGGTATTTATTTATTGTCTGTTTTACACCACTCATGATGATGGGGTTTCCTCTTTACTAGATTTGCCTGGGTTGGTAACCGGAAATAGCTGCCATTGTTTGGTGTTGCCATCAGGCAGACGCGTTGTCGCTTGGTTTCCATCCACTTGAGTTAGTTGGCCGATAATAGGGTCTTGTTGCCCCGGTGACAAACTGATGCGCTTGTCATCGGCAACGAATACAGCAAAAACCGTGCTGCCTTGTTCTATGATGCCAGCTAATACAAAGTCATTCACGCCTGACTTTTCCGGGGGAGGCGTATTGGTTTCACCCTCTTGTTGATCGCGCGATACAATTTGCCGCCCTTCGGTAAATAGGTTTCCGGGCGGCGGTGCCACCTCAATAAACGTATATTCTTTCGGTAGGCTAAGAGCCACTTTGTTTGCTTCCAGCGCTGATGAAGGCTGTGTCTGCCAATAAGTCAATACCAGCCCTAACATCGCGGCGCCCCCTATTACTGCAAGCAGCTTATACTCACTACGCCATGCTTTACCCAGTATCATTGCGACCTCGCTTTTAGCTGGGGCAAGCTTAGTTTTCTGTAGCCGCGTAAATTAATCGCAATCTCGTAGGTCTCCTCTTTATTACGACGCGAGGCATTCACTTGTTTAATCTCGACAAATGCTGGTTCCATGATCTTTTGTTGATTCGCTAATCGTGTTAGAAGATAGAGGATGTCATCGCTGCTTCCTTGAAGCCGCCAGTTTGACTGCACATTTTCGCCTAACCAAGGGGTCATGACCGGTTCAGCGAAACGCCGCCCAGTGAACTTTAGCCCCAAAGGCCGATAAACATCCTCGAACGCATTCACTTGATTAGATATCGCGCGCCCATTGGTACGTTCATCAATCAGTCCTTGCTGTGCCTGAGTAAATGCTGTGTCCACTTTTTTAATCCATTGTTGGATCGCACTTTCATTGCCTTTGAGTGCTTGCAACTTACCAAGTTGAAGCTGCTTTTGCTCAAGACGTTGTTCAACGTCTGAACGCCACTGCAAATAAGGGTCTACGATAGCAAGGCCTATAATAACAAGCACACAAAGCAAGCTTACCCATTGCACCAGCGGACTTGAAAGTTCGTCTTTTAGCGATGATCCCCGCCATGTTTGTCGAATGGTTTCAATCATCAACCCGCCTCCTTCACTTGCAGTTCCGCCTGAAACTCCTGACGACCGGATTCCGTTTGGGTTACTTCACCCAATAACCGCGCATTGGTCACTTCTTCGATATTTGATATCGAGTCTAACAAGCCAAGCGTGTCCTCAATCGAGCCTCGTAATACTATCTTTTGGTTTTGGTATGTGAAGCGCTCAATAATCACATCTTTACTCAGGTTACGCGCAAGTTTGTTCATAATACGTGCGACAATTTGCTGCTTTTCACGAGCCTGCTGATACTTCTGCAGCACTTTTTCTTGCTCCAACGCCTTTGCACGTCGACTTTGAAGTTGCGCCGTATCGCGCGCTAACTGACTCACTGAGTGACCCGCTTGATCGAGTCGATAGTTAATAAGCGCCCCATCAGCAACTAGATAGGTTACGAGTAAGGCAAAGAGCATAACCATTGTTTTCCAGTAACGCCATGGATTATCAATATCGAACTGGTTACTGCATTTCCCTTGGGACAATACCGTCGATCGCGGCGTTTGACTAAATGGCTCGAGCGACTTGTTTTTTATGAGCGTGCAGCTCTCTGGATCTGCGTTACTAAACACCGGCTCGTGGTGCATCGCCAATTGCGCTTCAATTTTCTTGTAATGAAGCGGTGAGCTAAGTGGGTTGAGTTGCTCAATACATTGCAGCGCTTGCCATGTAACCGCCCAAGAAACCAGGCCATTTGAATTCTTATTATCGATGGCACGCTCTTGGTATATTAAGGTGCCTTTGTCGGCCGGCGAGCACGCCAAGTAGTACGTAAGCGCAGGAACAATGTGTGTTACACTCTCCCTGAAGACAACGTCCTCGGGATCCCAGAACCATACCGACACTAACCACTGTTCATCCCGCTTGGTTGTCCAAAAGTGTAGTGAGACCTGTTTCCAGTCAACGAGTTGCTCTATTTCATTTTTCACACAATCTTTTAACTCGTTGTGAGCAACAAGATCGCATTGATAGTAGAATGTTTTGAAGAGACAAAGTTGCTGGGGAACGAGCCCAATCACTTTGTCGAATCGCCCAGCCTTTTTTAAACTTGGATTGTCTTCACGATAACATGCTGGCCATACTAGCCACTGCTTTTGTAGTTGCTTAATCACTTGTTACTGCCTATTCATCTCGAGAGTCAAAATAGCGATACTGATCGGGAAAGTACCACGTCATGCGCTTGGGCGGAAACTGATAAGGCAGAATTTCATAACGACCTCTCGCCCGGATATCGCCAGACTGATATCTAACAATGTATTCTTTACCTGGATACTGGCTGTCAGAAGTAAACGGCACACCCATATTGTTTAATGATGAGGCCACTCCTCGCCAGTTTGCATCACGTTTTAGGCGCGATAACCGCTCAAGCGAAGCATCATTAAGACCATACAAAATCTTTAGTAACGCATGTGGCATCGCGATTAAGTTCGGGCTAGTGCGAGCACGAATTGACACCAGATCTCTCAGGCCAAATTGACAGCAGTTGGTTAGTTGGTTCTCACCTTTCATTGTCCATGAACCATTGAAGTCTTCTGGTTTAATGCCGGGTATTAACATCAGCTCGTCAAGGCTTCGAAACAGGTCATAACGGGGTTGTGGCCCCTCGGTCGCTGGTCGTGTTGTCCCAGAAGTGCTTTGCCAAGTAATGATCCGTCTAACGATATTGCTCGCCTGTGGCTCTGAATAAAAATGTCTAATGACTTTCGATAGCCGCTCTTTGTTTAAGAAAGTAAGACCGACTAACCCATCGGCATCTTGCAATGAGACCCAAACGTTGTTTGACAACCTCGTTGGTTCACTATCCGTGCGTAAAAGTGTCTCACCTAGCTGGAAACCACCAGAGTGACTTTCTCCACCATACATAGCAAAGAACAGTCGCTGCTCCGCGTTGTGAATTTCGAGGCGAGCACGCCACTTATCCCGAACATAGGTGACTTTTTCAATACTACGATCACTGCGCAAGATAACGACACTCGCCATGGCAGTGAGGACGGCAAGAATAATCAGTGTCAGGGGTAACACTACGCCTTTCTGTTTATTGCACGTAATCCTCATTTTACCTCTAGGCTATCACCCTGGTTGTATGCTTCTGACTTCATTGGCAAATAAAACTGCCATTGATAGGCGCGACCCTGCCTACGAAAGCTCAAACGAACCATAGGCGGTATAACTTGTTCATAATCAGCATCATACGGTTTATCACTCCAAAACCCTTCTGGCCGAGCCCTAAAACCACCAAATCGAATTTCCATCGATGTTGGTTCGGTACGGGCTGGAAGATAATATTGCCACTGAACATCACTGATATTATCTAAAAGGACCAGTGTTTCAGATGTTTGTGTTTGCGCTGTTTGCGTGAGATACGGATCAGTGTAAGACCATTGCTGAAACAATAATGCCTGTTGGTTATCGCGATCCTGAACCGTTAGTTCTACCGTCGCATAAGAGCCTGGACCATCAATAATGGGAGCATTGCTTAGAAACTTGAGCTTTTTTTGATCGCCATAAAAGAATGCTGTTTCACTGCCATAGCCTTGCTTAAACATACTCCCGTTTGCTTGATTAAATAGCTGGCTCAGCCATTGCTTTCGTAATTGCAATTCTTGGTAGGTGTTAGCGCGCTCCGTCGATTTTGACCATTGTAATCGACCTTGATCCAGCCCAAACATCACAAGGGAAATCACCGATGAAAAAACAGCCAGCGCGACAAGTACTTCAATCAGGGTAAATCCGAGGGCCGCATTGTTATTTGTTTTCATCGAGTTACTACTCTCATTATTCACTCCAACCAAGTTGCTCAAAAGAAAACGAGCTCGTTTGGTTGTTAAGTTGATACTCTACCGTGACTTTATACAACTGCACATAGTAAGGGCTTGTACCGTCACTGCTTCTTGTTTGTAGTAATGGTGAGATAGGGTTTGCTTGCCATTGATAGCTGACATCGCCCGCTTGATCGCGCCCACTGCTAGTTTCGGCCGGGTTGATGGCTTTAAGTGCACTGAATACCGATTGCTCTGCATTGACTTGCTGCTGGGTAGCGACCACTCGGGTGGCAGTGATCCCCGACTGCTGAAACAGCTTAAATATCACACTGAATCCGGCAGTGAGAATGGCGAGCGCTACCACCACTTCAATTAATGTAAACCCGCGGGATTGATGCGTTTTGTTAGCGGCGAGGTACAATGTTAACGTCTCCATCGGGGGTACTGACACCTAGTGTCCATTTATCTTTTTGGTCGTTTTGAATGGTTAGGTTTAGCTCACCACCTTTTATAAAACCATCACTACGGATAATGATGCGATCACTGGGAGCAAAAGCCAGTTGATGATCAGCGGCTAACGCTTGCCATTGCAATTGTTCGGCATCAATAATGAGTGTTTTACCCTGCTTTCTTACTTCGCTAGCGCGCTGGTTAATAGCCTGCCAAAAGCGCTCGATTTGCTCGGTTTGCTGAAAGCGCTGATATTGTCCCCACATATTCGGCACCACCATGGTCGATACTGCCGCCATCAAGGCAATGACGACCAACATTTCTATCATGGTAAAACCGCGCGATAATCGCGCGGTATGTCGAGGGCGAATCACGCGGAGGGACATTACTTCACGCCTACGTCTTGGTCTTCGCCCTCGCCGCCTTCTTGGTTGTCTCGGCCAAGCGTGTACAGCGCAAACTCATAGTTAGGCTTAAGCTTGTAATGATAAGGTTGGTTCCACGGGTCAAGTGGTAAGTCTTTGGCTAAGTAAGGGCCATTCCACATGGCGCTGTCGCCTGGATTTTCCATTAACGCGTTTAGACCTTGCTCGGTAGAAGGGTACTGCCCCATGTCAAGGCGATAGGTTTTCAATGCCGACGACAATAGTTCAATCTGCGCCCCTGCTACTTTGGTTTTGGATGAACCGACTTGATTAAACAATTTGGGGCCCACAAGCCCGGCCAGCAAGGAAATCAGTACGAGCACGACAAGTAACTCGATAAGGGTAAAGCCCTGTTGTTTGCGTTTGTTCATGGTGTCCTCTTACTCTTTTATAACCATTTATTCTTGCCCATGTGTCGCATCGTCGGTCTGTCAGTGCGCGCAAGGCTATAAACTAATGTTGTTGACTGAAATAATCCCCGAGATCAGCACAATCATGATGCTGCCGACAATGCCGCCCATGATCACAATCACTAAGGGCTCGAGTATGGTTAGAATTTGTTTTAAGCCTTTGGAGAGGCGGCGCTCGTAGAGGGCGTTAATTTCTTTAAAGCAAGGCACAAGCGATGCCCCTGCCTCACCGGTTTGTATCAGCCGGATCACCATGGGGGAAAAGAGCCCGTATTCGGCCAACGATTCTGCGAGGCCACGCCCTTCTCGCACTCGCAGGACCACATGCTGTAGCCGTTTGCGAAGACGTACATCAGAGAGGCTATTTAAGGTGATCTCAACTGACTCCACTAACTCAACACCTGCTTGCAAAAGCTTTTGCATGCTACTGGAAAACTGGACGATGTTCCATGCGTCTACGAGGTTACCAAATAACGGAATCGTCGATAACGCTTGCAAGGCGGTGTCTTTTAAATTGCCATACACGGCGCCGTAATAGAGCCCTCCCACCGCTGCTGCCACACCGGCACTAATCAGCATGAGGTTATCGTTAAAAAAGGCCGAAATATTGAGCAAGGTGCCAAGTGCACCAGCATCACCATTGCCTTGCACCATGGTCTCAAAGTTGGGGATCACGTAGAGAAACATGAAGAAAATCACCACCACACACACCACCAGCAAAAAAGCCGGGTAAGTGAGCGCTGACTTTATTTCGCTGACCAGTTGTTCTTCGCGCTCGATACGCTCTGAGACACTGAATAGCGCTTCACCCAATTGGCCACTGGCTTCGCCTAGGCGCAACATGGAGGCAACATAAAAGGGAAAGACATCAGGCTGAGCTGCAATGGCTTCTGACAGACTGGCGCCTGATTCAATGTCGTAATACAGGCGCTTTAGCGCCGCGCCCATGTGTTTATCACTGACGTTTTCTTGTAACGATTGCATGCATTGGTCAAGCGGCATCCCACTTTGGCGTAACGTCGCCAGTTCGCGCAGCGTCGTGATCAGCGTTTCTCGACTAATACGCTTGCTTTTCACATCGCGCTGCTCGTTCAGCATGACAACTTGTCGTTGCTGTTGTTGCAACTGACGCTTAGCTTGCACATCGTTTTCTGCGCGGATCCATCCGTCTATCAGCGTGCCATCTTTACGCCGAGCCACATATTTAAACTGCTTCATTCTTGTTCTCGCGTTTTCGCCTTAACAATTTAGCCAACTACACGCAGGACTTCTTCAAGCGTGGTTTCACCTCGCGCGGCTCGCATCAGGGCGTCTTGGCGTAATGAGCGCATATTTTGCTCGCGTGCTACCGCTTGTAACTGCGCCATTTCAAGCTCCGCGGTTTCGGCATCCGACCAACCTAATAGTTCAAAAATCGCTAATCGACCATGATAGCCGGTGCCATTGCAGTGATCACACCCTTCTGAGTTGGCTTTGTACCACTGAATATCAGTCGGGAGTAGTGCTCCCCAATTGCGTTCAACCTCAGAAAATCCCACCTGGTTCGCTGCATGACTGCCGTTTGGATCGGGCCGTTTGCAATGCGGGCAAAGTTTACGCACCAGGCGCTGTGCCATCACCCCTACAATCGTGGATTTAATCAGGTAGTCTGGAATGCCAATGTCTTTTAGACGAATGAAGCTGCTGGGTGCGTCATTCGTGTGCAACGTAGAGAGCACAAAGTGACCTGTCAGTGCCGATTGCACCGCAATTTGGGCGGTTTCTTTGTCTCGCATTTCACCAATCAGCATAATGTCGGGGTCTTGACGCAGCGCCGAGCGCAACACACTGGCAAAGGTTAAGCCAATATCGGCATTGACTTGAATCTGGGTCAAGCCTTTCATTTGGTATTCGACAGGGTCTTCAACGGTGATGATTTTGGTTTTGTCATCATTCACACACCCTAGCAAGGTATAGAGCGAGGTGGTTTTACCGCTACCCGTTGGGCCAGTGACCAAGAATATCCCGGTCTTTTTATGCAAGATCTCTTCGATAATGGCCTTTTGGTCAGGCAACATGTCGAGGTCTTTTTGTTGCTCTTCAGGCTTGTGGGTGTTCTCGTTGGCAAGCAAACGCAGTACGGCGTTTTCGCCATAAACCGTGGGGGTTGTAGCGACACGAATGTCTACTTGCTGGCCTGATAACCTGACGCGAATACGGCCATCCTGCGGGAGGCGTTTTTCTGAAATATCGAGCCCTGCCATCAGCTTAATGCGCGAGAGAATCGCCGCATGTTGAGCCATGCCAGGTTGGTCAACGGTGCGTAGTACGCCATCGACGCGGTAGCGCACAAAAAACTGCTGTTTGTTCACTTCAAAGTGAATATCTGAGGCGTTTTCTTTGATCGCGCGCTGGATACATTCGTTAACAAATTTAACCACGGGGGCGGCGCTACTTTCTTGTTCAACCAAGGCGTTACCCGCTTGGTGATCAGCATCAAATCCGGAAATAAGCTGACGCAACTCGTAGTTTGAGCACAGTACGGGGGTGGCGTGCAGTTGGTGTTGGTGCAGCAGTGCTTCAAAGACAAAGTCGTCCCAAATATCGGCTTGGGCAACCAGAATTTGGTCGCCGTCTCGGTGGAGGGGGAACGCTTGCCGTTGCTGCCACCATTGGGCAGGGAACAGTGATAATGCCAATTCGTTGCCGGGTAAATCATCACCAAAGTACTGGCTGAGTACGTCTGCCATCATGGGTAAGTCAAGTTGTTCGTGCAAGGCGATCAGTACGTCTTGCTCTGAGCAAAGACCGTGAGAAATACACAATTCCCCAAACCGTTGACGCTGACCCATGGATGACTGTTGTTGAATGGCGAGGATTTGCTCTATGTCGTCATCCGTGATGAGTTGTTTTTGTTTTAATCGCTCACCTAAAAACATGGTGTCCCCGTATTGATCTTGGTGTTAATGCAGCGTCGCAGCTTACACTATGTGGCTGCGTTTCTGTACTGCTTTGATTGATAAAATGCGTCCGTCTACCGCTTGTGTTGAACGATGAACATGAGCTCTAATTCACTCACCGTTGCCAAGGTCCGCCAAAGATAATGTCGCTATTTCGTTGCTATAATACATCGGCAAAGTTGGGCCGTAGGCGGCGAAATAAGCCGTAACTTGCCACAAACACACCACAGCTGATCGCCAATAAGATGGCGAGCTGGCCAAATTGCGGTGGCTTACCGTACACGATATCACGGATGGCATCAGCAATTGGACTAATAGGATTGAGATACAATATCTTGGCAAGCATGTCGGGTGCCGATTGAGCCGAAAAGAAGACGGTACTGGTAAACAACAACGCGGTGATCAATACCGGCATCATTTGGACAATATCGCGAATGTATAACCCCAATGAGGCCACTAAGTAGGCAATTGCTGTCAACGTCGTTAAATAAACCATCAAAACGATCGGAAGGTAGAGGATCATCAGAGGGTTTTGCAGATAGTGGTTGACCCCCGCATAGGCAAACGCAAGCAGTAAGCCAAAGAGATAATTAACGCCGGCACTACACACGGAAATCACCGGTAGCATGGCAACAGGAAAACGCACTTTCTTTACTAAGTTGCTGTTGTTACGAATAATACCGCTGGAAGCGGTCAGCACCTCAGCCATAAAGCCGTGCGTTAAAATACCAATGAACAGCATGAGGCCGTAGTCAGCGGTTTGGGCACCTTCTAAGTGCCATTTAGCTTCAAATACGACCAAAAAAACCGTCGAGTAGATGGCGAGCATCAATAGCGGCGTCACTAGGTTCCAAAAAAAACCGAGTAAGGTGCCTTGATAACGCGATTTTACTTCGCGTCTTACCATGGTTTTGAATAGCTGTATGTTTTCTCGTGACGGTAGCATGATAATAACTGCCATGATGCTCGACGGACGTCGATAATGAGATTAAACGGTGGGCTGGTTTTACCCTATTGTTGCGCGGCTGGCAACCCGTTAGCGCACGCCTTCCTGCCTATTGGTGCTTTTTTATGCGCCGCACCCACCGCGCCCATGCGACGACGGTGGGTGTATATTCACGTGATAAGACGTGATTAGCCTCGCCCGATCTGCGCTTTGAACTCGGCAAAGCTGATGGCTTGTTGGTCTTTGGCGGACAGCTTTGCCTCACCTTGTAGACGCCAGTCAATGTTGAGCTCGGGGTCATCCCAACGGATAGCGGCTTCGTATTGCGGTGCGTAGTAGTCGGTGGTTTTGTATAAAAACTCTGCCACGTCGGAGAGTACACTAAAGCCGTGCGCCAACCCGGCAGGCACCCAGAGTTGGCGCTTGTTGTCGGCACTGAGCTCGACGGTCACCACTTCACCAAATGTCGGTGAGTCGGGGCGAATGTCTACCGCAACATCCAACACCCTGCCAAGCGCACACCGAACCAGCTTACCTTGGGCTTGTTGGGTTTGAAAATGCAGGCCACGTACGACATTTTGGGTCGATCGAGAATGGTTGTCTTGCACAAAGTTGACCGACTGACCAATCGCTTGCTCGAATTGTTGCTGGTTAAAGCTTTCGAAAAAAAAGCCGCGTTCGTCGCCAAATACCTTAGGCTCGATGATATAGACGTCTGCGATCTGTGTGGGTAATACGTTCATGATGGCTCCAAGTTGTACACAACGACGTTATTCGCCTTCCAGCAATTTGAGTAAATATTGACCATAGCCATTTTTTGCCAACGGCTTCGCACACTGTTCGAGCTGCTCGGCATTGATAAAGCCTTTGCGATAGGCAATTTCTTCTGGGCATGCGACTTTTAAACCTTGGCGGTGCTCAATGGTCTCAATAAAGTTAGACGCTTCAATCAAGCTTTCGTGAGTACCTGTGTCTAGCCAAGCGTAACCACGCCCCATGCGCGCCACTGAGAGCTCATCACTCTCAAGATAAATGCGGTTTAGGTCGGTAATTTCGAGCTCGCCGCGGTGTGACGGTGTCAGCTGTTTGGCACGCTCTACCGCTTTCTCGTCATAGAAGTACAAGCCAGTCACCGCATAATTACTTTGCGGTGTTGCTGGTTTTTCTTCTAGTGAGCGGGCGGTACCGGCTTGATCAAACGCGACCACGCCATAACGCTCGGGATCGTGCACGTGGTAAGCAAAGACCGTTGCGCCGTCGGTTTTCTGGTTGGCCGCGTCTAGCAAGGTTTGTAGCGAGTGACCATAGAAAATGTTATCACCTAAGATCAGCGCACTGGGCGCGCCGTCGAGAAAATCTTCGGCTATAATCAACGCTTGCGCTAAGCCGTCGGGAGATTCTTGTACCGCGTATTCAAGCTTAATACCCCACTGGCTACCATCGCCAAGTAGCTGTTCAAATCGTGGCGTGTCTTGTGGGGTGCTAATCACTAATATTTCATCAATCCCCGCCAGCATTAAGGTGCTTAACGGATAATAAATCATCGGCTTGTCGTAAATGGGAAGCAGTTGCTTGCTGACGGCTAAAGTCACTGGATAAAGGCGAGTGCCTGACCCACCCGCAAGGATAATACCTCGACGTTTTTTTTGTGCATTCATACGCTTATTCAGTCAGTTCTTTTATCATTCGCTCAACCCCGCACTGCCATGTGGGCAAGGTTAAGCCAAAACTTTTTTCAAATTTCGACACATCCAGTCGAGAATTACGAGGACGCGCAGCTGGCGTCGGGTAATGGGTGCTCGGCACGGGCTCGACGGTTTCAACCGCCAGATCAATACCTTGTTTGCGCGCAACGTCAAAGACGAAGTTGGCGTAGTGGTACCAACTGGTAAACGCTTTCGCTACCAGGTGATAGATCCCCACTATCCATTGTTCACTGCCCGATTGCGATAAGCTGTACGCTTTTTTGATAGCATGGGCGGTGCAATCGGCGAGCAGTTCTGCACTGGTTGGCGCGCCAATTTGGTCATCGACGATGCTCAATTCTCGGCGCGATTTGGCTAACGTTAGCATGGTTTTAGCAAAGTTGTTACCGCGGTTGGCATACACCCAGCTGGTACGGAAAATAAGATATCGTGAGCAGTAGCGTTGGATCACCTGCTCTGACATTTGTTTACTTTCACCATAAACATTGATCGGCGATGTGGGCGTGGTTTCGTCACGCGCTGTGTCACCGGCGCCGTCATAGACATAGTCGGTGGAGTAGTGAATCAACCATGCTCGGTGCCGCTCGGCCGCTTTGGCTAAAGCCAGCACGCTGTGGGTGTTAATTTGAAACGCAGTTTCTAGATCGGTTTCGGCTTTATCCACCGCGGTATAAGCGGCTGCGTTAACAATCACATCCGGCTTAATCGCTTCAACAGTGCGCACGAGGCCGTTCGGATCAAGAAAATCCCCTTCATATTCAGGGTGGTCACGCCCTACGCAGAATAGATCGCCTAAGTAGCTGAGTGAACGCTGTAACTCCCACCCGACTTGTCCATCGGTTCCAAAGAGCAATATCCGCATGGTTTACTGCTCTCCGTAATGCTTTTCAACCCATTGACGATACTCACCCGATTGAATCGCTTCAACCCAATCTTGGTTGTTAAGATACCAGCGCACTGTTTTTTCGATGCCGGATTGGAAGGTTTCTTGCGGGCGCCAGCCGAGCTCTTTTTCTATTTTGCTGGCATCAATCGCGTAGCGGCGATCGTGGCCTGGCCGATCTTTAACAAAGGTAATTTGCTCGCGATATGGCGTGTTGTGGGGGCGCAAGCTGTCAAGCAAGTCACAAATGGTTTCAACGACTTCAAGATTGGTTTTTTCGTTGTGCCCACCAATGTTGTAGGTTTCTCCGGGTTCACCGCTTTCAACGACATTGAGCAGGGCTCTGGCGTGATCTTTAACGTAAAGCCAATCGCGAATTTGATCACCCAAGCCGTAAACGGGGATTGGCTTGCCGTTGATGGCGTTGAGTATCACCAGTGGGATCAGTTTTTCTGGGAAATGATACGGCCCGTAATTGTTCGAGCAGTTGGTAATCAGTGTCGGCAAACCATAGGTTCTTGCCCACGCGGTAACCAGGTGATCGCTGGATGCCTTAGACGCAGAGTAAGGGCTGCTTGGCTTGTAGGCTGTTTTTTCAGTGAACATGGGTAGCTTACCCTGACGATGCTCGCTCGGATGCGGCAAATCGCCATATACTTCATCAGTAGAAATATGGTGAAACCTAAATGCCTGTTGACGCTCCGCTGGCAGACCTTGCCAATAGTCTTTTACCACATCTAGGAGGGTGTAGGTGCCAATGATGTTGGTTTCGATAAAAGCCGAGGGGCCGTCGATTGAGCGATCAACATGGCTTTCAGCCGCGAGATGCATCACCGCGTCGGGCTGATGTTCGTTAAATACGCGTTTTAACTCTGCACGATCACAAATATCGACTTTTTCAAAGCGGTAACGTGACGAGGAGGCAACCTCTTCAACCGAGGCCAAGTTACCCGCATAGGTTAATTTATCAAGGTTCACAACCTCATGATTTGTTTCCGCGATAATGTGGCGGATCAGTGCTGAGCCGATAAAGCCCGCCCCACCGGTAATCAATATTTTCACAGTGTTTCCTTGCTTATTTTCACGTTCGCAGTCTGGCTGTCGATGTCATCAGGCGCTGAGTCTTAAAAACAACGTTGATTGATGCAACTGCGTTTTTTGCTGTGTGGTCGCCATGCGGCGATCGCTGTGTTTTGATGGCAACGATAATACCGAGTCATGGTGATGAAATCGAGCAGTGCGCGTTAAATTGCCTGACTTTGCCCGCGGATTAACGGTATTAAGGCGATCATTACTGGTATCAACGCGATCGTTAACTGTAGTCACTAAGGCCATTATCTTATCAAAAAAGCGCCCCTCCCCGCGTCATTCACGGGGAGGGGCAGCTTATCAACGCAGAAAGGGGATTAGTTGGTCGCGCTAATCACTTTGTGCGGCTGTACTCTTAGCTGTGTCTGCGCTTGTTTGCGCTCGTATTCGGTATTAAGCAATGCCATGCCGTCGTTGTCGGGGTTGCTCAGCGCCTCTGACGGTTCTGTCGCGACGCCTCTTACATCAATGTTGTTGTTGATGATCGACTCCAATGTATCTTCTTTATCGGCTGATAATAATGAGATCTTAGCTTTGCTCAGGTTGCTATTCACGTAGAGATCATTAAAGCCGGTAAAGGACAATAGTGGTAACATCGCTTGAGGTTTGGAATAAATGACTTGGCGAATTTCCCGACCCGCACTGTCTTCAAGCCAGACAAAGCTACGTTGCGTGTCCCAATCTTGCTCACCTCCACTGAGGTATCCTTGCAAGCATGCGCCTGTCTCACTGGTGCTGCAGCTTACCACCTGTGTGGCAGCCAGGCGGTTGGGTGTATCGATATTCAGTAACGCGGTGGCATAGTCAATGCCCGTGTCTACATCTTCCGGCTGCTCGGTAAAGGTCAATCCCCAGTTATTGAGAGTGCC
This sequence comes from Salinivibrio sp. ML290, assembly GCF_001995695.1. Taxonomy (NCBI): domain Bacteria; kingdom Pseudomonadati; phylum Pseudomonadota; class Gammaproteobacteria; order Vibrionales; family Vibrionaceae; genus Salinivibrio; species Salinivibrio sp. ML290. The sequence goes on along the minus strand of NZ_MUEY01000011.1, from coordinate 76,323 downwards.
TTGTCCATTTAGATAGTAGTTACGGCTGCCGATATCGTGGGCATATCCATATTCTCCATCACTGTTGTTCGGTAGTGCCTGCCAAAAGAGTGGTTCTCCGCCCTTCTTAACGTATAGTTTAGTATTTTCTAGTGAACCCGTTCCCGCTAATGGTGGATACCAAAAGTTATAGTCATCGCGGGAATCATCACCAATTTCATTCATTTCAAGCGGCTTATTGCTAATACTGCCACGCTTAAACAGTTTGAAGGCATTGATTTGGCGATATTTGTTTTGCTGGATAGTCTCATTGACGTTTTCTTTGGTATCCGAGGCTAAACGTTCATAACGGACTGCCATAATCTGTTCGCTGTCAAGCTCCGCTTCAACATTGATAGGTGACGTCGCCCAAAAATTCTGGTCGCGGGTGTTGATGCCAAAGATTTGTCCACTCGAGTCGCCACCGTCTTCTAGCGTTTGATCTTTATCTTTCAACGTCGGGCCGTTAGAGCCAGATTTGATGCAGCTTCTTCCAACGCTGTTATTGGGCTTAAAGTCACTAAAGCGCATGTTGGTCGATAGTAGCGACTTCTGATAGGAGATACTGTTGATATACTCGCCTTGTCCATCAAACTCGTAGATAGTCAAATATCCATCACTTGGAACCTGACTCTTTTTGATTTTAAGGGTTCCTTTGCTTGACCACTCGTCATCAACAGTAGTGTAGGTTTTGAGCGCTGTGCCATCTGCCCCGTGAATCGTCACACGAAGCGACGTATTGCGCACACTATTCGCGAGCACCCATTCACGAGACTTAATCTCAGGCTCAGCATCCGGGTCATAGTTAGGATCAGACGGATCGACGTCTTTGTAATAAATCTTTTCATCATAGATAGCGCAACTGGTACTACTTTTGTCGGTTTCTTGTACGTAAAAGCTAGCAAAGTCGATATTGTATTTTGGGGTGGGCTTAGAGCCACCACCACTATCGCTGCCGCCTCCACATCCTGTGAGGGCTAACGGTAAGAGTAAAGAAAGGTATAGTCGTTTATCCATGATGATCTCAATTGCTTGGTTTCTTGATCGCTTAGCGCAAAATGTGACTTACTTACAAGTGAATAGCAAGTAGGCAAGTAACACAATGCGAGCTTTAACGTGACTGCGGTTCAATTTTTTACTGATCCATGCTTTTAATCGCTGTTTACGCGACAGGTGCTTTAGGTCGCTGAGTAGCGTTAACTGGTTAAGGGCATTGGGGTCGACCTGATGACTAAAGTAGGCTTTAAATGCATTGGCTTGCGCCACAATTTTGTCCATGCTGAGACAAAAGTCTTGATAATGTTGGCGAACTTTTACTAAGCGATGAGGTTTGGCCCCAATGCTGTTATTGGTGTGTTGACGATATTGCATCAAGGGGCGCTCAATTAATTTGAGGGTGCCGAATTGTTTGGCAACCAGCGCTAGCCACCAGTCGTGCATGTAAGCCGCTTCTGGAATCGGTAAGGCTTTGTCGAGTAAAGGCCGGTTAAAAATCGCGGTACATCCTGAGACGGTATTTTGCTGCAATAACTGACTAAATGTATTCCCCCAGTTTAAAGGGATTTTCTTGTAGACAAAGTAGGAGTCGTTGATTACGTTGAGCTGTGAGTCCACGATCGAGAGGTCAGAGTATACAAGGAGTGGCTGTGCCGGATTGAGTGCCTTAATGTGTTGGTAGCTGGTCACGACTTTATCAGGCAGCCAAATGTCGTCTTGGTCACTCAGCATCACAAATGGAGCCGATGTTAAGGCTAACCCTCGGGCAAAATTTTTGCTGGGTCCGACCTTTTTCTGGGCCGGTTGATGAAGCTCAATTTTATTATCATTGGCGGCTAAGGTTTGAATGATTGCGAGCGTGTGATCGCTTGAGCCATCATCCACAACGATCAACTTCCGAACGAGGTGACTGTAGCCATGATTACGCTGAATGGATTGAATTTGCGCCTGAATGTAGTCTTGTCCGTTATAGGCGGCTAAGACAATATCAATCGGTTTATCGGGAACGTTTAAAGCGGGCTTTTTATCGTTAGTGTTGTTCACGTTCTTTACTACACGTTGGCTGAGGGGGCGGAAAATCATTTGGAATATCGTCGTTTTAGGCGATCGCTACCGTCACATTAAGTCAGGTTTAGGCTATCCGCTTGGTACAATTGCGATTGCTTGGAGCGTATTTTTTTGCGTGCTAGGCAAAAACGCAGCGCACTGAATGCATGCCAAAAAAAGTAGCGGCTGAGTAGTTTTCTACTGGCACGCTGACGCCAGTGAATGGCTTTGGTCTGTTCGGAAAATGCAATTTTATAGCCCGCCTGGTAAGCGCGATAGCAGAAGTCGATATCTTCACAATACATGTAATATTTTTCATCTAACCCTCCGAGTTGCTGGTACACCGCGGCTTTAACAGCAATCAAGGCTCCGCTTGCCCACAATGGCGATTGAACGTTGGGAATATCTGCTTTACGGATAACGGTGGACCGATCATTCAACGCATACGCAGAGATGAAAGACCATAGTTTGGGGAAGCGACGGATGTTGTCATCTTCTACATGTTCTTCTGCATCAAGGTATAGGTTACCCGCGACCATCTCGTTACCACTGGCAATAATAAACTGACGCAGGTTTTCTAACGCTTCTGTGGTGATTTGTACATCAGGATTGAGCAATAAAAAGTAGTCATCCGGTTGTGGCTCTAACGTACTCATATAATGGAGATAATTTAAGTTATTGTTGGCTGCAAAGCCTTTTTTGTCGCTATTGACAATGTAGGTGATGCCGCTTTGTTGACAGTATTGGTTAAGCGTTTTCTGACCGACATTATCCCGACAGATAACAAGAACATTGTCCATCTGGCTTGCTTGGCGTAATGAATCTATCGCGATAATCATATCACTGTGATTGTGGGATACTGTCGAGATAATGAGTCTCATTGTTAACCTTGTTGTGGTAGTTAGGCTTGTGGATGCAACACTGTTAATGCAAAACATTTAATGATCGTGCGAGCCGCGGAAACTTTGTTCGCAATACGCCTCTGCATGCGTAGTGTATAAAATAGTACACACTTTTTATCAGACTGAGCTGTTCGACGTGACGAAAAAGATGCCAGGTGTACTGCGCCGCTTTTAGCTTGTTGGCGGAGATAGAATCTCGTCTTACCCGGTATTGGGCCAGTGGCTCTGAGATGCCGTATGCTATATCAATTTTTTTGAGAATGCTTAACCATAAGCCGAAATCTTGGCGTTTTCTGATCAGAGGCATATACACTTTGCCGATTTTTTGGCTATCGTACATGGCCGTTAAACAGCCAATAACACAGGTTTTGAGTAACTCCTGATGTGAGACTGTCTCGGGGACCCCCACTACACCCAAGTCTTTCCCGCGTTCATCAATTTTTTGATACGCAGAGAAGCTGAGTGCACAGTTTTTTTGGTGCATAAAGTCGAGCTGCTTCTCAAGTTTATGGGGGAGCCATAGATCATCGCTGTCTAAAAACGCGATAAACTGCCCTTCCGCTTCTTTTATGGCAGCGTTACGCGCCACCGCCGCACCACTGTTCGTGGTCATTCTAATCACTCGTATTCGCGGATCATCGTTAGCATACTGCAGGGCGATCGTTAACGAGCTATCCGTTGAGCAATCATCAACGAGTAACAGTTCCCAGTGTGGGTAGGTTTGTTTGATGACAGATAGCACGGTGTCATGGATGTGCGACTCACAGTTATAGAGTGGCGTAATGATAGATACCAAAGGATAAGTCATAGTTCGTCGCAGTTTTTTGCTGGGTGTCTAGTATATATAATCATGAAAGTTTCTACATCCATCAGAGCCTCCATTCTCTGAACTACGCTTTTGCGCTGTCAATGGTATTGTGGTACACCTCTTCCATATCTTTGATGGATTGCAGCCAAGCGTAGTGTTTGTGTACATGGGCTCTTCCTTGCACTCCCATTTTCTTTCTCAGACTTGGATTTAGTACCAGTCTTTCCATCGCGTTTGTTGCAGCTTCTGTATCTTCAGTTCCAACAATGATACCCGTGTGGTCATTCTCTACCACCTCTGGCAACCCGCCTGAATCGGACACTATCACAGGTCGTCCCGCAGCTCCCGCTTCTAAAACCGCGACACCAAAGCTTTCTCTACGTGAGAGTGCAATAAAAATATCAATCAGAGCAAGCTGTGACGGAACCTCACTGTGGGAAACTCTTCCCACAAATTCTACACTTTGACCGATACCAAGTTTATTCGCCATCTGTTTCAATTCGGAAGATTGAGGACCATCACCGACTATTCGCAGTTTTACTGTGGGAACAACGCAATCATTAACTATCTTTAATCGTTTTACTAAACCAGAAAATGCCCTTAATAAAATATCTATTCCATATTTGGAGTCTAGCCCTTTGATTGTACCAATTGTTATTTCGTCCGCATATTCATCTTTAAGTTCAGGTATGCTTTCATAATCTTCGATATCAACGCCAAAAGGTGTAATTGCAACAGAATCACTATTACGTTTATTTTTTTTTACATATTTATATGTTTCAGTGGCCATGGCGTAACTGGTCGATGCGATTTTGTCTGCGCTACGAAGATTAGCCTGGACAAGCCATTTATGTAGTATAGATTTTGTTGGAAAGTCATATATATCACTACCCCAAACTGATAATAGCCAAGGCCTGAATCCAACCATCGCTGCTGTGGTTGCATAACCACTCGCGTAGTGGGCGTTAACAATATCGGGTTGAATGTGTTTCAGCAGTCTTTTTACTGCAGGCACCATGGTGAAGTAGCCTAATGTCCCACGAAACGGTAATTTATGTAATATAATTCCGTCGTCTAGGGGATCACAAGGGGCATGCTGAGAAATAACATGCACTTCATGGCCAGCATTACTCAACCCGTTCGCCCAGCGTATAGTATGGATAGAACTAGCACCGGAAAGAAGCACGACTTTCATTCTTTTAAAAATCAATGTCTTTTAATCCTTGTTCAATAAGTAAATCTCTTCTTATTTCAGGTACAATATTATTACGACCAAAACCAATATCTAAGCAAGCATCGAAATAATCGGTGAAATTATTTGGCTTATCAAAATAATTTACAACGGGAAGACCAAGTGCTATATAGTCATAGATTTTAGTTCCAAATTCATATGATGGGTCACGTAAAATAGTCATGCCATAGTCGGCTCTCGCCATAACCTCATAGAGTGACTCACGGCTTTTTCTAGGCACAATATCCAGATAAGCCTGACCACCTGACTTTTCCCTCAAAAAACGATCTAACCAAATGTTTTTTTCTTCATTAGAGCCTATTAGTTGTATTTTAATTTTTTTGCTTGAATAGCGCTTCATAATCGTCAGGCATAATTTTTCCACTTTATCTGGCCCATACTCGGAAAACTTCCCTGCACAGCAAAAAACAAGCTCATCGCCTTCATTAATTTTTTTTTCCGCTTTCAGACTTTGTGCTCGCTTATAATCTTCGCCGGAAATCCCATTAGGTATCAAGATAACATTTCTACTTGAAATCTCTTCTAGGTATTTATGCAAACCATTCGTACAAGTTATTGTTAAAAATGCACGTCGAATCAAAAACCTCTCTACCTGCCGAGTGAATATTGATTTAAGAGGCTTGCATTTAACATTTCCGCCATAACCTGTAGCTTGTGCAATAGACCAGCCATCCCTTATATCTAAAATCACACTCCTCCTAGGGTTTAAAAAAAACTTAAAATTATGGAATGGTGGCATGGATAAAAAAACGTACTTTTTTTTCTCTACTTCATCCTTATAAACCATATTATAAAAGTATTCTTTGAAAGACCTTAGACGTGAATGAACAGGCGTTCCACATATTGTTTTTGAGGGAATAAAAATAATATCCATGTTTTAATTGAAACCTAATTACCAAGTTCACTGAAATAGATACGGAAAACGCATAAACATCCGCGCTAAGGAAGGTTTGCTAGGTACTTTTGGTCCATCGCGCACATCATTCGCTTACGCTGAATGCCGGCTTTGAAGCTCTTCTCTTGGTTTAATGAATTTAAAGTCATTTTCCCTATTCATGCAAAAACTTCCGCTCCACCATCTACCTAATTCGTCGTACATCTTATTAACCAATATCGAGTTGCCAGTGCAAGCGAGTGGCATCAAGTAACCCTTTCGCTGTCAGAGCTTTTCCAATCATATAATATCACACAGTGACACCTAACTTCTCAAGCACTTTTACTTTCTTCTAAAAACTCACCATGACACTCATTGAGTTTTAATTCCGGCCAATGATAAGCCAAACACCTAACGCGCCCAAATTAGGGCTGTCTATTATTAATTCCTATTTATTAAACTAATATATATTTCAAAATCTTTCTCACAACTGAAAAAAGAGTTATGCCATAACAAAGTGAATACACCGCCAACTTGCTTGCATCGATATTTCAATTCATTGAACTTAGCATAAGCAGCATCCGTCGAGCCAAGCCCGAGATAGCGGTCTGCGATAACCGTGCAGTCCATTGCTATGAGTGGCCTGATTCGTAGTGACAATTGTTGATTACTCGCAATATCGAAGGCTGGATATTCAAAACAAGTGCCACAACGAAAGCCTGGCCTATCGGCGTAGCTTAGGGTGCTATCATAAGTCATTCCTGCGTCGGCCCAGGCTTTTTGAGTGATGGCCTGATCCCAGCGAAGGAAGTGCATTCGGCCACCCCATTCGCGCTGCTGTATCCCTTCTTCTTTACAAATCTGCCGCAGTCTATCTGCTTCTTTCGCTATTTCTTTTGGGTTACTGCACGTGTTATAACTGGGATGAAGCCCAATCTCATGACCACGCTGGTGAATTTCGCGCATCAGTGCACGTATTTGTGGCATTTCTGGATCATACTTGGCATCTTTGCTGGCATCTGTGCGACCACAAATAAAGTAGAAGGCACTTGTTAAATCATTCTCTTCCGACTTTTTCATTAACCAATCAAAAGTATTCGCAGGATCGGCTGGATGTATCGAATGCTGACTGTTTAGTTTTATCCAGGGGGCTTTAAGCGCAGATATAAAATCCTTTCGTAATAGTACATCGCCACCTATCGTTCTAATGAGGCCCTTTAGGTTCTGAAATGCATACCGAGACGGGATATCTACATCATGCGAAACCTTGATGCTAAATTCGTGTTGCTTCAACTCAATACTTGGCCACACGCGCTGAATAACCTGACCTAAAACGTTCAGCCACTCATCCACAATGGGACGCTCAAGATAACCATGTCGATAAGCATGTGAGGACGTAGCCGGGAAGCGTTGGTGGCTATCTAGATCCGTACGCCTCACCTCTTCTAGACGCGTTAACATCCAGTAGGTTAAACCTAGGATATCGTAGTGAATAGTCGCCCCTTTTTCGTTTAGCTCTATGAGAGGCTCGGGTAAATCAATTTCTGAAGGCGCAGGAATAACATCTTCTACGGGACCAAAGTAACCCTCACTGCTGGCTTGCCATTGCTTGCATGAAAAGTCAGACCGAGCTTGATGAAAAACCTTTTGTAATTTATCAAATACAATTATTTTATCACTTTCAGTATGTGATAAAATAAATTTGTGGCCATCATGTTCTAAGTGCCAGCCGTATCCAAACCGTTCACAAAGTATCGAGACTAACCATTGAAGAGACGACTTTGTGTAGTTATTGAAAACTGGTATATTAAGTATAGTCATAAGTCAAAAAGCTCTGGGTATAAGTTTTTTGCAGAGGGGCAACGCTCTTTGACTTTATCCATAATAAATTCCCGATCAAACTGTTGACTTTTTTTGTTTTTATTTAATCTCGGTAGTACTCCGCTATTTTTATTAGCAATATCTATGCCCATAACACTTAAAGCATCATCAATATATCTGCTATCACTTAAGAAATCCTCCGCTCGGAGTGTAATAAAACGCTCTTCTCCTACTAGGTCTCTTGTTTCCTTTGCTAAAGTATTCCCGATCTCCCAAAAGTCGGCTATCATTTCCACTTGCTCCTCAAAGTTTAGTGCCCAAGAGTGTCTATTATTTAGTTTTAAGTGCCCCCAAAAAACAGGATCTTTATTTTTAAAATAACCTCGATTTAAGCCACTAACTATAAAAGAAACAGGATTCCTTGTGATATGTAAAAATTTAGACCTTGGGAAAAACTCAGATAAAGATGGAAGTAAAGGCAGGTTTTTACAGTCTCCATCCACGAAAGGAATGTTTTTTTTGTAAGAGTCTATTAAATATTTCTCTCTAGCTGAAAAATAGCACCATTGAGCACATTTTTCATCAACTTCAGAGTCCCATATCAAGCTTCCTAAGGTCGCAAGACAAGGTTTTGGAGCATGATAAGCATTTAGCTCACTATACTTCTGTAGGTAGTCAATAAAACTCTTTGTTCCACTTCTTCCAACGGTCACTAGGAATATAATATCAATCGATTTTAAATCTGAAACACCGAATGTTTTATTCACGATCGGTTTATGATCAGTTCTTGGAATATCACCTCGTAAAAACTCTTTAATTGATCTCTTGATTCTATTAATCATTACCACCTCTCAGAACACCAATTCTATTAATTTCTTCTAGCAATTCTTCAGAGTTTATACTGGATAAGTCTATTTCAAAAAACCGACGATAATCATTCATCTTTTTATAACTCCATGACCACCATTCAATATCTTTAATGATGCTTATAACATCAGATGAGAATCGGTATTTTATAACTCGAGCAGGATTACCAACTGCTATGCTAAAAGGAGGAATAGATTTCGTAACAACACTACCAGCACCGATTACCGCACCATTACCTACATTAGCGCCAGGTAAAATTATGACAGAATCACCTATCCAGACGCCATTACCTATAGTAACTCGTCCCTTCTTATAGCCAGCGACTTTCACATCACTTCCAATAATTTTTCTTTGTGCCCAGTCTTGCATATTTATTGTATTTGTAGAGTGATTACTCCCGCGAACTACTAGACGCCCACCAATTGCGCAGAAAGCTCCTATATCACATTCAGAGATGTAAGATGGATTATTTATTCTCGTACACCTTCCTATATTTACATCTCTAGAGATAAAAGAACCTCTAGCAACTTTTATGTTTCGACGATAAAAGTCTATAAACCTTAAAAGTTGAGATAGCCTTATAGCAAAAAGCATTTTTTTGAATAGTTTTATAAAATTCATATATTTTCATTCTTAAAATTAGATAAGTTAAACATCAGCACTATTAAAGAAAGGAGAAAATAAACCAGAATTCCTGACACGTTAAACAACTCAAAAATATAAAAAACACTTCCAATCACTGTAAGTGCTATAGCACCAAAAATATTAGACAATAGACATCCAACAATATCAATAACTCTAATCCCCACATAAGACGAGATTGCCAACATATAAGAAAAGTATCCTAATACACTCGCAAAGCTAAACACTATTACTGATTGAATTAAGCTAAAATTCATTACATATGCTAAGGTTAAACCAGAAAACCGTGACGTAAGGAGTAACGTTTGAAACAGTAATGCAAGATCCTGCCTTTCTATAGTAATAAATATACGAGACACAGGATTTACTAAAAATTGAATTGCTAACATAGGCGCTAACCAACTCACGATTTCACCCGCAACTCTCCAGTCTTTACCGAAAATAACTTGAAATAAGTCGGGAGCAGTAAAAAAAAGTAGAATTGCGCTAGGAAAAATTAGACTTGCCAATGCAGAGAAAAGTTGTTGCACTTGACTTGCTAGTCTATTATCACGATTAGCAGCAATTGAAGATGGTAAGAAAACATCTGATACTGCAGATCCAATTACTGTAAGTGGCATATTAATTATACGCTGTGCAAGCATATAGCCTCCCGCCGCTGCTGGACCATATACTGCAGCGAAGAACAAAGATGGTATCTGAGCGCCACTCGCATTTAATAACCCGGCCCATGATGAGAATAGTGGAAACTGCTTATACTCTTTAGCTACAGACCAAATATTTTTAGCACTAACATTTGCTTTGATTGAGCTAATAGTGTGTCTAGGGCCTCGGAGCATCATTACAAACGAAAGTAATTGACCAATAACACGCCCTCCGATAAGTGCTAGAGGCCCTAAGACTGATCCCGCCATTTGTAGGACTGTAGTTGAAGTAGATTGAAGTATTTTCGTCTTAGCAATCAATCCAAAATCTTTATATCGCAGCGACCAATATTGAAGGATCTGGTACCCTCCCATCAGGGCAAAAGCGGCAGGGAGTAACCACAAATATGATCCTAATTCAGCCGAGTTTATCAAAACTAGGAAGTCATTTCCGAATAACCAGATAATAATGGATAACAAAGTAGTTAACAGTATCAAACTGATCACGCTTAAAACCAAAACGTTTATTGCTCTGTCGTCATTACGAGGTAACGGTATTGCTAACTCATAACGTAGACTCGCTATAACTCCTAAGATTCCTATGATGGAAACAAAAACAGCCAAAATACCAAAATCACTTGGAGTGTAGAGTCTTGTAAGTATTGGAGAAGTCGCTATTAAGACTACTTGCGACCCTGCGGTACCTCCAACCAAGACTGATACCGCACGAAGAAAACCGCCTTTAGGCATTTTCTTGTCTATTAGCTTTTTCACGCTCGCAGAGACTCCAAAACTGCTTGTAAGTCCGTTTCTTTTAGATAAGGATGCATCGGCAAGCTTATCACCTGCTCGGCCACTTTATCTCCCACGGGTAACTGAACATGATGGTCAGCTACTGCTGGCTGTTTATTCAGCGGGATTGGATAGTGCACGGCAGTCGGAATACCCGCCTCCTTGAGTTTGGCCTGCACGGCTTCTCGGTTATCAACACGAATAGTGTATTGCGCCCAGGTCGAGATATTATGCTCTTCTACGTAAGGTGTGGTTTGAACCCCGGCTTCGCTGAGTAACTGGTTATAGCGGTTAGCGACTTGATTTCTTAGTTCAATTTCTTTGGCAAAGATCTCAAGCTTTGGCAGTAATATTGCTGCTTGTAGCGTATCTAAACGGCTGTTTACACCTACTCGAATATGGTGATAACGGCGATCCTGGCCGTGACGAGCAATTTGGCGCATAATCAGCGCAAGCTGATCATCGTTGGTGAAAATCGCGCCGCCATCGCCATAGCAACCAAGTGGCTTACTAGGGAAGAAGCTAGTACAAGCAATGGTGGTTAAATTGCATGAACGTTTGTCTTTATAGCTAGCACCAAAGCTTTGGGCCGCGTCTTCAATCACAGGGATATTATACGTTTCAGCAACGCTATTGATCGCATCATAGTCCGCACATTGACCATAAAGCGACACTGCCATAATGGCTTTCGTTTTGCTGGTGATTGCTGGCTCAATCAAAGCTGGATTGATGTTGTAGGTGCGCTCGTCAATATCGACGTAGACAGGTTTTGCGCCCAATAACGCGACTGTCTCTGCCGTGGCAATGTAGGTAAAGCCAGGAATTATCACTTCATCGCCAGGGCCTACTTCTAGCGCCATGAGCGCAATTTGCAGGGCGTCGGTGCCGTTTGCCGCACTAATGCAATGATGTGCGCCACAAAACTCACTGAGCTTTTTTTCGAGCTCCGCCACCTCTGGCCCAAGAATATATTTGCCATGTGATAATACAGTTTGAATCGCCGTATCGATTTTGTCTTTTATTTGTGCCTGCTGTGCAGCTAAATCAATAAATTGCATGATTAAATTTTCTCTAGCACTGAGTCAGTCAGTTGGTAAATGTCGCCCGTATGAGGACAGGTAGTTTGCGCATTGCCAGTCAGCGGCAAGTCAAGTTGCTCACCATATTCACTCATCCAACCGATTTTCTTGGCGGGTACACCCACCATTAACGCATAAGCCTGCACGTCTTTATTGATCACCGCACCGGCGCCAATAAACGCAAATTTACCCACATTCACGCCACACACAATGGTGCAGTTAGCGCCCAGTGTGGCGCCTTTTCTTACCCAGGTATCTTTGTATTGATCTTTGCGCTCAATAAGCGAACGAGGGTTATAGACATTGGTGAACACCATGCTCGGGCCACAAAACACACCCTCTTCTAAATGCACATTGTCATACACAGACACATTGTTTTGTACTTTGCAGTTGTCCGCGATAGTGACTTTGTTGCCGACAAAGACATTTTGACCCAGCGAGACACCTTTGCCTATCTTGGCACCACTGCAAACGTGAGCAAAATGCCACACGCGTGAGCCACTTCCAATTTGGGCGCCCTCATCAACAATGGCGCTTTCATGCTTAAAATAATCCATGGTGCTATCTACCTTAATTGGCGTCTCACTGGTTAAGAATTAAAGACGTAAATCTGATTCACCGAGAGGCAGTACGTGTTTAACATCGTAAAGCACATGATCCGGTTTCCCTAAAGCGCGCAATTTAGCCTCACCCATCAGTTTCATTTCAGCGTGATCGACGGCTAAAATAATTGCGTCATAGGTACCTGGAGATAGATGGCTAATAAGCTCAATGCCGTACTCGTCTTTCACCTCGGTTGGATTGGCCCAGCTGTCGTAGACATCAACGCCCATATTGAAATCTTTGAGCTCACTGATGATGTCGACAATCTTGGTATTACGCACATCGGGACAATTGCCTTTGAAGGTGATCCCCATGACTAACACACGTGCTTCATCGATATGGATTTTGCGACGTGATAAGGCTTTAACTAACTGGGTCGCTACATATTCTCCCATGCCATCGTTAATCCGACGCCCAGCGAGAATAACTTCTGGCCTATAGCCTGTTTCTTGCGCTTTGTATGTGAGGTAGTAAGGGTCAACACTGATACAATGGCCGCCGACTAGGCCCGGCTTAAACGGTAGGAAGTTCCACTTAGTTCCTGCTGCTTTTAATACTTCTTCAGTATCGATCTTCAATTTATTAAAAATCTTGGCAAATTCGTTGATCACGGCAATATTCAAATCACGCTGCGTGTTTTCAATCACTTTGGCCGCTTCAGCCACTTTTATCGACGAGGCTTGATGGGTGCCGGCAGTAATAATTTGACGATACACCGTGTCGATAAACTCAGCGACTTCAGGGGTAGAGCCTGAGGTTATCTTGACAATCGTCGGCAGGCGATTCACTTTGTCACCTGGGTTAATGCGCTCAGGGCTGTAACCTGCAAAAAAGTCTTGATTAAATACCAGCCCTGAGTGTTTCTCTATGATTGGGATACACACTTCTTCTGTGGCCCCAGGATAAACTGTCGATTCAAAGACGACGGTATCACCCTTGCTGATCACATTCGCTAACGCTTTTGAGGCTTTTTTTAGTGGCGTGAGGTCCGGCGTTTTCTCTTCTGTAATGGGCGTGGGGACAGTGACGATATAAAAGTTGCAGCTAGCGATATCTGTTAGCTGGCTTGTGTAAGTAAGAGATTTTGCTTGTACCAACTCCTCATCGGTACATTCTTTTGTCGAATCATGTCCGGCCAATAGCTCTTTTACGCGCTCTTCTTTTACATCGTAGCCAATGGTTGGGAAGCACTTACCGAATTCAACGGCCAACGGCAAACCAACATATCCTAGCCCTATGATGCCAAACTTCACATCTTGTAGGTTCATCTTTTTAACCTTAGTACTATTATAAATTCAGTGGTAGGCCAACGGTCGACTTATCACGGCCAGAGCGATAAATGGCAGTCAATAGCTCAAGCGATTTGAGCCCTTCTCGGCCATCAGTTTCTGCTTCAGCACGGCCTTTTAAGGTATCAGCGACGTTTTGAAAATAAGGTGGATGGCCAAAGCCATATACAGAGCTGGTTTGGTAGTTCGCTTGCTCAATTTCGGCATCGTAGTCTTTAGCCTCTTCAAACTGCCATTCTTGAATGTCGTTAATCGCAACACCACCAATGCGCACCGTGCCTTTTTCGCCCAATATCGTGATTGAACCTTCTAGATTTTTAGGAAAGGTGCACATAGTTACGGCCATTGAGCCGAGCGCGCCGTTACGCCACTTGATGTTAACTACGCCCGTGTCTTCTACTTCGATATCTCGGTGCGTTGAGAGCATTGCATGCACTTCTTCCACCGAACCGACTAACCAATGCAATAAGTCAACGTAATGTGTCGCTTGGTTCATAAAGGCCCCGCCGTCCATATGCCAGGTGCCTGACCACTTGGCGCGATCGTAGTATTCTTGCGGGCGTGTCCAGAAGACGTTGAGATGCACCATATGAATGGGGCCAAAACGTTTCTCGTCGATAGCACGTTTTAGTAGCTGCAACGTCGAATTACGACGGTTCTGCTTCACCACAAAAAGCTGCACGCCAGCCTCTTCACAAGCTTTTGTCATGGCCAGACCGTCTTCCCATTTGGTTGCCATGGGCTTTTCGGTTACCACGTTTATACCTGCTTTTGCAGCCTTAATAGTGTGTGCTGCGTGAATACCCGATGGTGTACAAAGCGTAACAAGATCAAGGCTTTCATTTTCAAGCAGTTCATCAAACGACAAATAACCGGGCACTTGGTATTTCTCTTGGTGTTCAGCCAAAACACTCGAATTGTTATCACATATCGCCACTAGCTCGTATTCGTCGCTTAGGCGCTCAATCGAGCCAAAATGATTTTTCGAAATTCGGCCACAGCCAACAACGGCAATGCGGATTTTTTTGTCTGCGGGTATCTTATCCATTATTCTTCCCTAAAAAATAATATTCGTTTAGACGATAGCTTACTCACTGACACGGTAAACACCCCCACTCCGGATAGTGCTGGCGGATATACGCATTCAAGGCTTTTTCTGCTTCGGTGTATGTGCGTGTGGTCTGCTCGTCATTTTGATTGACGCTTTTGACCATGCCGGCGCCGACAGTAAGATTGCTGTGGCGATCAATTAATACAAAGGCACCGGTTTTGGGTAAGAACTGATAGCTGTCTAGCGGCGTGCTCTCAGTGAGTGTAAAGTCCGCAACGCAGATTTCGTTTAACGCGAGGCTTTCGCTATTTGGCGCTTGGGTTTCGAGCGTATTCACATCAATCTTGTGCTGAATGTCGGTGATCTTGCCTGTGGCCATATGGGTGGCAAACTTTACCCATACATCCTTATGGGTACGCAGCGGCGCTTCGTCCATCCATACTACATGCGCGCTAAACTGGTTAGTCACTGTGGGTTCGTGGCCGGTATGTACCAACATATCGCCGCGTGAGATATCAATCTCATCCTCAAGCGTTAAGGTAATGGCGTTATCGGGGTAAGCGCAGTCTAATTCACCATCGTAGGTATAAATAGAGGCAACCACCGATTGTTTGCCGGATGGCAGCACGGTTACATTGTCGCCAACACGCACAGTGCCTGAGGTTAAGGTACCACAGTAACCACGGAAGTTAAGGTTAGGCCGGTTAACATATTGCACCGGAAAGCGCATATGTTCGGTATCCTTGTCTTGCGCGACTTTCACTGTCTCCAGCAACTTCATCAAGGTGGCACCGGGGTACCAGTCCATTTGCTCACTGGGGGTCACCACGTTGTCGCCTTTCAAGGCGGAAATGGGCACAAAGCGAATGTCATCAATCGCAAAGTGTTTCGCCATATCACGGTAATCGGCTTTAATTTGCTGATACACGGCTTGGTCGTAATCCACCAGGTCCATTTTATTCACCGCGACAATGATGTGCTTGATACCCAGCAAGCTACAGATATAACTGTGGCGTCGGGTCTGGGTTTGAATGCCATGGCGGGCATCGACCATGACAATCGCTAATTCACACGTCGACGCGCCAGTGACCATGTTGCGGGTATACTGCTCGTGCCCTGGCGTATCAGCAATGATGAACTTGCGTTTGTCCGTTGAAAAGTAGCGGTAGGCAACATCAATGGTAATGCCCTGCTCTCGCTCTGATTGCAAACCATCAACCAGCAAGGCCAAGTCAAACGCTTCATCGGTGGTGTTGAACTTTTGCGAGTCTTTTTCAATCGCCGCCATCTGATCTTCATAAATCAGCTTGCTGTCATACAGCAACCGACCAATCAGAGTAGATTTACCATCATCGACGCTGCCGCAGGTTAAAAAGCGCAGTAAATCCTTGTTTTCATGCACCTGCAAATAGGCTTCAATATCTTTGGCGATTAAATCTGAAGAGTGTGACATGGGTTATTGCTTCCTGTAATACTGATTCAGCGTGTCGATGAAAAGGGTTAACTCTGATTTGGATAACTGATTAATCCCGGCCGCGGCTTTGCGGCCACCGCCGGTGGGGAATTGCCCACAAACCTCATCGGCACCATGGCGCTGATTGAGCGGGGCGCGCACGCTTACTGTGTAATCTTGTTCGTTCGAGTTAAGTGTTAATACCGCATGAGCTTTTTCGGGCGCTTGATTGGCCAATTGATTGCCGAACACGCCACTGATGCGTCTCGCCCACGCCGCATTCGGTAAACAGTAAATGGTGCTTTCTGTCGATGTGTGCTCGGGGGCCACCGCCTGAGCCTTGGCCATATCATCGGCGTACCCGCGTTGTAGTTGATAATAAGGCGACGTGCGATCGGCTTGTAACGCAAACGGTGAGTTATAAGCCATTAACGCATGATACAAATCCGCGGGCGCAAAGTGTAAATCATCGACGCTGGCGCCGTACCCATTGTAATTAATCAATACCCCCAGCTCATTTAAAAATGCTTGTTGGTCGGCCGCGATACCGTGTTTCTCACATAAGGCATCGGCTGCAGCAACCATGTTATCGCCATACGCCGCTGCTATCGCCCAAGCCACATAGCGCTCACCAAGGTGCTGGTTAATCAACAAACTGGTACAAGTGTTGGCATCGGTATTGATAAGTGCAGTGAAGTTATCGGCGACGAGCACTTCTCCGGTACGATGGTGATCGCAATAGAAAACGGGGATATCACGCTTAATTAACGTTTCAAGGGCGGTTTTATTCTTATCCATCGAGATATCAAGCACAGTGACACTCGAGACATCAGTTTGTTGCGCGACCTGATCAAGCAATTGTATATCGCGTTTAACACCCGTGACGAGCGTACTTGCCTGCGGTGCGGTCTTTTGTAATTGCGACGCCTTTCGCAACTGCAACAACGCTAGAATGCCGTCGGCATCACCATTAAACACATCGTAATGCATGGCTTAGTTGGCTCCCTGTGGTGCTCGAATAAACCCATGAGTGTCGAGATAGCTCACCACCTGCTGGGCACAGGTTTCAATATCGGCTTGGTCGGTGTGCAAATGTATCTCAGGCGCGTTGGGCGGCTCATAGGCCGAATCAATACCGGTAAAATCAGGAATGTCTCCTGCACGTGCTTTTTTATACAAGCCTTTCGGATCTCGGGCTTCACACACGGCAAGCGGCGTGTCGACAAACACTTCAATAAAAGCGGCCTCCCCAATACGAGCGCGCACTTTTTCCCTATCGGCCCGAAACGGCGAGATAAAGGCAGTGAGCACAATCACCCCGGCATCAACAAATAAGTTAGCGACTTCGCCAATACGACGGATGTTTTCTTCTCGGTCTGCAGCGCTAAAACCTAAGTCTTGGTTGAGGCCATGGCGCATGTTGTCGCCATCCAGCAGATAGCTGTGCGCACCTGCGGTCAATAATTGATGCTCAACGGCATTGGCGATAGTGGATTTCCCCGAACCACTGAGCCCGGTAAACCAAAGCACTACAGGGGTTTGTTGTTTTTGTTTCGCCCGCGCTTGTGCGGTCACACTGCTGTTATGCCAGGTTATATTGGTAGCTGGCGTCGACGTTGTTGTCATAGCACTCACACAGAATCAAAAGGAAATACAATCGGAATTAATACGGTCACGATCGCGATATACACAAGCGTAACTGGCCAACCCACACGGATAAAGTCGGCGGGTCGATACTCTCCCGCGCTCATCACCATTAAGTTGGTTTGATAGCCAAAGGGGCTGATAAAACACGCACTCGCGCCATACGCAACTGCCATCACCCAAGGCATGGCATTCAGTTGCAACCCATCGGCAATACTGAGCGCAATAGGCACCATCAAAGCGGCCGCGGCGGTGTTGGTCATGGTCTCGGTGAGCAGTACCGTTAACAGTATTAAGCCCAATAACACCGCGACTGTCGGCACACCGTTAATATGAGACAAAAAGGATTGTGTCACAGACTGTGCCAAGCCGCTGCTTTGTACCGCCGAGGCAAGCGATAAGGCACTGACTAAAATCGTTAATAGCTCAAACGGAAAGCGGCGGCGTAACTGACTACTATCGGCAACTTTGCTCCCTACCATCAATACCAGGTATAACGTCAGGCTTTCTATTAGGCTCATGATGCCCAACGCACCTAACGCAATCGCCGCGAGAAAGCCAGCGATGGCGGCTGTGTTTTGCATCACAGAGAGTGGCTGAAAGGTTTTGTAGTCTGATAACAAAAAGAAGTTGCGGCTGATGTTCTGTCGCCGCTCAAAGTCGGGCCCGACCGCCAGCATCAGCTTGTCGCCACTTTGAATCGGGTTATTACCCAACTTACCACTGACGGTTTTCCCTTCTCGTGATAAACCAATCACCGCCGCATCAAACCGAGCACGAAAACCGACTTGTTTGAGTGTTTTGCCGATTAATATTGATTCAGGACTGACTAAAACTTCACGCAGGTTAGTGGCGGGCAAGTCGCCCTTGTTAAAGGTGTTTAGCCCTGATAACGCGGTAATTTGATGCACACGGCGTACATCTCCACAAAAAAGTAATTTGTCATCAGCTTGGATAACATCATTGGGTTTAACCGGGGAAATTAAGCTATCCCCTCTCACGATTTCAGCGAGAAACAAACCATCAAGTGCACGTAACCCGTTTTTGATGACTGTTTTCCCAATCAACGGGCTGCTGGGCGCCACAGCCGCCTCGATAAAATACTGACTCTCGAGTGACTCGTCAGTGGTTTGTTGTGGCAACCAACGGCTTACTATCATTACAACAGCGCCACAGCCCGCGACAAGTGCCGCACCAATCGGTAGAAAATCCAACATCGCGATAGCTGGGCCACCTTGGGCGGTGATTAAGCCGCTGACCACCAAGTTGGTACTGGTGCCTATCAAGGTTAAGGTGCCGCCTAAAATGGAAAAATACGATAGCGGGATCAATAAACGCTGTGGCGCATGCAGTTGCGACTTCATTACCGCCCGCATCATGGTGGCTACCACCGCCGTGTTATTCAGCATCGACGAAGCAATCGCGCTTAACGCGCCYATTTTCAATAAACTCGGCAGATACTTGGTGTGGGATATATGTTTTGCCAAAAAACTCAGCAACACGGTGCGCTCTAACACGATGGCGGCGAGCAGCAACAAAATCAGGGTAACAATCCCCGAGTTAGTCACATGGCTCAGTACCGTCTGGGTGTCGATCTCGCCGCCGACTAACAAGACAGCAGTCGCGGCGACAAAAATATGGCTTACTCGTTGCTTGGTGGCCACCAGCGCCGTAATCAGCCCCACCAATACGGTGGCTGTTAATAACATCAACTGGGCCTTTTAGAAGTAGCCTTCGCGCTTCTTTTTCTCCATCGAGCCGGCGCTGTCATGGTCAATGGTCCGCCCTTGGCGCTCAGACGTGGTAGTAAGCAGCATTTCTTGGATCACTTCGGTCAAGGTGGTTGCTTCTGACTCCACAGCACCAGTCAATGGATAACAACCTAGCGTTCTAAACCGTACCATTTTGTGCTCAGGCACTTCCCCCTCTTCAAGTGGCATCCGCTCATCATCGACCATAATCAACGTGCCGTCTCGTTCTACGACAGGGCGCGGCTTGGACAAATACAAACCTGGGATCTCGATGTTTTCCAGGTAGATATATTGCCAGATATCAAGCTCCGTCCAATTTGATAACGGGAAGACTCGAATGCTCTCGCCCTTTTTCACTTTGCCGTTATAAATAGTCCAAAGCTCGGGGCGCTGATTTTTTGGGTCCCAGCGGTGATGCTCATCACGGAAGGAATAAACACGCTCTTTGGCTCGTGACTTTTCTTCATCGCGGCGAGCGCCACCAAACGCTGCATCGAAGCCATGTTGATCAAGTGCCTGCTTTAACCCCTGGGTTTTCATAATATCGGTGTGCACTGAGCTGCCATGCGTGAACGGGCTGATGTTCATCGCCAGTCCTTCTGGATTTTGGTGCACAATCAACCTCATGCCCGCTTGCTCAGCCATTTTATCGCGAAACTGATACATCTCTTGGAATTTCCAAGTGGTATCTACATGCATTAAAGGAAAAGGGGGCACCCCTGGCGCAAAGGCTTTTTTCGCCAAGTGCAACATTACAGAAGAATCTTTGCCCACGGAATACAGCATCACTGGGTTATCAAACTCCGCCGCTACTTCGCGCATAATATGAATGGCTTCGGCTTCAAGTTGTTTAAGATGCGTCATTTTTTCTGGTGATACAGGCATGGTGTTTCCTTAACCCTATATAATACAGCTGCTCATGGCGAACACTTTTTATACCGCATTTACCCACGCTACCGCCATGAGGTGTCGCTCCCCCTGTGCGCATAGCTAACCTTTAAAACTCACTACGCGTTGCGTGATAAGTCAATACTTCGCGATTGAGTTTACTTGCTTACGCAATTCTGCAAAAGGGTTAGTCACTAAAAGTCGACGTCGCACAAGCGGTATGGTCGGTTTTTAGACATTAATTTAATTCCTTGAGCTTAGCACCTAGTGCCTGTTGTGTTTCCGGCTCCCCGTGAACTAACTGGATCTGATTTGGCGGTGGTTGGATGCCTTGCACAAAGCTCACTAAATCGTTTTGGTCAGCGTGGGCGGAGTAACCGGAAATTGTGTGGATTTGCGCGTTAACCGTGACTGGCGTGTTCTCTATCCACACCTGTTGGTTGCCTTGCTGAATATCGCGGCCAAGGGTGTGTTGGGCTTGGTAGCCAGCAAAAATCACATCAGTGCGTTTGTCTTCAAGTAACGCGGCAAGGTAGTTCATGATACGCCCACCTTGGCACATGCCGGAGGCGGCGACCACTATGGCCGGCTCGCCGGTTTGTTTTAGGCGATTGACCAGCGCCATGTGCTGGCTATGTTCATCAATGGTAATACATTGCTCAAACGCTAACGGATGACGGTGTTGGTTCAGCTTGGTTTTGGCCTCTTTGCTCCACAGCTTTTTAAACTGGCGATAGTGACGCGTCACCTTTTGCGCCATGGGAGAGTCGAGAATGATAGGGAGCGTATCATCAAGCTGCTTTTGGTGAATCAGCTGCTCAATATCAAACAATAGCTCTTGGGTGCGACCGACACTGAACGCGGGGATCAATATCGCGCCACCGTCTTCGAGTGACCGTTGAATAATCGCCTCGAGCCGCTGGGCGCGCGTGGCGACGGACTCATGGGTTTTATCGCCGTAGGTGGATTCTAAAAACAAGATATCGGCACGGCTTGGCGGAGCTGGATCGGGCAACAATGGCGTATTACTAGGCCCTAAATCCCCCGAGAACACTACGCGCTGCTCGTCGGGCAGTTTTAATTCAACATAGGCTGAGCCCAAAATATGCCCGGCGGGTTGCAAGCGCAAGTAGGTCGCTGGCTGCCCTTTTTGCTTGGGCTTTAGCCGGTGCCAGCTGTTGTAAGGCAATGTCACTGTTAACTGGCGGATACGTTCGAGTACCCGCTGACGATGAGCATAATCCATATTAAGTTGCAATTTTAAGGTGTCATCAATCAATAGCGGCACCAATGCAGCGGTGGCTTCGGTGCAATAAATGGGGCCATTAAAGCCAGCCGCCAATAGCCAAGGCAGCAAACCGCAGTGGTCGATATGGGCATGCGTGAGGACCAGCGCGTCAATGCGTTTGCCGTTAAAGTTTACCCTCGCCTCTCGCGTTTCATCTCCTTGGTATTGGCCGCAATCAATCAGCAAGCGTAAGTCGCTTGGTTTTATATCCACTTGGTGACACGAGCCAGTCACGGTTTGATAGCCACCATGGTGGATGACGGTGAGGGTGTCGGTATTGATTGAAGTTTTTAGTGAAGTGTTGGGCATGGTAGCGTCCTAGGGAAAAGATTACGGAATACGGGAAAAGAGCAGACTGTCTTTAATCTCTTATCATCTTATTCATCATCTGTTCTATCAACGGGCTTGGGTGGCCATTGTCGTCGGTGAGAAAATAGGTATGACCCCAGTGGGGATCGAAGTGATCGTTAAAGGCATCGCAGTCGGTTACCGTCACTTTGTTGGCGGGAAGCGCGTCAAGAATTTCAGGGCCGGTCATGCCTAATCGCCGGGTGACGGTGCGGTGACGTACGTTCACCACTTTTGAGGCGGCCATGGCTAAATCGTCGGCGGCATAGTAAATATGCACTTGTTTGGCGGCATCGAGGACGGCTCTCCCTGGCTGGTGCGGCTCTAGCGCTTGGTTATCAACATCGGCGGCCATCATAAAGATATGCCGAAACCATTGTGGCATGGTGTCGAGTCCAGCATGTTGGTGCCAATGGTGAAAGGTGCTGATGAGCGTGCGGTTACCCATGGAGTGCGCGAGTAGGTTCATGCGCCGTTTGCACGGTTCAGTTTGTTGCTCAGGGGCGCGACGCCAGTCATCAAACATCGCGAGTAAACGACTAAACGCCAAGCCTGACGCGGTGGCAGCAAGTTGATCATCCCAGTAATCATCAATAACACCGAGCTGGCCATCTTCATCACAAGGCCAGATAATCGGTACCACCAGTATGGCGTTGGGTGACAGGCGATCACATTGATGTTGTAAGGTCTGTGCCATCGGGAAAATATGGCTTTCCATTTGGTTGTTATAACCATGGAGCAAAAAGAGTATCTGGGTATGCGTGGGCAAGGCTTTCAGTTTGGCCATAAACGGCGCTGCGGTGATCTCTTGGTATTCACCCTGCCCGGCGCGTTGGCAAAAATACACCCACTTTGAGATATCAGTATTTTGGTTATCGAAGCTTAGCCAGCGGCCAGCCTCACTGTGCGAGCCTTGTTCGGGTATACGACTAGTAATAAATAACATGGCATCATCCAGCAGTTATGAATATGCGGGTGAGGATAAGCGAGGTAGATAGTTGCGTTGTATGGTGTTAAGAGGATTTTGCGAGGGAGAAGACGAAAAGCAAGAGAGTTCCTAGGGCCTAGGATCCTAGGCCCTCGCTCTTCTCTCAATCCGCGCCAAACAAGTCGCGGGTGTAGACTTTGCTTTCTACATCGCGGATCTCGTCAACCATACGGTTGGCGACAATCACATCGGCGCGCTGTTTAAAGGTATCCAAGTCTTTGATCACGTCTGAGTTAAAGAAGGTGTCTTCTTCAAGCACGGGCTCGTACACTACCACTTCAATGCCTTTGGCTTTAATCCGCTTCATGATCCCTTGGATGGCTGAGGCGCGGAAGTTATCGGATCCGGCTTTCATCACCAAGCGGTAGACGCCCACCACTTTGGGTTTGCGTTTGATGATCGCATTAGCAATAAAGTCTTTGCGGGTGGTGTTGGCATCAACAATGGCTTGAATAATGTTGTTGGGCACATCTTGATAGTTGGCCAACAATTGACGGGTGTCTTTCGGTAGGCAATAACCGCCATAACCGAACGAGGGATTATTGTAGTGGTCGCCAATGCGTGGGTCCAATCCTACTCCCTCAATAATCTGGCGCGAATCCAAACCATGAGATTCAGCGTAGCTATCCAGCTCATTAAAGTATGCCACGCGCATTGCCAGGTAGGTGTTGGAGAACAGCTTTACCGCTTCAGCTTCGGTGGAGTGGGTAAACAAGACCGAGATGCCCGATTTCACTGCGCCTTGTTGCAACAAGGTGGCAAATTGGCGCGCGCGCTCGGATTGCTCGCCGACAATAATGCGTGACGGGTACAAGTTATCGTAAAGCGCTTTACCTTCGCGCAAAAACTCAGGCGAGAAGAGGATATTCTCACAGCCCATTTGCTGCTTGATTTTTTCCGTGTAACCCACAGGCACCGTCGATTTGATCACCATCACCGCCTCTGGGTTAATCGCCATCACATCTTTAATCACCGCCTCGACTGAACGGGTATTAAAGTAGTTGGTCTCGGGATCGTAATCGGTGGGGGTGGCAATCACCACAAAATCCGCGCCTTGGTAGGCCTGCTCTTTGTCTAGAGTAGCGATAAAGTTCAGTGATTTTTCGCCGAGAAATTGCTCTATTTCAGCATCGACAATCGGTGATTGCTGATTGTTAAGCAAGTGAACCTTTTCTTCCACAATGTCGAGTGCAACCACTTCGTTATGTTGCGCCAGTAGCATGGCATTCGACAGACCTACGTAACCTGTACCGACAACTGCGATTTTCATCGTTTTTCCCTTGTTGATAATGCTGGTAAGATACTACAGAACATGAGTACACGTGTATATCCAAAACCAGTACTGACGGGTCTCTGCCTTTGAAAACGTTAGGCCTGTTTTGGATGACCTCTGTACTCAATAAATACAGACAGCGAGTGTGAATAAACGTGCTTCTTCCTATCGTAGATTTGTTTTTTCTTTTCTTCTTTGCTTTTTGCTCACTTTTCATTGTTCGGAAAGGAGCAAAACTAGTGGGACTTGTCGATCATCCCTTAGGGCGAAAGCAGCATCAAGATGTTACTCCGTTAGCAGGAGGTATAGCCTTATGCATCACCCTACTCTACTTGCTTTTTCACAACCCAAACCTTCTCGACAACAGCTCTTTGTATGCCATATGTATTGTTCTCTTAACAACCGTTGGCGCAATTGATGATAAGTACGATGTTCACTACACTGTTCGTTTCGCGATACAAGCAATTTTATCTATCGCCATGATGACACTGGGGAACATTGAGCTTAGTAACCTCGGCAATATTTTTGGGTGGGGTGATATTCACCTTGGGGGCTGGGGATACGTCATTACCACTATTGCGGTTATAGCTGCTATAAATGCTTTTAATATGGTGGATGGTATTGATGGGTTACTGGGTTGCTTGTCTATTGTAACATTCGGAAGTTTGGCCTGGATTTTGAATAGTGACGGGCAACAAACACTGGCTTATTTCTGTTTAGCCTTAGTTGTCGCAATTCTTCCTTACATTTTGCTTAATTTAGGCGTTTTAGGGCGAAAGAGAAAGGTGTTTATGGGGGATGCAGGCAGTATGCTAGTGGGGTTTACCGTTGTTTGGGTACTATTACTCTCTAGTCAGAACGGTAAAACACCTCCCTTACAGCCAGTCACAGCACTATGGCTTATTGCTATCCCCCTAATGGATATGGTCACATTGACCATTAGACGTATTCAACGTGGTGACTCGCCATTCAAACCAGATAGAGAGCACCTACATCATTTATTTCAAAATCTAGGGTTATCTCCGAGACAAACACTAATTGCTATAATCGCAATCGCTGTATGCTTTGCTGGAGTAGGGATTTATGCGGAACTAAAAGGTGTTCCAGATTATCTGATGCTTTATGTTTACATTGCACTCTTTATTGCTTATTACTTATTGGTTTGTTTAATCAATAAAAAGACGATACCGCGATAATACCAGCATAGATTCAATAGACTAATTTAATAGCCAAATTATTAGCACTAAAAAGACAGGCTCTTAAAATCCTGTCTTTTTATTCATGCGCACTCATTATTGCGGCTGATTTTTCTCTTCAAGAATATCAATTCTCGCTGACTTCACTGCCGGTTTTGATTTAATTTCTGCCAATATCGTCACTATATCGGCTTGTCCACTGGCATTTAGTTGTCCAAGCTTGGTGGTCTCATCAAAGTAGGTCACATTCAAGTTAAGCGACTCAGCCAACTCATAGATGGTGCCTTTCTCTAGTAGTACGGTAATGTTTCCTGTCACTTTACCTAGTGTGCGAGTCACCTCATTGTAAACCTGGTCACCTGCTTTCAATGCATTACTGTCTAGGTTTACGCCTTTATAACCATGGAGTTCAGAGATTTCAGTTAAGGTCACAGGCCCATCGACTTGCGCAGCTAAAGCTTGTTCAGCATTGAACTCTTTAGTATCTACTTCTATGGGCTTTGAGCTATTGCTGTCTACCATCGTTGTGCTACTCCCAGCTAAGGCGACTTGAGTCAATAACGTACCAGCAACAAAGGCTACTATCATCTTGTTTTCCATTTAAAACTCCTTTTTAACTCTACTTTTAACTTTCGCTTTGTTGCTTAATGCCCATAAACGCGGACTTGAGCCTTAGTCAGTTGACTTTCCACTTGGTTGTTTAGTATCTCACCAAAGTCAGCACGGTTGGTGTCAACAATATTCACTGTCCACTCCCCTTGCACTTTTTCACCAAGAAATGCATTGACCAACATGGGTCCACTTACGTGATACGCATAGCCTGGCGCTGAATCATTGCCCAATCCTTGATACACACCTAGTGATGTCCTCGAGGTAGCAAGAACAGCCTCGGTTCCTTCAGGCGAGATAACTTTAATAGCGAGATCGGAGGCAGCAGTGCTTCCAGTTAAGTCACCGCTACCAACCTTAAATAAATCACTATTTTCGATGTTGAAGCCAAATTGCATCCCTTCAAGAGTCAAGTTACTGTCAATCTCATGGCCTAGCTTAAAGCTAAATGCTGCGCCTTGCGCATCAGCATCTGGGATCACTACAGGGGTGTTGGTTGGCGTAATGTCAATCCAATCGGTTTTGATCAGTGGCGGTAGTGTTAACCCCTGCTGTGCCAACGCAACAGCTTTACCGGCATTCACGCGACCAAATCCATATTTATTGTTAAACGAATAGCCCGCTACATTTTCAACCCAGCCTAAATGCGTGGTCACGCCATTGCTCTGTTTGTCGATACTGTTCTGACTTTCAATATTATTTGTTAAGTGACTACCTACTAACAGCGTAACAGGCTCGTCATTAGGATCGACTTTATCAGCCGTTTTAGCAAGAATATAACGAATTTCACGCCAGCTTAGATTTGGGTTTGCCTCAGCGATAAGCGCCGTCACACCAGTGACATTGGGAGCTGCGGATGAGGTGCCATTAAAGGTATTGGTGTAGTTACAATTTGGGTTTGCGTCTTGATTCAGGTCTGTGCCTGGCGTGTTAAATGGCCAAACCCGTTGATAAAAGTCTTCTACACCTAACATTGCCAAAAAAATCCCCGTTGTGGCTTCAAATTGATCCACTGCCGCTTGGCTGGCATAGCCTCTCTCGCATGACATCTGATCGGTAGTTACCATGGCAGGGTTTTCAGTTCCATCTTCGCCTGCGGGCGCTGATACCCAAAGGCTTGATCCTGCAGTGGAGTAGCTAGACCTGTGCCCATCAGTATTAACTGCACCGATGGTTAGGGTATAAAAACTGGCATTGGCCGGGTCCCAGTTACTGTCATAACAGCTGAATACACGCGACTGGCTGGGGTTAATGCCAGCTTGGGCTAGGTCGCATAACGTATTTCCCTCTTGCCAACTCCTGCTAGAAATAAAAGAGTTACCCGCAGACTTTATATTGAGTGCTCCTAGTCCCCGTCGCAAGTTTTCTGTCGGGTATTGGAATAGCACCTCATCCACATCGGTCGTAGCAACAAAAATCGGCGCGGAAATCCCATAACTACGATTGAAGGCAACGAGGTTTTCACTAGGATTAATGCCCGATCCTTCCAAGCCATAACTCGCAAATAGTGACTGTTGATCCTGGGACTCAAGATAGTTCAAACCAATCAACCCAGCGTCAGACGCCACTCCACGCCCACCTAACCCATTCCATCCTGTGGCCGCAATGAGCCCAGCTACCGAGGTACCATGATCGCCCCCAGTACCAGTTAATGTTGGATCACTCGAACCATCTACAAAGTTAATTGAGCGGTTAGGGAGTACATTGTCTACGAGGTCTTCGTGATGAATCGCCATGCCTGAGTCAACCACGACCGTGATGGTGCCTTCACCAGTAATGCCGTGTTTATAAGCGCCCAGCACATTCATATCTTCTCCTGGGACAAGGATACTTTCATCACGTTGATGTTGCAGCTTCGCTGCTTCCTCACTCATACCTTGTGCAACGCGAAGATCGACCAAAGCCTGATAAGTTTGCTCGTTCATCGCGTAACCCGTTTGACCGGTGTTGCTCAAGTGCCACTGCTCGGCAGCCAAAGGATCAGACTCAAGCACGCCTGTTACCGTGATAGCTCCCGACGTACGTGAGACACCATCAGATACTATGTATTCGAAGCTGCGATTAGCTCCAGCGCGAGTCGGTATATAATACACAGCACGATTTGCAAGATCACTGACGACTAGACCATGAGACAGTAAGAATTCATTTGATTTAGGTTTAGGAACCTCAACACCCTTTTCCCTAATAGAAAGCTGAAGATCCTGAGTAGAAAAATGATCATCAATAATATTGACCGACTCGCCCAAAAACTGTCTGTTAGCCATTATAACAGTATTCTTTTTATCGACAATTTCGACCGAGCTACTCCCATCATTACTAGAGCCATCATTACACCCTGCGAGTGCTGCCGACACGAACACCGCGGTCATCGTTCGCTTTAAACTTGAAGCTAACATTGTTCAATCCTTTGACTAAATGAATATTCTATGAGGGAGAGAACAAATTACCCACCTAGCATTCCATATGCAACACAAATATCACAAGCCACAGCGCGAGTAGGAACTATGGTAATCCCCTATTTTGACAGAACATATCAAATGGGAGTGCTTTATATGTATTAGAATACGCTGTTCGAAGCTAGAGAAATCATCAAGAGCTAGGTTAAGAAATACAACAATGACAGACCAAACGAGCCTCTATAAATCAACGCTTTCGGAGAGTGTTGCTAAGCATGAGAGCAAACAAAGATGTTTAACCTAGACGGATGTTAGAATAGGAGGGATGACATAAAGCTTTCGCCGCTACGGGTAAGCTTTATTTCCATAATGGGACTTTGGTAGCTTAAGAATGAACCATTTTTCGTGACACTTCGCTAGACTGCACTTGGAAAAGCCATATGTGACACGAGATAGAAAAGCGATGTATCCTTAAGCGCAATCAACGACATGACTTAAGAACAATTCATATAACTAGAACTTGCCATACGACCTCGAAAAGCACTTGGGGTAATCTTTGAGCCTTCGAGCTTTTTTTGAATAATGGCGGTGAGAGAGGGATTCGAACCCTCGATACGTTGCCGTATACACGCTTTCCAGGCGTGCTCCTTCAGCCACTCGGACACCTCACCATA
This sequence comes from Salinivibrio sp. ML290, assembly GCF_001995695.1. Classification (NCBI taxonomy): domain Bacteria; kingdom Pseudomonadati; phylum Pseudomonadota; class Gammaproteobacteria; order Vibrionales; family Vibrionaceae; genus Salinivibrio; species Salinivibrio sp. ML290. Next base: position 47,130 of record NZ_MUEY01000011.1, on the reverse strand, counting down.
TTGTGTGTTACGCGAGCTATTTATTGTGGGTGATTGACTTACCCGCTGTCGCGTTAACGGGGCGTACTATAGAGAGTTGCCGCTTTGCGGTCAAGCGGTTGGTGATGGCTTTAGGTTTAAATGGCTATTCCATCACCAAAAGCATCACTATGTCTGGAAAAACTGAGTTAAACACCCCAACTGAGTCGTCAACGTGTTGAGCTGCGATTGGTGTGCGATGGAAGCAACCACACCTGAAAGCTGTTAAACTCTTGCCATAGACCAAAATGTAGATAAGAGTGTTATGACATTATCAGATTTTCTCTCCCAACATACCGATAGCAGCCAGCTACTTAATGACATGCAAACCCGTGGTGTGGTCACCGCGATGGCGGCCGCTCCTCATGTTATTAGCCCTAGCGAGTGGCTTCCTGTGATGTGGGGTGGCGAGGAACAAGCGCCGTTTGAGAGCCATGAGCAGTTTGAGCAGTACGCCAATCTGATTGTGGATATTTGGAATGAACAGCGCCAACAGTTGTTGGAGAAAACTTGGCAATGGCCGGAAGGCTGTTTGCTGGATGACGCTGAAATTGTCAACCAAGCGACGCGCGATTTCGCCGAGGGGTTGTTACAAGGCTGGAGCCTAACCCGTGATGACTGGGAAACGCTGATGCCGGAAAACACTGATGGTAATGCCCTACTCGGTGGCGTAGTGCTGTCTATTAGCTTGCTTTACGACCCAGAAACCGCGCTTTCCACCATGGAAGCGCAAGGCGCGGAAGAGCTGGCACAGTTTGAGGAAATCTTTAACGCCATGCCTACCATGTTGTGTGGTTTAAGCCTCCACGGCGCGGCGTTGGCGGAAGATCAGGAAGGGGCATAAAAGCAGGGGCCTAGGTCCTAGGCCCTATGAACTTCTTTACCCCTTCATTTCAGCGGCAAAGTTAAGCATGCGGTTGAGCGGGATTAACGCTTTTTCGCGCACCTTGTCGTCAACGTGGATTTCATGCTCTTCACCGCCGTTTTCAAGTGCGCTCTCTATCGCTTTGAGGCCATTCATCGCCATCCATGGGCAGTGGGCGCAGCTGCGACAGGTCGCGCCCGCGCCGGCGGTTGGGGCTTCGACAAGCTCTTTTTCCGGCACCATTTGCTGCATCTTATAAAAAATGCCTTTATCGGTAGCGACAATCAGCTTTTCGTTCGGCAGCGTTTGTGCCGCTTTAATCAGCTGGCTGGTTGAGCCGACGGCATCCGCCATTTTGACCACACTGGCTGGCGATTCTGGGTGAACGAGAATCGCGGCATCAGGATAAAGATGCTTCATTTTCTCCAGCGCTTGGGCTGAAAACTCATCATGCACCACGCATTCACCTTGCCATAGCAGCATATCCGCGCCGGTTTCTTTCTCAATATAGGCACCAAGGTGGCGATCGGGGCCCCAGATAATCGGCTTATCTTGGCTGTCTAGGTGCTCGACAATCTCCAGCGCAATGCTCGACGTCACCACCCAATCAGCACGCGCTTTGACGGCGGCTGAGGTGTTGGCGTATACCACCACGGTATGATCCGGATAGGCATCACAAAACGCGGTAAATTCGTCCGCTGGGCAGCCTAAGTCTAACGAGCACTCCGCGTTTAGTGTCGGCATTAGCACGGTTTTTTCTGGGGTGAGAATTTTGGCGGTTTCCCCCATAAAGCGTACACCAGCGACAATCAAGGTACTTGCTGAGTGTTGGTTGCCAAAGCGAGCCATTTCCAACGAATCAGCGACACATCCGCCGGTTTCTTCGGCAAGGGCTTGGATCTCTGGATCCGTGTAATAGTGAGCAACAAGTACCGCGTCTTTTTCTTCTAACAATTGTTTGATGCGCGCAACGTGTTGTTTTTTCTCAGTGTCAGTCAATGCCACAGGTTTCGGCGGAAAGGGGTAGACCCTTTGCGACGTTTCAATCACTTGGCTCATGGGATTACTCATGCTTACTTCCAGTCCGGAACTTCCATTCCGAGTAGTATAACGTGAGTGGGGGGAGAAACAAATTAGCACGAGGATCAGATAAGCGCCATGGCACGGGATCAATACCTCACCGGCGTTAAAGTACGCGTAGGTCGGACAAGCGCCGGGACGATGTCAACCTTAAGCCTCGGTGTAACTCGCGCGCCCGTTGCACGGCGCCTCCGACATCAAAGCGAAAAATTAACGCCAATCGTGATAGGCGCCCATTGGCAATGTGCGCCTATCCAACATCTCGCAGGGGCTTGTGTCACCTACGCCAATGGCATCATCGAAATTAAGTTTTAACGCGCCGTGTGTCATCGTCGCCAATGGAACCACCGTCGCCGATGGCACCATCGTCCTACATCGCATTTTTGGCTTGTTTGGCGCTGGTTGAGTCTGGGTAGGTATCAATCACTTGTTGGAAGTATTGATTGGCTTGGTCGCCGTTACCTTGTTTTTGTGCAATCAGACCCAGTTTAAGCAAGGCATCAGGACGTTTATTGGAGTCTTCAAACTCACTCACTGCCGTGAATTCTTGGCTAGCTTGTTCAAACTTACGTTTGGAAAAATAGAGCTGGCCGAGCCAATAGTGGGCATTAGCGGTGTATACCGATTCTGGGTATGTTGAAAGGAACGCTTTAAATGCCTTGGTTGCGCCTTGGTAATCTTTCTCTTTTAAGATCAGGTTGACTGCGGCTTCATAGGCTGCATTCTCGGTTTGATCGGCAGTGAAGTTAACCGCTGGCTTATCTTCTGGCGCTTTCTCTGGCTCTGCGGGGGCCGATTGCTTGGCTGTTCTTAGGGTGTCGATTTCTCGATATAGGTCACGTTGACGTTCAACCATTTGTTGAATGTCATAGCTGTTACGCTCAACGTTGCCGCGTAAATTGCTCAGCTCTTGCGCCATTTGGTCAAGCTGGCGCTGCATATCCAGCTGCATTTGGTTACGTGCTTGGAGCATGCGCTCTAAACGATCGACGGCGGTGCCGCCCGCCCCTACTTCTGTCACCGGAGCAGGTGTGGCAGCCACGGGGGCTGCCACACTCACCAGTAACGCCAGCGCGAGGGTTCGCACAGAGTTACTGTTCATTGTCATATCCTTTATCCATTACCAAAAGGCTGGATTAGTATACCAATACCGCACGACGGTTTTTGGCGTAAGCTTCTTCGCTTTGGCCAAGCACCAACGGTTTTTCTTCACCGTAGCTCACGATAGAGATCTGGCTCGCCGGTACGCCCAGCGCTTGTAGGTACTTAGAAACCGCTTCGGCACGACGCTCGCCCAGTGCGATGTTGTACTCAGGGGTACCGCGCTCGTCAGCGTGACCTTCTACGACCACTTCCATCGCTGGGTTAGCACGCAGGTAAGTGGCGTGGGCATCCAGCATGTCTTCGTATTGTGGCAGTACTGATGAGTCGTCAAAGTTGAAGTAAACGGTTTGCGACTGACGCAGTTCTTGGTTACGAATTTGTTGCTCTGTCATTGAGCCTTGGCCGTCAACAGGAGAAACAACCGTGGTGCCGTTTTGGTTGGTTGATTGGCCAGAACCACTGCCTGTTGAGCTATCGTGTGAGCTACACGCAGCCAGAGTAAACATCGGCAGTGCCACCGCCAGACCTTTCAGTACTTTATTGATTTGCATTCTATTTTCCTTTTCTAGAAAGTTAGCGCACGTTGTTTAAAATTAAAAAACTACAGGTAAGGTGACCAGGCTGGTGCACGCACGCGCCCGTTGGTTGCCGGTAACCGCGCTTTAAAGCGGCCGTCTACAGAGACGAGTGACAACACATTCTTACGTCCATATACCGAGCTGTAAATCACCATGCTGCCATTTGGCGCAATGCTTGGCGACTCATCCAACAAGGTTTTGGTTAGGATTTGCACCGCCCCGCTGTTTAAGTCTTGCTTTGCAATGTTATAGCCAGACGATGATTGATTTACCATAATCAAGTGACGGCCATCCGGTGTCAGTTGCCCACCCATGTTCTGATTGCCTTGCCACGTGATCCGTCGGCTAGTTCCGTCGTCTAAATTTACGCGATAAATCTGTGGTTTGCCACCCCGGTCAGAGGTATAGATGAGCGAGTTACCATCAGGATCCCAAAATGGCTCGGTGCTATTGGCACGGCCGTGGGTAATTTGCGTCAATTTTTTGCTGTTCAAATCGAAGGTATACACCTGCAAGCTACCGGTTTTGGAGAGTACCAAGGCTAACTTGCTGCCATCAGGAGAAAACTGTGGCGATCCATTGTGACGAGGATATGACGCAATTTTCTCGCGCTGGCCGGTATAAATGTTCATGATGAAGATTTCTGCCTGACCATTTTCGAAGCTGACATAGGCGAGCTGTCGGCCATCCGGTGACCAAGACGGCGACATCAATGGCTGTTTGGAACGCAGGATCAAGCGCTCGTTATAGCCGTCATAGTCTGACAAACGCAGCTGGTAGGGGTAGTCGTTTTCTTTATCAATCACCACATAAGCGATACGCGTTAAGAACGCGCCCTTTTCGCCGGTGAGCTGCTCATAAACAATATTGGAAATACGGTGCGCATAGCGGCGCAAGTCGCTCTCTTTGACCGTGGCGCGGTTATTCACGAGTAAGTGATCATCGGTTTGTACCAACTCACCATCGGCGCCTAGGCCTTTGCTGTCTCCGCCGGTGAGTTGCCCTCGAACGATATCAATCAGCTGATAGTCAATTTGATAGCGGCCGTCCGAAGTCGGAGTAATGGTGCCTGTGACCACCGCATCCACCCCCAGCGAGGTCCAAGCGTTGTAATCTACATCCGCATCACTATATGGGGTTTGCGGCATGTCACTGACCGCCAGCGGGTTGAACTTACCGCTGCGGCGTAAATCGGAGCCGACTACGCCGGAAATATCTTCCGGCAATTCGCCTTGTCCCTTCCATTGAAACGGGATCACGCCAATCGGGCGCGCGGTATTCACCCCTTCGGTGATCACCAATTTCAGCGCGGCATGTGCCGGTTGAGTCAGTATCGACAGACAGGCTAAAAGCATCACAACCGCGGCGATACGCCATGTTCGCAAACGATCCTGACTCTTGCTTGTCACACTGCTTGTGCCACCGCAGGGGCTCACTTCCATCATGTTTGGTATCCTGTCGTTTAGTTAGGTCTAACGGTCAACTCAATATCACGTAGTTTGGCAATAATGTCGCCATCTTCCGGCATTGGAAACTGAGACACAGACGCCACCGCGGTTTTTGTCGCGCGACACAGCCGCGTATTGCCTGCCTTTTCTTCCACATTAAGCAACAGGCCGGTCGGTGACAAGCGCATATTCACCACGCACTCTTGGCCACTTAAGCCATCATCGACGATGAGCCGTTGCTGGATCATTTGTGTAAAAATGGCGCCGTACCGCGCCACTTCATCTTGAATAAATTGCCCGCGCGCGGTTTGCCGTTGGCTGGCTTCCGACTCGAGGCCCGAGAACAAATCGTTCAGCGCCGCCTCTTGCTCTTGTTGTCGTCGCTTCGCCTCCTGGGCTTTTCGCTCTGCCTCTTGGCGCGCTTGTTCGGCTTTACGTGCCTCTTCTTCTGCTTTTTTACGCTCGGCAAGCTTGCGCTGTCGCTCGGCTTCGGCTTTTTTCGCTTCCTCCTCGGCTTTACGTTGCGCGGCAAGCTTTTCTTGCCGTGCTTTTTCCGCTTTCTCCGCCGCGAGTTCCGCTTTGCGCTTCTCTTCTAATTTACGCTGACGTTCGCGTTCGGCCTGTTCGGCCTGTTGCTTAGCAATACGCGCTTGCTCTTGCGCTTTGGCCTTTTGCTCGGCAATTCGCTTTTGCTCTTCACGTGCTTGGCGCTCGGCTTCTAGCTTTTGTCGTTTTACCTCGCGAAGGCGCTGCTCCTCTTGCTCACGTTGTTGCTCAAGGCGTTTCGCTTGCTGCTCTAACCGTTTGAGTCGCTCCGCTTCTTCGCGTTTAGCCTGATCGCGTTGCTCGCGAATTTTCTTCGCCTGCGCATTCACTACCGCCGGATCAATGACAGTGGCATCAATCGCGCGACCCGCTTTAGGGGTTGGCGTTGAGTCAGAACTAAAGTCTGCCCCCCATAACAGCACAATCACTAAGACCAGGTGCAACACGGCAGATATTGCCAGCGCGGGCATCAGCGAGTCTTTGCCCTGCGTTTTGTGGGTTGGTTTATCGCTTGGCTCGTTCATCACCCTCACCTACGACTCGTAAGGCTCTGTCATTAAGCCCACCGACGACACGCCAGCTTGGTTTAATGCATCAAGCGTCAGGATGATGTCTGAATAAGGCACCCGGCCATCGCCGCCCACCAGCACCGGTGATTTGGGGTTCAGCTGCAGCTCAGCTTTGACGCGTACTAGAATTTCTTCCAAGCTCAAACCGCGGGTCATATCGCCATTATTGACACTGAGCCCTAATTGCCCGTCTTTATCCACTTCCACAATGATAAAGGCGCCGCTGTCTTCCTCTTCTGCCAGCTCTGCGGCGGTTTTCGCTTGTGCCGTTTGTGGCAGATCGACATCCACTCCCTGGGTCACAAATGGGGCGGTCACCATAAAGATAATCAGCAGTACCAGCATCACATCAATGTACGGGACAACATTGATTTCCGCCGTCATCTTGCGCCGTTTAGGTTGATACGCCATGGATCACTCCTGGGTTGCCGCAAACGCTTGACGATGAAGAATGCTAGAGAACTCTTCCATAAAGTTCATGTAGTTATGCTCGAGCTTACTGACTTTGGCGGTCAAGCGGTTGTACGCCATGACCGCTGGGATCGCAGCGAACAGACCCATGGCTGTCGCCACCAAGGCTTCAGCAATCCCGGGGGCGACCATGGCCAACGTCGCCTGCTTTACCGCGCCTAGGGCGATAAAGGCATGCATGATCCCCCATACGGTACCAAACAGGCCAATGTAAGGGCTGATCGACCCCACCGTCGCCAAAAATGGCAGATGGGTTTCCAGCTCTTCCACTTGTTTTGATAACGACACGCGCATCGCCCGCGAAGTCCCTTCCATCACGGCGTCGGGCACTTTGTCGTTGCTGCGATGCAAACGCGCGAATTCTTTAAAGCCGGCGTAAAAAATCTTCTCGCTACCCGTCAAATTGTCTTTGCGCGCTTGCACTTCTTGGAATAGTTGAGAGAGATCGATCCCAGACCAAAATCTGTCTTCAAACCGTTCAGCTTTGCTAAACGCGTGCTGCATGACCTTGGAGCGCTTGATGATCATCGCCCAAGATACCACTGACATACCCAGTAATATCAGCATCACTACCTTGACAAGCAAGCTTGCTTGCAAAAACAGGTCGAGAATGGAAAGTTCAGCGGTCACGTCATCATCTCCGATTTAATCTGTGTTGGAATCGATTTGGGTTTCATGGTTGTTGGGTCGACACAGGCTATCTTAACCGTCGCCGCACACAATGCTTTTTGATCAAAATTCACCAAGCTTTGACAAAAGGTCATGCTGGCGCGCCCCATGGCTGACACTGTGGTGACAACCTCCAGTGCATCATCAAGCCGTGCACCGCGGTGAAAGTCAATATCCATATGGCGCACAACAAAGGCGGTGCGATCGGCAAAGAGCGCTTGTTGATTGACACCGATCTCACGCAACAGTTCAGTGCGTGCCCGCTCAAAGTAATTGAGATAATTGGCGTGGTAAACCACTCCCCCGGCGTCTGTGTCTTCATAGTACACACGAATCGGCCAGCGAAACGGCGTTGATTCTGTCATGTCTTTACCCATGATCGGTTTACGATAGGCAATTACTATACCTAAGTTGTGGATGTATAGAAATGCTGAGACAGCGCGGCTGGCGCATTGGTCGCCCATCAAGCCGTCGAGAAGTGATGTGCTGCAAAAAACACGCAATTACTCACGCTAGAGTGATGAAAAAAGCACCACTCGGGTGCCTTTGTCATTCGTTTGTCACTTTGCGCTTACTCACCGAGCGCCTGGCTCAACTAGCGCAGCCACATCAAGGCGAGCAACAGAAGAGATACGCCCCACCCGAATGGCGGCCAAGTGAGCCATCGACTCCATTTGCCTTGCGCCGTGAAACCGACGGCATGGATCACCCCGACACAGGTCGCGTAGAGCAGCCCCACGCCCATCGGAAACGTGACACCGCCCATGCGCTGAGCAAAGGCTTCTGGCGCCCACATTACTTGGCCGCCCCAGCACAGGGCACTGGCCAATGAGAGCAGCCGCCAAAGGCCAGAAAAGTGCTGGCCTACGGGAGCAGGTTGGCGCTCACTCATTGTCGTGATCCATCGCTTCGGTGTGCTCCAACCATAAGGCGTTGATAATGCCAAAGGCGCATGCCAGCAGCACACCAAGAATCCACGTGAAATACCACATATGCAAGCTCCTTAATCAGTACAGTGAATGGGTGTTGTCTTCAATATATTGCGCGTCTAAGCGACCAAACATTTTAATATAGCACCACAGGGTGTAAGCCAAGATAATCGGCACAAACACCGCCGCGACGATGGTCATGATCGACAAGGTTAGCTCGCTGGAGGTGGCATCCCACATGGTCAAGCTGTGACCCGGGAAAGTGCTCGATGGCATCACAAAGGGGAACATTGCGATACCCGCGGTCAAAATCACGCCCGCCACGGCTAAACTCGAGAACAAGAAAGCCCAACCTCCGCGCTCAAGACGTGACGCCAGCAGTGCCAACAATGGCATGACGGCGCCGACCAGTGGTGCTAACCAGAGGATTGGCATCGCTTGATAATTACGCATCCAAGCGCCGCTTTGTACCGCGACCTCTTTCGCCAGTGGGTTAGAGGCTGCTTGGTTCGCCGCCTCACTGACCACCACAAAGCCATCTATATTTTGTACCCAGAAGCCTGCTGCCACAAAGAGTACAGTGGTCAATAATGCACACAGTTGCGCGACATTACGTGCGCGTACATGCAGCGCATCGGTAGTTTTTAGTTGCAACCAGGTTGCGCCTTGCAACACCACCATAAACAGGCTCACCAATCCACACACCAGTGCGAAGGGATTAAGCAGTGCAAAAAAGCCACCGGTGTAGGTTGGGATCAAGAGATCGCTAAGCTGGAACGGCACCCCTTGTAAGAGGTTACCAAAGGCGACCCCGAAAATGACCGGTGGTACAAAGCCCCCCAGCACCAAGCCCCAATCCCATGCGGTGCGCCAGCGTGGGTCATCGATTTTTGAGCGATAGTCAAAGCCCATGGGACGGAAGAAAAGCGCCGCCAGTGTGACCACCATCGCGATATAAAAACCAGAAAAGGAAACCGCATACACCAACGGCCAAGCGGCGAATAATGCCCCGCCTGCGGTCACTAACCAGACTTGGTTTCCTTCCCAGTGGGGCGCGACAGCGTTAATCATTACCCGACGTTCACTGTCGGTTTTGCCGATCAGGGTGAGCAAGGCGCCCACCCCCATGTCAAAGCCATCAGTGACGGTAAAGCCGATCAGTAACACACCGATCAGTACCCACCAGATCAGGCGTAACATTTCATAATCAAACATGCTCTCTCTCCTTATGCTTCAATCTGGCGGCTGAAATCCGCTTCTGGATTGCCTTTTTGTTCAAAATGGTAGCGGCCGGTTTTGAGGCTGCTGGGCCCAAGGCGGGCAAACTTGAACATCAGATAAAGCTCAGCGACGAGGAAAACGGTGTAGAGCGAGCAAATCGCCACCATCGAGAAAATAATATCGCCAGCGGCCAGATTCGATGCGGCCACGTGCACGGGGAGGATTTCCCCCACCGCCCAAGGCTGGCGACCGTATTCGGCAACAAACCAACCCGCTTCGCAGGCGATCCATGGCAGAGGAATACCAATCAGCGCAAGCTTCAGTAGCCATGGTTTTTCATCGATACGCTGGCGACAGGTTTGCCAGAACGCCATGCCAAAAATAAACAGCATCGCAAAGCCGCACGCTACCATGATCCTAAAGCTCCAGAACAAAGGCGCCACTTGCGGGATAGAGTCTTGCGCGGCTTGCTGAATTTGCCCTTCAGTCGCATCCACCACCTTGTCGGTGTACGGCTTAAGGAGCAAGCCATAACCGAGGTCGTTTTTCACTTCATTGAACGCGGCTTTGGTTTCTGGTGATTTCTCGCCGGCACGCAGTTTTTCCAGCAATGCGTACGCCTGCATACCATTGCGGATGCGGGTTTCATGCTCAGCAATCAAATCGGTTAAGCCTGTCACTTCTTTATCCAGTGAGCGCGTGGCAATGATCCCCATCGCATAAGGGATTTTGATCGCATAATCGGTCTGCATGGTCTCTTGATTCGGCAGCCCCACCACGGTGAACGCCGCTGGCGCTTCTTCGGTGTGCCACTCGGCCTCAATCGCTGCCAGTTTGACCTTTTGTACATCACCCAGCTCGTACCCGGACTCATCACCTAAGATGATTACCGATAAAATGGCCGCCATGCCAAACGAGGCAGCAATCGCAAACGAGCGGCGGGCAAAGGCAATATCACGGCCTTTGAGCAGGTAGTAAGCACTGATACCAAGGATGAACATCGCCCCTGTGGTATAGCCAGCGGCAACGGTGTGAACAAACTTCACCTGTGCGACGGGGTTAAAGACCACGTCGGCAAAGCTCACCATCTCCATGCGCATGGTTTCAAAGTTAAACTCTGAGCCCACGGGGTTTTGCATCCAGCCGTTGGCCACCAAAATCCATAGCGCAGAAAAGTTAGAGCCTAATGCCACCAGCCAGGTAGTGACCAAGTGTTGGCGCTTACTGAGACGATCCCAACCAAAGAAGAACAGGCCCACAAAAGTGGATTCAAGGAAGAAGGCCATCAGCCCTTCAATGGCAAGCGGGGCGCCAAAAATGTCCCCGACATAGTGGGAATAGTAGGCCCAGTTGGTTCCGAACTGGAACTCCATGGTGAGGCCGGTTGCTACACCGAGCGCAAAGTTAATCCCAAAGAGTTTGCCCCAAAACTTGGTCATGTCTTTATAGATTTGCTTATCGGTCATCACGTATAACGATTCCATGATGGCCAGCAAAAATGCCATGCCTAACGTTAAGGGAACAAATAGGAAGTGATACATCGCGGTCAGCGCAAACTGCAGCCGCGATAAATCGACGATATCGGTAATCATGGTCACTCCTTTACACCGCTTTCGGTGCCGATACTGGCGTATCGCTCGTTTTACTTTCTCACCCTGCACGGCAGTCAAAACAGCTGGCTGGCGCGGGGAAAGCTACACACTTCTTAATTGACTGCTTGCATGTTACACAGTTGAAACACCAAGGTTATTCTATAGTTAAATTTTATCTAATTAAGGTATAACTAATATTATAGGCGCAACAATTGGGTGTTAATCGTGTTTTGCTCGGTTTGTCGACTCGGCTGCAAAAACAGCAAGACGAACCAACCGAGAGACAAAACTGTGATTAACCACGAAGAAACTAGGCGAGACGGCGGCATTAACGGAAGCCATCTCTCATTGCCTTGTCACCGGCAACCGCCAGCAGATGGGGTTACGATAAGGGCTCACGTGCTACATAACCTTAATCTAGATCAAAAAACCCCATTGGTTGTCGGCCAATGGGGCAGTTTTAGCAAAAAACGTCTTGATCTTGATTAAGGTTTGCGAGGATTTTCAGCGCAGTCTATCTGATTAGGTTTTCGGCAAATCAAAGCCAAAATGCAGATACGCACGCTGGCTGGCAATTCGGCCACGTGGTGTGCGTTGCAGGTAGCCCTGTTGAATCAAATAAGGCTCAATCACATCTTCGATGGTGTCTTTTTCTTCACCAATCGCCGCCGCCAAGTTATCGAGCCCCACCGGCCCGCCATCAAACTTCTCAATAATGGCATTGAGTAGTTTGCGATCCATGTAGTCAAACCCTTGGCTGTCAACATCAAGCATATCGAGCGCGCGCTGAGCAATGTCAGCACCGATGTCACCCGTGCCTTTTACTTCAGCATAATCACGCACACGACGGAGTAAGCGGTTAGCAATACGTGGCGTACCGCGAGAACGGCGCGCCACTTCCATCGCCCCTTCCTCATCAGTTGATAACGCCAAACAATGTGCACTGCGTTTCACGATACCGGTTAGATCCCCCACGCTGTAATACTCTAAGCGCTGGGTAATGCCAAAACGGTCACGCAAGGGCGATGTCAGCGAGCCGGCGCGGGTGGTGGCACCAATCAGGGTAAACGGGGGTAAATCGATTTTGATTGACCGCGCGGCAGGCCCTTCACCAATCATGATATCCAGCTGATAGTCTTCCATCGCGGGGTACAAGACTTCTTCTACCACTGGGCTTAAGCGATGGATTTCATCAATAAACAGCACATCATGAGGCTCAAGGTTGGTGAGCAAGGCGGCCAGATCGCCGGCTTTTTCTAATACAGGGCCTGACGTGGTGCGAATATTGACGTCCATTTCATTGGCAACAATATTGGCCAAGGTGGTTTTACCCAGACCTGGCGGGCCAAAAATCAATAGATGATCGAGCGCTTCTTGGCGTTTGCGCGCGGCATGGATAAAGATTTCCATCTGATCACGGACGTGATTTTGGCCTTGGTAGTCTTCCAATAACTTAGGACGAATCGCGCGGTCGATCACCTCTTCTTCCCGGTCAGGGGTGGTTTGCGCCGAGATTAAACGATCAGCTTCTATCATGGGTTACACCATTGAGCGCAGCGCGTGACGAATGACGTCTTCGCTGCTCATGTCATCAGTTGCAATTTGTTTAACCACTTTTTCAGCCTGTGCCGCTTTATAACCCAGCGCGACCAAGGCGCTCACCGCCTCATCCGCGGCAGACGAAATCGTGGTTGGCGCTGCGCGTAGGGCTGCGCCCTCAGCCGTCACGGCATCCGTGTGCGGGGTAAAGAGATCGAACGCTTCCCAGTTTTTAAGCCGGTCGCGCATTTCAATCACCAAACGTTCCGCGGTTTTCTTACCCACCCCGGGGATTTTCACCAGGGTCGAGACATCATTATGCTCGACACTGTCGACAAAGTGGTTAGCCGTCATCCCCGATAAAATCGCTAACCCCAGTTTAGGTCCCACGCCATTGGCCTTGATCACTTCCCGAAACAGCGCTCGCTCACGTTTACCGCTAAAACCATAGAGAAGTTGCGCATCTTCACGCACTACAAAATGCGTGTAAACGGTAGCGGTTTCACCCACCTCCGGCAATTGATACAAACAGTTCATCGGCATACTCACTTCATAGCCGACGCCGTTCACATCGATCAAAATCTCAGGAGGTTGCTTTTCTATCAGGGTTCCCTGTAATCGGCCTATCACAATCGCGTCTCTGTTTGTTACTTTGCCCCAAGGATAAAGAATAACTGGATCTATATCCAGTCGGATTGACGACGGGCGGAATACGGAATACGGATTACGGATTACGGATTACGGATTACGGATTACGGATTACGGATTACGGATTACGGAAAAGCGTAACGTGCCTGTCCCTGTATAAAAAGTGCCTAGTGCCTAGGTTCCTAGGACCTAGGCACTACTTCCTGCTCTTCCCGTATTCTGTAAGCGAAGCGCTCTGTATTCAAAAATCCTAAATATCGCGTAGGTCGGACAAGCGCCAGTGCGATGTTAATCCTGAATACCCAAGCCGACGCGCGCCTCCGACATCGGGGTTAAATTTGGCATCGAACGTGACAGGCGCCCGTTGGCAATTTACACATACCCAACACTATGCCTGGGGCTTGTGTCACCTACACCAATGGCACCAGCGATGTATAACTAGGCGTCGGAAGTGCGGCTCGATGGTTTTGTCACGCCCTCTGATCATGGCTCAAATTCCGTCTGCATTCCCACGCAGGAGCGTGGGAACGAGTAATCGTAGCCGATGACACCACCGATATATCAATCAGGCGTAGGTCGGACAAGCGCCCTCTCGATCGCGCAAGCTTGGTGTGATTTCCGCCGCGCGCCTCCGACATCGTGGATAAAATTGGCATCGAACGTGACAGGCGCCCGTTGGCAATGTGTACCTATCCATCGTTGTGCCGGGGCTTGTGTCGCCCCTCATCCTACTCAGATAAACTCGCTTTTTTACGCTTTTCCAAATCGGCAAAAAAGGTGTTTGGAAAAGGAGTCGAAGAAGATTCGCCTTTGCCATCAAAGAGAACGACCACATCAGTCTGATTTTTAGGTGAACGAACGACCCATCCGTTTGGGTCTGCTCCCTGTTTAGGCGTACAGTCATCGTACATATCAATGCACGATTTTGAGTAGAAGACCCGTACTCTAGGGCCATCAACAATCACCTCCATCGAACCATAGTCACGGTCGAAATTTTGGTAGTAATTATCCATTGTTTTCATTTTGGCTTCGGCATTATCTGGAATGGGTGCAGATATGCGGTGATATGACTTGAAAGGATACTCCCATCCTTTAGCCCAGTGACCCTCAATGTAAGCGGGCGCATCCATACGTCCACCAGACGAATGAGCTCCTGGATAGCCACTGACGGCCCCCATTGCAAAATTAGCCTTTCCGCCTGATTGGGTGGTGATTACCATTTTTTTTACACCATGTTCTCCGGAGGTGCTGCCATTAGTAAATCCGACCTCAGCGGTATAAGGTTCAGGCTCACACCCGCTTAAGGGAATCAATAGTAAACAAGATAAAAGGGCTGCCCATTTAATCATTACTGAATACCTGACGTTTGGGTTGGTTATTACTGTCGAGGCTCAATGCGTTAACGAACCTCTCGATTGCACTTYCGTACCCCGGGTTTATAAGTGCATCATGTGGACGATGAACGTAGCCACTCAAAAGAGCGTCTTGATATTGTTGCCAGTGAGACATAGAGATGCACCCGATAGGTTTTTGTTTGATATTTGTATATATGCCCTTAGTTAGTTTGTCGGTTAAGTAGTCTTCAGGGAGTTCAATCAAATCCTCTCTCCATCGAACTCCTTGCTTTTCGGCTTGCTGTTTCATCCGCTCAAAAGTGAGCCCTGCCAGTGCATTGCTGGTTGGGATAAAATGGTAGTAATGTAGCTCACCGTTGACGAGCTTAACTTCACCATGAATACTGTGCTCTTCTCGTGTCTGTTGTTGCCAAGTTAGATTCTCTTGCGCAAGCTTCCGTTGGGCATAGGCGGCAAGTTCATGGGCTGATTTAAATTTTTGAATATCAGATTGATACTTATCATAAAGTGATGTTTTGTGGGTAAGCTTTCTATGATAAGTGGAGTCTACAGGTTGATTGAGGCGTGCTGGTAGGTCTGTCCTGCCATATTGTTTTTTGGATGGGTAGCCACCGCCAATATCAGTGTGACAGCCGGGGAACACTTCTTGACAGAAAATACCGTCACTGAAGGCAACCGCCTCGGTGTGGCCTTTCCCTAACGAGGTTAATGGAAAGTTCTCACGGTACTCATGCTGTGCACAAATCTGGAATACTTTTTCTGCCGCATTTGGTTTGAGGCCAAGCTTATATTCCCCTTCGTCATTGTTACCGGGCATATAAAATGAGCCTACGGTATCAAAAAGGCCCACAAAACGAACAGAAATACGGCGCTGTGTATCTGCCGCATAAAATTCATCGGATAGGGAATCAAACCGCTTATAGCTCTCATTGCCTAGTAAGTTTGGATAAATCTCGCTAGGATTTTTGCTTCTTTCGGGATTGCTATAGTCAGGAAAACCGGCCTCTAGTGCATTGACAAAATGCCTTGCCAATGCGGCACCGCGGCTGAACCCAAACACATCAAACTGAATGTGATTGATTTTATGATATTCGGTTCCAAGTCGGCGAATAATGCCGTTAACTTCTTTTAACAGTGTTTGCCACTTCCACAATCCACCAGTGTCATCAAACACGCCAAAAGCTTGTCCAGGGAAGAGTTTTTCATCACCACCCGCATCAATGGTTGGGTTACGCTCTCCGGGAATAATCGGAATATCATCCACTGTGCCGACCCCAGATACATAAATTTTAGCTGATTGGCCATCTTGTTCTGGGTACGCTTCAAATAGGCGAGCAATATTGGTACGCGACTTATTGCCGTACGTCTCTTTGTATTCATCATTAGGGCTATTTTGCCCCGTACCATCAAAGAAAACCCCAATACGCAGTGTCCGTTCGCGTTTTAGGTTGACGACTGGAAGCTCTTTTTCGACTGTTTTTTCATCGCTGATTGCTTTAACAGCAGAATTAAGTAAACAACGCTCGCTGTAGTCGTAAAACGTATTTAATGGATGATTGAACCAATCTGGAGATATGGGTGGAAAGCCGTAAGAAGCGGTTTGAGTTTGCTTTTTCTCCGTCGGCTGACTAACCGTTAGGCTATCACCCACCGCTAACGACATCGGTTCAGCGTCATAATGTGGGTTCAATTCCAACAGCTGCTTAGCGGACAAGCCATATTGTTCGGCAATAGCAGGCCATGATTCACGTTGGCGGGTAGTCGGATCAAACTTTACGGTATGGGTTAATGGTTGCGCTGAGTCACCAGTTTTATCGCTATCCGCATTTGCCGGAGAGTCGTCTCGATTAGCAACGGTTTGCTTAGGGGCGGCGAGTAAATCGCTGATAGATAGCTTTACGCCGTTTTCTGCTAGCCATTCTTCGTCTAGATTATCAAGCAAGTCACGCGTGATAGGTTCTTCGAGATAGACAAGATGTTGGTCTTCGACTTCTTTCCCGCCAATCTTCCAGTACACCAAGAGCGCGCTTTGATAACGATTAAAACCTTGCTCCTGGTTGAGTCTGTCATGTTTAGAGCGCGTGGCGAAAAACTGCCATTTGCCATCACCCAGCAGCTTGTACTCCTGCACTAAGCGCTTTTGATAAAAGTGGTAGTAATAGCCTTCGGTGGGTAAGCCTAGTCGCTCGCCGAGTTGAACGGAGGGGGTTACAGGAATAAAGGCTTCTTGGATTACTCCAGAGCCAATCGGCTTCATCTGCACGGGCTCGGGCACGCTGATGCCCATTGACGCTGATGCTATTTTGGCAACAAGCTTTTTGGGCTCATTGAATGCGGTATACGTAGTGTACTTAGTGCCGTGTTCAGTGCGCGCGGTTTGCCAATCACCCTTCACGCCTTCTTGTTGTGTTTTGGCTAACTCAAATTTACCCCCGACTGTCTTGCTAAAGACCTTGTCCGAGCTGGCAATCTCAAAACAGTACTCGTACTTAAGTGGCGGTGGCGCATCTGAACGGTCAGGTTTTACCGGTTCCGGCACATAGGTGTCTTCGATATTGGTTGCGGCATGCGAACTGTGACTCGCACCGCCGGAGCCACTCGCGCCACCGACCGCACTGCCAGACTGATTGGCTCGGGCGGCAAGTGCTGAACGGGCTTGTGGTGAGAGGGTCGTTTCAGTGTCTGGCGAGAGGGACCAAACCTTATTCGTATTATCATGCACCATCGCGGGCCGCGTTGGGGGGTCAGCCAACAGGGCAAATTCACCGCTATCAAGCTTTTCTTTGAATTGTGAAAAGCTCACCCCATCGGGCATCACTCCATCAAGGTCTCGCTCATTCAGCGCCTCAGTATCGCCCTCTACTTGCCCAAACTCATAAGCCATAAGTTCAGTCAATCGAACTAGTTTGTAACCCACCGCATTGTCCGCCTGCCAAGAATCATGGCGGATCATTCTACGCAACGGGCCAGATTTTTGGATAGGTTTGTTGTCATCGTTAGGTTAGCACTGGCTAAACTGTGAAATGCGTGCAAGATCGGATAACAGGAGGGATCATACGTGCGGATAGCCGTTGCGCCCGTTGCACGGCGCCATCGGACATCGTGGTCAACATTGGCGCCAAACGTGACAGGCGCCCAGGTAGCATAGTGCATTATTGTTGACATAGTACCGGGGCTTGTGTCACCTACGCCAATGGGATCATCGAAATTAAATATGACCACCGATATATAAATCGGGCGTAGGTCGGAAAAGCGCCAGTGCGATGTTAATCCTGAATACCCAAGCCGACGCGCGCCCGTTGCACGGCGCCTCCGACATTGTGGTCAAATTTGGCATCGAACGTGACAGGCGACCGTTGGCAATTTGCACATACCCAACACTATGCCTGGGGCTTGTCTCACCTACGCCAATGGTATCATCGATACCGGCCGCGGCGGGCGGCGTTGGCTTTGCCGGCCATGGCGATGAGGGTGTGATTGGTGTGGGCATGGCAAATGGCAACCGCGAGGGCATCGGCGGCATCGGCTTGCGGGGTGGCGCTGAGCTTTAACATGTGGGTGACCATATGCTGGACTTGCTTTTTATCCGCACTGCCTTTCCCCACCACTGCTTGCTTGATAAGCCTCGCGGCATATTCAGACACCGGTAAATCGGCGTTTACCGCCGCAACAATGGCGCTGCCGCGCGATTGCCCCAGTTTAAGCGCTGAATCCGCGTTGCGGGCCATAAACACTTGCTCAATGGCAAAATTATCCGGTTGAAACTGGGTGATGACTTCGCTCACCCCTGCATAGATATGTTTCAGTCGACCGGGTAAGTCGTCTGTCTCGGTGCGAATACAGCCACTACCGAGATATTCAAGATGCCGACCATGTTGGCGGATCACCCCATAACCGGTGATCCGCGAACCTGGGTCAATCCCCAGTATCACTGCCATTTAGCTTAAACTCGCTGCCACTTCGTCCGAGATATCACCGTTATGGTAGACTTCTTGCACATCGTCAAGGTCTTCTAACATATCGATCAAGCGCAGCAGCTTCGGTGCCGTGTCTGCATCTAACTCCGCTTTGGTGGATGGCACCTGAGTCACCTCCGCTCGCTCAGCTTCAAACCCAGCTTTATCTAAGGCATCTTTCACATAGCCAAAGTCATTGGGGGTGGTGTACACATCCATTGAACCGTCGTCATAGGTGACCACATCGTCCGCGCCGCCTTCGAGTGCCGCTTCCATCACCGCATCTTCTTCAAGGCCGGATGGGTAGGTGATCACCCCTTTTTTATCGAATAAGAAGCTGACTGAGCCATCGGTACCCAGGTTACCACCGGATTTTGAAAACGCATGGCGCACACCTGACACAGTACGGTTGCGGTTATCGGTCATGCACTCCACCATCACCGCCGTGCCCGCAGGGCCATAACCTTCATAGATGACGGTTTCCATGTTCTCGTCACCTTCGCCGCCCGCACCGCGTGAAATCGCACGGTTGATGGTATCGCGTGTCATGTTATTTGACAGCGCTTTATCCACCGCGGCACGCAGGCGTGGATTGGTTTCCGCCTCGGGGCCACCCTCTTTGGTTGACACCACAATTTCTCGGATAAGCTTGGTGAAAATCTTACCGCGCTTCGCGTCTTGAGCGGCTTTACGGTGTTTAATGTTCGACCACTTACTGTGACCTGCCATATCGACTCTCCGTTTTTTGCGCTCCCCTCACGTGAAAGGAGTAATAAGAAAAAACGCGCCTTGGCTTTTCAGTCTGAGGCGCGTTGAGACATTGACCTTGCGCCTTGATACGACCGCCTGGTGACGGCAGCTATCAGTCGCAAGGATAAGACGGGCAAGGCTGCTTGCCCGTCATCAGGCGAATCTATTCGCTGTGTTCGTTTTGCTCTGCCGCTGCGGTAATGCTCAGCGCCAGTTCTTCAAGCGCCGCGTCATTAGCAAGGCTTGGCGCGTCAGTCATCAAGCATGCTGCTGCGGTGGTTTTCGGGAAGGCAATCACGTCACGAATGTTCTCGGTGCCGGATAGCAACATCACCAGGCGATCCATACCAAACGCCAGACCTGCGTGTGGTGGGGTACCGTATTTCAATGCATCCAGCAAGAAGCCAAATTTCTTGCGCTGCTCTTGCTCATCAATGCCCAATGTTTCAAACACCGCGGCTTGCATTTCTGGGTTATGGATACGTACCGAGCCACCGCCCACTTCGTAACCATTTATCACCATGTCATACGCGTTAGAGTTCGCCGCCGCCGGGTTTGCCACCAGCTCTTCAGGTGTCACGTCGGTCGGCGCAGTGAACGGGTGGTGCATCGCATGCAAGTTACCCTCGTCGTCTTCCTCAAACATTGGGAAGTCAACCACCCACAATGGTGCCCATGCTTGGGTGTCGGTAAGCTCAAGATCTAGGCCTAGCTTCACACGCAATGCGCCCAGCGCTTCCGTCACGACCGACTTTTTGTCTGCGCCGAATAGGATAATGTCACCGGTTTGCGCCTCAGTGCGTGACAGAATGCTTTCTACCACTTCCGCATTGAGGAACTTGGCCACCGGCGATTGAATGCCATCAAAACCGGCGTCGCGGTCGTTGACTTTCATCCACGCCAAGCCTTTGGCGCCGTAGATGCCAACAAAGTTGGTATATTCATCAATCTGCTTGCGCGACAAGCTGGCACCGCCTGGCACACGAATCACAGCCACGCGGCCTTTCTCATCGTTTGCCGGGCCAGAGAACACTTTAAACTCTACGCCTTTGACGATGTCTGCTACATCGACGATTTCGAGCGGGTTACGCAAATCTGGCTTATCGGAGCCAAAACGGCGCATCGCTTCTTCATACTTCATGGTGGGGAACGCGCCCAAGTCCACATTGAGCAGCGATTGCCACATTTCACGGATCAATTGCTCGGTCACCTCGCGCACTTGGTCGGCGCTCATGAATGAGGTTTCGATATCAATCTGTGTAAATTCTGGCTGGCGATCGGCGCGCAAGTCTTCATCACGGAAGCACTTCACGATTTGGTAATAGCGATCAAACCCGGACATCATCAGCAACTGTTTAAACAGCTGTGGTGATTGCGGCAACGCATAAAAATTACCTTTGTGGACACGGCTGGGCACCAAGTAGTCACGTGCGCCTTCTGGGGTCGCTTTGGTGAGTACCGGGGTTTCGATGTCTAAAAAGTCATTGTCATCAAGAAAACGACGGACAAAGCTGGTGGCTTTAGCACGCAGTTTAATTCGATCGCTCATTTCAGGGCGGCGCAAGTCAAGGTAGCGATACTTCAGGCGCTGCTCTTCGGAAATAAACTGGTTAAAGTCAATCGGCATCGGCGCACTTCGGTTGATGATCTCCAACCCTTTCGCCACCACTTCGACTTCGCCTGTGGCCATATCACTGTTGATCTGGCTCTCTGGACGCGCACGCACTTCACCACGGATGGTCAGGCAAAATTCGTTACGCAATTTGTTTGCTTGCTCGTAAACATCACCCATATCAGGGTCAATCACAACTTGCACCAGACCCTCACGGTCGCGCATGTCGATAAAAATCAAGCCGCCCAAATCACGGCGGCGGTTAACCCAACCACAAAGACTTACTTCTTGCCCGACGTGGGCTTTATTCAGGTGACCACAATATTGGGTGCGCATAGATTATTCCTGATCTGTTCTGATGATTCCGCTTGCCCCCTGGGGCACAAGCCTGCCAAATACTGAGGGGAATTCGGGTAACAGCGTCTGTCGTACCTGACGGTACGCCCCCATGAGTGCCGTTACTGTCAAAGACCTGCCATTATAAAGGAAAAGCCCCGCTCTTGGTAAAGCGATCGCACTTAAAACCGATAGTTTTTTTATCCAAATCCTTTTAGGCTATTACTTTATTGGTTCGCAACGCATCAGCACGGGCATGACCTCCTTATTACACCAACTCCCCTCTCCACCCCTGCGGTTGGGGCTGACGCAATGGTCTCATCCCAGTTGGCAGCATCACTTTTATCCGCCAGGCACCAAGTCGGGCGAGCGCTTAGCCCGTTATGCCGAGGTGTTTAATACCGTCGAGGGCAACACGACCTTTTACGCCTCCCCCTCGCCGCAAACGGTGAATAATTGGGCGGCCGCCATTCCAGACGGTTTTCAATTTACCTTTAAGCTGCCGAAAACCATTACCCATCAATGCCAGCTGCGTCATGCGCAAGACTTAACCGCGGACTTTATTAAGCTGATGGCCCCGCTCCATGACCATATTGGCCAGTGGACGATTCAACTGCCAGCGCGCTTTGGTCCAGACGGGTTGCCCAGCTTAGACGCGTTTCTTACAACGCTGCCGCGCGATTTGGCCATCGGTGTCGAAGTGCGTCACCCGGCCTTTTTTGCCAAAGGCGACGCAGAAAAAGCGCTCAACCGACTGTTGATCGATCATAACGCCAACCGTGTAATTATGGACAGTCGCCCGGTATTTGCGGCCAAACCCGACACCCCTGCCATTATTGATGCGCAAAAGAAAAAGCCCCGGGTGCCCGTGCATGCCATCGCCACCAGCGCAGCGCCCATGGTGCGTTTTATTGGCCATCCTGATTTGCCCGAAAACACCGCGTTTTTTGACCCTTGGATCTCACGCTTATCTCAATGGATAGCCGCGGGCAAAACGCCCTATTTAATGATTCATACCTCAGATAACGATCAGGCCCCTGCGTTGGCCGCCCAGTTATATCAACGTCTTGATTTATCAACGCCACTGGCTTCCGTCACGCGCGCCGCACAAAGTCAACAGGGCGCGTTGTTTTAATCTCGCCGCTAGCACGCGTTCTCACCGTGCAGACAGACGCAGAAAAATTCACTACAATACGCCGCTTTTGTGGCAAGCTTTGGGTGCAAAACGCACGAAAGCCTGCCAGCTTGGCTGATTTGTAGGGGCTTACATGGCTAATCAGGATAAAATTTTCGCAGCGCCTATCGAAAAAATGGGCGATTTCACCTTCGATGAAAATGTCGCTGAGGTGTTCCCGGATATGATCCAGCGCTCGGTACCGGGTTACAGCAATATTATTTCGGCCATCGGCATGCTGGCCAAGCGTTTTGCTGCGCCTGATAGTCATATTTACGATCTTGGCTGTTCGCTGGGTGCTGCCACTTTATCGATGCGTCGCCATATTCCTCATGACAGCTGCAAAATCATCGCGGTGGATAACTCACAAGCCATGGTTGAGCGTTGTCGCTTGCATGTTAACGCGTATCGCGGCGCCGCCGATGTTGAGGTTCGCGAAGCCGATATTCGCGATGTCGAGATAACCAATGCCTCGATGGTGGTGCTCAATTTTACCCTACAATTTTTAAGCCCTGACGATCGCCAAGCCCTACTCACTCGCATTTATCAAGGCTTGAAGCCAGGTGGGATCCTGATTCTGTCCGAAAAGTACCGCTTTGAAGACGAAACCGCCAATGAATTGCTGATCGATTTACACCACGATTTCAAGCGTGCCAATGGCTATAGCGAGCTTGAGATCAGCCAAAAGCGCAGTGCACTGGAGAATGTCATGCGCCCGGACAGTATTGCCACCCACCAAGCGCGGCTCCATGCCATTGGCTTTAGCAGCGTCGCCATGTGGTTCCAGTGTTTTAACTTTGGTTCGATGCTCGCGATTAAGTAAGACGAGCCTGACAGTACGAGTAATCTGATGTTTGATTTTTCCGATTTTTATCAGCTGATCGCCAAAAACCGTCTAAGCCATTGGCTCGAGGTGTTGCCAGCACAATTAGCCGAGTGGCAAAACCAGCCGCATGGCGATATGCCCAAGTGGATAAAAGTGCTCAACAAGATACCAACCACCGCGCCCGAGACGGTTGAGCTGAAAGACGCAGTGCGTATTGGTGATGACAGTAGCTTACCTAATGGCGAGCGCAAAAAATTAGAAAACTTATTGCGTACCTTGCACCCTTGGCGCAAAGGCCCGTACCAGGTACACGGCATTGATATTGATACAGAGTGGCGCTCAGATTGGAAATGGGATCGCGTACTCCCGCATATCTCGCCGCTAAAAGGGCGGTATGTGCTTGATGTCGGTTGCGGCAATGGCTACCACATGTGGCGCATGTTGGGTGAAGAGGCCGCACTGACAGTGGGCATCGACCCCTCCGAGCTCTTTTTGATGCAATTCGACGCCATTCGTCGCTTGATGGGTAACGATCAGCGTGCGCACCTGCTGCCTTTAGGGATTGAAAAACTGCCTGCGCTACGCGCGTTCGACACCGTGTTCAGTATGGGTGTGTTGTATCACCGCCGCTCCCCTCTCGATCATCTGATGCAACTCAAAGATCAATTGCGTAAAGATGGCGAGCTGGTGCTGGAAACCTTGGTTATCGATGGCGATGAAAACGCGGTATTGGTGCCTGCCGGTCGTTATGCTCAAATGCGTAACGTCTACTTTTTCCCGTCTGCCCGTGCGTTAAAAGTGTGGCTGGAGAAAGTCGGGTTTGTCGATGTGCGTATTGTCGACGAGTGCATCACCACCACGGATGAGCAGCGCAGTACCGAGTGGATGACCCATAACTCGCTGCCTGAGTACCTCAACCCAGATGATCCGGCGCAAACCATCGAAGGGTATCCGGCCCCCAAACGCGCGATCTTAGTGGCTCGCAACCCGGATTAAACAACAGCCCGGACACCGCTCCCCCATACCACCGCCCTTACTCGCCGCCTCACTGGGCGGTGATAAGGGTGAACATGGCGGTGAACGCCGCTTACCGACCTCACACCTGACGCTGACACCACGCTCGCAATCGCGACGCATGTATTGACGGCTGTGTTTTATTTCACCGCCTGAGTGCTTGTTTGCTAACGACTTTGCTTTATTACCGTCGATTAAATCAGCGTTTAGTCAATTCTGACTAACATTTGACAGAATCCCCCTACCCATCTTTGTCGCATCCTTTAGAATTTGCCCTCGCCGTCGCGATCAGCGCTTTACTGCCTGTGACATGGCTAGCCGCAACCCTTCTTACGCTGTGGAGATTTAGATGCTATTTCGTTGCTCACTGATCAGTGCGCTTTTACTTACGGTGTCCGGCTGCACATTAACCTCGCAGCACCAACACCAGGAAACGCTCAGTAAATTTGATAACCTGGCTGCCCAACACCAGCAGCAACAACAAACTTTCACCGAGACATTCGCTCAACATGGCACAGCGTTAAATCAGTTGGCCGACAAAGTGAGTGCGCTCGAAAGCCAACTGACCGTGATTCAGCGTACCCAAGCCAAGCTTTACGCCAATGTGGCGACCGACACCGCTGACGTCAAAGTGAAAGAAAAGGTGGTGCGGGTGCCGGTTAACGACGGCAAGATTATTCTCGGTGGACGCGAATTTGTCTGGTTTGATGCGGTCGAAAACACCTTCCAATCCCGTGTGGATACCGGTGCCGAAACGTCTTCACTCAACGCGGTGGATATCCAAGAGTTTGAGCGTGACGGCGATACCTGGGTCAAGTTCAACGTCAATCATAGTGAAAACAGCGATCAGCCAGTGATCATGGAAATGCCGGTGAAGCGCTGGGTGCGTATCCGTCAATCGTCTAGCGATAGCACTGAGCGCCGCCCAGTGGTCGAAGCCTGGATTCGTGTCGGTAACATCCATGAAAAAACCGAATTCACCCTCGCCGATCGCACCAACATGGAATACCCAGTGCTGCTCGGCCGCGAATTTTTTAAAGACTTGGCGGTGGTTGATGTCAGCCAAGTCCATATTCATCCGCAATATCAGCCGGACACGCCATCGGAACCAGGCGATGACACCCCCCAAAACAAGTAGGTAATCGATATGGTTTCACGGGTTCCTTTTTATTTTTTAATTGGCTTTTTAGTTGTCGCAGGTATTGCACTCAGCGCGTACCGTCATTTTGTCTATGGCGTGCCATGGCTGGCTGACGAAACGCGTCAAGTGTGGCAAATCGAGGCGAGAATCAATTTCGATGCCAACGACGGGCCGGTCAAAATCAGTTTGGCGGCGCCAGACAGCCAGCCGGGTTTGACCCTGATTGATGAAAGCACCTCATCGGCCGGGTACGGTTTTTCCTTGCTAGATACCGAGCATGGCCGCCAAGCACAGTGGTCGGCTCGACAAGCGAGTGGTGAGCAAACGCTTTATTTTAAGAACCAGATGCTGGTTGATGACAGCGCGCGCTACACCATGACCCCGCCCGAGGATGACGTGGTCGCCACGCCTGTCATGGATAATGCTGCGAAAAACGCCGCACTCGCGCTGCTTGACCGTGCTCGTGCCCGCTCTGCCGATAACATCACCCTGACCCGTGAGCTCATCAAACAGCTAAATAGTCCTGATAGCCAAAACGCGGCGCTGCTACTCAACACGCTTGATAAACCCGATGCGCTGCGCAAAACCTTGGCTCTTGAAGGCATTCATGCGCGCGTGGTGGGCGGTTTAGAGCTTGAAGATGGCCGGCGCCGCCAAAGCATTTCCCCCATGTTGCAAGTGTGGCAAGACAGTCGCTGGCACTTGTTTGATTTAGTTAGCGGACAAAATGGCCATCACGATAACACGCTGTTATGGAACCAGCATGGCGGGCCGCTGCTAGAAGTGATAGGCGGTGAGCACAGCCAGGTGCACTTCTCCATTATTTCGCAAGACATCAGTCCGCAGCAGGCCACCTCGGCCAAGGTGTCGGCCGACGACTTGCTCAACTTCTCCATCCATAGTTTGCCCATTGAAGAGCAGGCGATGTTCAAAACCATCATGCTGATCCCAATCGGTGCGCTCATTGTGGTGTTCTTGCGGGTGATTGTGGGGCTCAAAACCTCTGGTACTTTTATGCCAGTGCTCATTGCCGTCGCCTTTGTCCAAACCCAGCTCATCACCGGTATCGTGGGCTTTGTGTTGATTGTGGGCACGGGGCTGGTGATCAGAAGCTACTTATCGCGGCTCAATTTACTCTTGGTAGCACGAATATCGGCAGTGATTATTACCGTGATCCTGATTATTTCCGTCTTTAGCGTGATTGCCTTCCATATTGGTTTAATGGAGGGGCTCACCATTACCTTCTTCCCGATGATCATTCTGTCATGGACGATTGAACGGATGTCGATTTTGTGGGAAGAAGAAGGCGCCAAAGAAGTGGTGATTCAAGGTGGCGGCTCACTGCTCACTGCCGTACTGGTATATTTAGCGATGACCAATGATTTGATTCGCCATCTCACCTTTAACTTTATTGGCCTGCAGCTGGTTATCCTTGCACTTATCTTGCTACTGGGTAATTACACGGGCTATCGCTTGTCTGAACTCAAGCGCTTCCGCCCCTTAGCGGAGCCGAGTAATAAGCCACTTGGATTAGCTACCACCTCAGGAGGCGATGATGCGCAAACTCCTCGATAAGTTAGCCTCTCCGTTTCGCCTTAACCACGCAGGGATCATGGGCATGAACCAGCGCAACATTCGCTATATTGGTCGCTACAATGACAGGCGTTTGTATCCATTGGTTGATGACAAGCTACAAACCAAACTCATCGCCCAACAAGCGGGGGCCACGGTGCCTGAACTGATTGGGGTGATTGACAGCCAAGCGGATGTCAAACGCATCCACGCCATGGTCGCCAATTGGCCCGGCTTTGTGATTAAGCCTGCACAGGGCTCTGGCGGAAAAGGTATTTTAGTGGTGACAAAAAACCACCAAGGAGTCTATACCAAAGCCTCGGGGAAAGCGGTCAGCCATAATGATGTGGAGCGCCATATCACCAATACCTTGGCAGGCCTTTTCTCGCTGGGAGGCAAAGCCGATGTCGCCGTGGTCGAAAATTTAATTGCGTTTGATGATAGCTTTCAAGGATTTAGCTATGAGGGCGTGCCCGATATCCGCGTGATTGTTTTTCAAGGCTACCCAGTGATGGCAATGATGCGTCTATCGACCTCGGCGTCTGATGGCAAAGCTAACTTACACCAAGGTGCCGTTGGCGTCGGCTTAGATATGGCGACGGGCAAAGCACTAAAAGCGGTGCAGTTTAATCGCCCTATCACGCATCATCCAGATACCCATCAAGATCTCTATACCCTGCAAGTGCCTCACTGGCAGCAGCTTCTTACCCTCGCCGCCAGTGCATGGGAAATGACGGACTTGGGTTACATGGGCACCGACATGGTGCTGGACAAAGAAAAAGGTCCGATGGTATTGGAGCTCAATGCACGACCAGGCCTCGCCATTCAAATTGCGAATGGATGTGGCCTGCTTCCGCGCCTTGCTCTGATTGAATCTCTGCCGCCTTGTCGCTATCCGCCTCTACCGGAAGACCGAGTGGCGTTTTCAATGCAACATTTTGCTGGTCAGAGTACGCAACCCTTGCAACCCAGGCTTGCGGAGGCAGGATGAGTTGGTACAGCGCTCACTCGACGTTACAGGAGACGTGGTCACCAGCCAAAGATATTTAAGCCAAACCAAAGAAAAGCGTTAAAGTTTCTCGTCTGCTGCCGATAGCCTAGTTATTACCGTATCGACCACGTCATAACTAGGGTAACCACAGTGACTATCCATACCATCGACAAAGCGCAGCTGATTAGCGACGTTCAGTTTGGGGACAACCTAAACCATGCGGTGGTACAAGGGCGTCGTTCCGACTTTGCGCTGATGATGGCGCTATTATCTGGTGATGCCAACGAGTCGACCCCGCTGACGCCGATTGATGCGCCCGTCAGCAATGATCAGATGCTCCGTCAGCAGTTCCAACTGCCCGACCCACAACCTCTTGCAGCCAGTAATGAAGAAGACTATCAACGCGCCAGTGCGCAAGCCGATGCCTTTCATCGAGGCGGCATTGCCAGCGCCAACCTGCGCTTTCAGCTTGCCCCCGCGGCCATGCATTATCCCCCTCAAGGTACACACGGTTTTGACGAAGCGGTCTATCATAATTTATCTGGCCACGAACGTCGTCACTTGACCGATACCGAGCCCAAGCGCCCTGCGTATAACCCCGCCACTTTGTATGAAAAGCTCACCACCTCACATTGCTTTGATAAAATGCGCGTGAGCGCATAATGCGTCAGATCGCAAGTCGATCTTGATGACATTGGTGGATCCTTTATCAAATTGTGATCCTCTATAGATTCCCGATATTCTTTTTGCCATTCCACCTGACGTTTTTAGTCTTTTTTTCGCAGTCCTCGTATTTATGGTCCAGTATTACACTCCCATGCTTGAATAAGGTGTGATTAAGCTGTCACTTTCTCGTGACTTGCTTGGGTAAATAAATGCATCAGGTTGTTTTAATAGACTGATAATTATGAGGAAACTCTCATGAAGATCGATAGCGCAGTGGTCGTCATTACCGCAGGTGGTTCACCGTCTGGACGCGCCATGGCTGAGCATTTTTGCTCGCTTGGCGCCAACGTGGTGCTGCTCGATACCGAGTGGCCAGCGCTGCGCTTAAGTGCCGATCAATGCCGCAACTATCCGGGGCGCGTTCAGCCTATTTGTTTAGCTGACCATGAGCCTGACTCTATTCACGATGCGTTCAGCCAAGTTACTCGGCTTTTTGGTGGCATTGATGTGCTCATTAATCATTGGCAAGGGGATATCCTGCCTAAGCTTTTTGACAGTGACAATCAATGGGACACACCCAAAACACTCAGTGATACCACGTCACAATACTTTTTGGTCGTCCAACGTGCAGCAGAATGCATGCAGCAACGCGGTCGGCCAGGCGTGATCATTAATGTCGCGGGCACTCATCTCACGCCCGATACGGTTGCCAACGCCATGATTGGCGGTTTGACCCAGCGGTGGGCCAAAGAGCTTTCCGCGCTGAAAATTCGTGTCGGCGGTATTGTCCCGCGTCACCGAAGCCAGCCGAGTCGCGGTGTCGATGATGAGTTTATCCGCAATGCCGAGTACATCGTCTCCAACGATTCTTTTAACGGCCGGTTGTTAGAGGCAAGTGGGTAGAAGATCGCTCTCTCAAATACAAAAAGACCCGCCGAAGCGGGTCTTTGTCGTTAAGCGGTTACCTAGGTTAAATTAGGCGTCTGCTTTTTCGTCTTTTTTTGCTGCTTTCGCGGCTTTAGTCGGCGCGGCGGCTGGCTGGTCATCTTTTTTCTTGATAACCGTGGTGCCTTCGAAGGTTTCACCTTCCACGTAAGGCTTACCGTAGTATGACGCAACCAACACTTCTTTCAGCTCTTTGATGAGTGGGTAGCGTGGGTTAGCGCCTGTACATTGGTCATCAAACGCTTCTTCCGCTAGCTCATCCAGTTTGGCCATAAAGTCCGCTTCTGGTACACCGGCTGCCTGAATTGAGACTGGGATATCCAATTTCAGCTTCATTTCTTCAAGCCATGCTAGCAGGCGCTCGATTTTCTGTGCGGTACGGTCGCCGTCTTGTGCCAGGCCAAGATGGTCAGCGATTTCTGCATAACGACGACGTGCTTGTGGACGGTCGTACTGCGAGAATGCCGTTTGCTTGGTTGGGTTGTCATTGGCGTTGAAACGTACCACGTTGGAAATCAGCAGCGCGTTCGCCAAACCGTGTGGCAAGTGGAACTCAGCACCGATTTTGTGCGCCATTGAGTGACACACACCCAAGAAGGCGTTAGCAAATGCGACACCGGCAATGGTGGCACCATTGTGCACTTTCTCACGTGCAATTGGGTCGTTTGCGCCGTGCGCATAGCTTGCTGGCAGATAGTCTTTCAGCAGTTTCAGCGCTTGCAGTGCTTGCCCTTCTGAATATTCGTTAGAAAGGATAGACACATAGGCTTCCAGTGCGTGGGTAATCGCATCGTAACCACCAAAGGCTGTCAGTGACTTCGGCATGTTCATCACCAGGTTGGCATCAACAATCGCCATTTGTGGTGTCAGCTCGTAGTCGGCCAGTGGGTATTTCGCCCCAGTTTCATCGTCCGTTACTACCGCAAACGGAGTCACTTCTGAACCGGTGCCTGATGTGGTTGTCACACAAACCAGCTCGGCTTTTTTACCCATTTTCGGGAATTTGTAGATACGTTTACGGATATCCATAAAGCGCATCGCTAGCTCTTCAAAAGCTGTCTGTGGGTGCTCATACATAACCCACATGATTTTCGCCGCGTCCATCGGTGAACCACCACCTAGGGCAATAATCACGTCTGGCTGGAAGCTCTTCATTGCTTCCGCACCTTTGCGCACCACGCTTAAGGTTGGATCCGCTTCTACTTCGAAGAAAGTACTCACGTCCATGCCTTGCGCTTTAAGCATTGACTCGATTTGCTCTGAATAACCGTTGTTAAACAGGAAGCGGTCAGTCACGATCATCGCGCGTTTCTTGTCTTCTAGGTCACTCAGTGCGATTGGCAAGCTGCCGCGACGGAAGTAGATAGATTTTGGTAGTTTGTGCCACAGCATATTCTCAGCTCGCTTCGCTACGGTTTTCTTGTTCATCAGGTGTTTAGGCCCAACGTTCTCAGAAATTGAGTTACCACCCCATGAGCCACAGCCCAATGTCAGTGACGGTGCAACGTTGAAGTTATACAAGTCACCGATACCACCGTGCGTGGTTGGAATATTGACCAGGATACGAGCCGTTTTCAGGCGGTCACCGAAGTACTTGATGCGGTCTTGGTTAACGTCTTGGTTGGTGTATAGGCCTGAGGTGTGGCCGATACCACCCATTTCCACCATTTTGCAAGCCATGTCGACCGCGTGCTCGAAGCTCTTGGCACGGAACATACCCAAGGTTGGAGACAGTTTCTCGTGAGCAAACTCTTCTTCGATGCTGATTTCCAGACCTTCACCAATCAAGATTTTCGTGTCTGATGGCACGCTTACACCGGCCATGTCGGCAATCTTAGTGGCAGGTTGACCCACGATATCCGCGTTAAGGTTACCGTTGATAAGTAGTACCTTACGCACTTTATCGGCGTCTGCTTTGCTCAATACGTGGCCTTTGTGCGACGCAAAGCGTTCTTTCACTTCATCGTACACTTCGTCCATCACGATAACCGCTTGCTCTGACGCACACACCACGCCGTTATCGAAGGTTTTTGACATCAGTACAGACGCGACAGCACGTTTAATGTCCGCGGTTTCATCGATAACCACAGGCACGTTACCCGCACCCACGCCAATCGCAGGTTTACCTGATGAGTATGCCGCTTTCACCATGCCTGGGCCACCGGTCGCCAGGATCAGGTTAATGTCGTCGTGCTTCATCAGTGCGTTAGAAAGCTCAACTGATGGTTGGTCAATCCAGCCGATGATGTCTTTAGGCGCGCCCGCAGCCACGGCTGCATCAAGAACCAGCTTCGCAGCATCATTGGTCGAGTTTTTCGCACGTGGGTGTGGCGAGAAGATGATGCCGTTACGCGTTTTCAATGAGATCAGTGATTTGAAGATCGCAGTAGAGGTTGGGTTAGTGGTTGGCACGATACCGCAGATAAGGCCAACGGGCTCGGCGATAGTTATGGTGCCGAATTCGTCATTCTCTTCGAGAATCCCGCAGGTTTTGTCGTCTTTGTATTTGTTGTAGATGAACTCAGAGGCGAAGTGGTTTTTGATAACCTTGTCTTCGAGGATACCCATGCCTGACTCTTCAACCGCTTGTTTCGCCAGTGGGATACGCGCGTTGTTTGCAGCCAGAGATGCGGCACGGAAGATCTTATCTACTTGCTCCTGTGAATAGGTCGCAAATTCTTGTTGTGCCTTTTTGACACGCTCAACCATCGCGTTGAGTTCAGCAATATTAGTGACAGGCATAGTCGTCTCCTGGTTCATATTTGAAAATCATTTAGTAATTGCTTAACGCCGCGTCTTTGCTTACTAAGCCATGTTTATCTTTGGTTAGTGTTGCCATTCGGTGCGTGGCATTTAGTAAATAACTTTCAAAACTGAGTATAAGTTTTCACAGCATGAGTAACTTGATCTCGATCAGTTGTTATCAAATCAACCACAATAAATTTTACGCTTAACCCCCACAGTTACTGGGTTTAATATTTTTGTAGCACAGAATGTATGTGTCTAAAATTTTCATCACAGTAACATATTTTTTACATAATGAGACAAGTCTATATGTCGATACTGTATGTAAATTTCAACAAAACGCCTGAAGACGGTTGTTTATACCCACGACACCGACCCTCAGTATAGTTTGCCGTGCGAAAGTTGCATGACGACAAATCGTTTGAGTGAGCCATCTTAAGTTGGTTCAAAACGTGCAATCATTGCATGCAGAAAATACATGGCTGAGTGGTTGGTTTTTAAACTGATATCGCTATACTGGCGCCATTGATTAAACCCGAGAGAAACTGGACTTCCTCACAGCATTACGAGAGTCACCATGGCCGCTTTCGACACCATGATTTTTGTGCAGTTTTTTGTCGGGCTTTTTGCCGCTGTTAACCCTATCGGTATCATGCCCGTTTTTGTCACCCTCACCGTACATCTTGATAAACAAGAACGAAACCGCACGGCATACACCGCAGCCATCGCGGTGGCGATCATATTGATTGTTTCTCTGCTTGCCGGTCAGATGTTGCTGGATTTGTTTAGTATCTCCCTCGACTCATTCCGGGTGGCCGGTGGCATGTTGCTGCTCAGTATCGCTTTTACCATGATGAACGGTAAGTTGGGTGAGGGTAAGCAAAACAAGCAGGAGCAATCCGAAACCATTAGCCGTGAACAAGTGGGCGTCGTGCCGCTGGCAATGCCGCTGCTCGCCGGGCCAGGTGCGATCAGCTCAACCATTGTGTATGGCTCTCAATACCCCGATACCTGGAGTACGATTACATTAATCACCACCCTCGTGCTGTTCTCTGCAGGAATCTGGGGATTATTTAAAGTCGGCCCTGCAGTAGTGAAATTTTTAGGCCAAACGGGTATCAACGTTATTACGCGGATCATGGGTCTTATTCTGGGCTCATTAGGCATCGAGTTTATCGCCTCTGGCATGCGCGCTCTGTTTCCTGGCCTCAACTAAACGCGCGGTCATCCCGTGCAGCGCGTAGTACTAGCAAGCCGGCACGGAGGCAGTTGCCGTGCCGGTTTTTTGCGGCTCAATCATGGAAGGTTTATAGCAAGGTAAGCGAATGAATAAGTCACAAAGCCGTCTTCAACATTATCTCTACACCACCATCTTTGGCACCGAGACGAAGCACGGGAAGGCATTTGATTTGGTGCTGATTGTGATGATCTTGGCCTCAATGGTGGTGTTGATGCTGGAATCCATCGCTAGCTTTCACGCTCAATGGTCGCAATGGCTCTATTGGATTGAATGGGGCTTTACCGGCATCTTTACCATCGAGTATTTACTGCGCCTTTATTGCTCTCCGCGCCCGTCTGCTTATGCGCGAAGCTTTTACGGCGTGGTGGATTTACTGGCGATTCTGCCCACCTATATCGCGATTTTTGTCCCAGGCACCACTTACCTGATGGTGGTACGCCTGTTGCGGGTATTGCGCATTTTCCGTGTTTTGAGGCTGATGCGCTTTTTGGAAGACTCTAATATCTTGTTACGATCGATGATGCTGTCATCGCGCAAGGTGATGATTTTCTTCTTCTCCGTGGCGATCCTGGTCACCGTCTTCGGCGCACTCATGTACGTGATTGAAGGGCCAGAGAATGGCTTTACCAGTATTCCCTATGCCATCTATTGGGCGATCGTCACCCTCACCACCGTCGGCTATGGCGATATTGTGCCGCAAACCGATATTGGCAAGGCACTCGCGTCTTTCACCATGTTGATGGGCTATTCGATTATTGCCGTGCCTACAGGGATCATCACCGCCGAAATCGGTCAGCAGATGTCACTGCATCGCAACTTGGTAAAATGCCCTAACTGCTCAAAAAGCGGCCATGAGTCCGACGCCTCATTTTGTAAGCATTGTGGCAGTGAGCTGCCGGAAGCCGATAAACGCGTGGTCACACCTGGGCTGTAACACTGGCTTCACGTTGATTGGTACGGCAGTCGCTGCGAGTAAAAGCACGAGATACCGATAATAAAAAAACGGAGCAGGTCGGCTCCGTTTTTAGTGGCTCAATGGCAAATAACAGTCGCTTACTTACGACGCCAAGTGGTGCCTTGTGGGCCGTCTTCCAGCACAATACCCATCGCGGTGAGCGCATCACGCGCGGCATCGGCGCTGGCAAAGTCTTTGGCTTTACGGGCATCGTTCCGTTTTTGAATGAGCGCCTCGATTTCAGCCACTTCATCATCAGCCCCTGCATCGCCTTGCAAGAAGCTATCGGCATCTTGCTCGAGCAAACCAAGAATCGACGCTAACTTGCGCATTTGCGCGCCCAGCGCGGATGCCGCCGCCTGATCATCGCCGCGCAGTCGATTAACCTCTCGAGCCATATCGAATAGCACCGAATAGGCCTCTGGGGTATTGAAGTCATCGTTCATCGCCGCTTCAAAGCGTGCCACGTATTCATCGCCACCGGCAGGTTCGGCCTGAGTGTCTAAACCGCGAAGCGAGGTGTACAGACGCTCAAGTGCTGAACGGGCTTGATTGAGGTTTTCATCGCTGTAGTTCAACTGGCTGCGATAGTGACCGGACAGCAAGAAATAACGCACGGTTTCGGCATCATAATGTGCCAATACATCACGGATGGTGAAAAAATTCCCCAAGGATTTGGACATCTTTTCACGATCAACCATCACCATGCCGCTGTGCATCCAGGTGTTGACATATGGGGTGTCATGGGCGCAGCAAGATTGGGCAATTTCATTCTCATGGTGCGGGAACTGCAAATCAGAGCCGCCACCATGAATATCAAAATGTTCGCCCAAGATCGCAGAGTTCATTGCCGAGCACTCAATGTGCCAACCTGGACGGCCTGGCCCCCACGGGGATTCCCATGTCGGCTCGCCAGGTTTGGACATTTTCCACACCACAAAATCGAGAGGACTGCGCTTGGCTGTTTCAACATCCACACGGGCGCCCGCTTGTAGCTGATCGAGGTCTTGCTTTGACAGCTTGCCGTAAGCATCAAACTTGGCCACTTCAAACATCACGTCGCCATTATCTGCGACATAGGCGAAGCCACGCTCAATCAGCTTTTCTACCAGTGCGATGATTTCATCGATGTAGTCCGTCGCACGTGGCTCGATATCAGGACGCGCCATGTTTAAAGCATCAAAGTCTTGGTACATTTCACCGATCAAGCGCTCGGTCAATGCGTCACAGCTCTCGCCATTTTCCGCCGCACGCTTAATGATTTTGTCATCGATATCCGTGATATTACGGACAAAGGTCAAATCAAAGCCCAAGTAGCGCAAGTAGCGCGCAATCATGTCAAACGAAACAAAAGTACGCCCGTGACCAATATGACAGAGATCGTAAATCGTCACCCCACACACATACATGCCAATTTTTCCCGGCGTGATGGGTTGAAAGACAGCTTTATCTCGCGTCAGTGAGTTGTAGATCTTTAACGGGGGGGTTTGCGTCGACATAATAATTTGATGACTCGTTACAATAGTGACAATGAGTAAGGTGAAGCAGCTATTACACCTTTTCTACTGGCATGACGCAAGCCTCTCACGCCGGCCAAGGCCTGTGAAACATTAAGACTGGGCTCACAAGTTACTACTAAAACCGAGATTATCGCTTGAGCTTTTTARGCCTATTCATTTATTTTTCAATAAAGAATCTTTATCGATAAGTATTTATTGGGCAAACTGGCCCATTGACTGATTGGCACTCACCGATCTTATTGAGACTAACCGATGTGGCAGAATCATGACTGATAACGCAACCCCTTCCGCTCTACAAGAGGACAAAGTTGACCTCATCTTACGCCAATGGCACGACGAGCGCCCAGATATCGACCCCAGCCCGATGGCGATCACGGGCCGTCTCGCGCGGGTTTTGGGCAATATCAATCCCAAACTGCAACAAGTATTTGGCCAATATAACCTCAACCCTGGGGAGTTTGATGTGTTGGCCTCCCTACGTCGTGCAGGCTCGCCCTATACATTAACACCCAACCAGCTGCTCGATGCCTTGATGCTTACTTCGGGCGCGATGACCAACCGTATCGATCGCCTCGAGCAAAAAGGCTTGGTGTCTCGCAGCCCTGATCCCAACGATCGCCGTGGCGTCTATGTCTCACTGACAGACGCGGGTATGGGATTAATCGATAAAGCGGTGACGGATCATACCGACAATTTACACCAGCTATTGGCAGGTCTCACCGCCGATGAGCAAGCCGAACTCGCCGTGTTGCTTAAAAAATTACTCGCACATGTTGAGCCCGTGTCTTAATCGCTTTTCCCCAGCTCGCCTGAGATAAGGACGACTCAGGAATGATGATTAATTCCACATCCAGGGGATCTTTGCTTGATCAGCGAGTACTTTCGGCTAAAATCTGTGATCCTTTTTAGCCAAGCCAATGACAGGATTACATCATGGTGACTCTTCATACCACGTTCGGTGACATCAAACTTCGCATGTTTGCAGACGAAGCACCGGCTACGGTCGAGAACTTTTTACAATACTGCCGTGACGGCTTTTACGACGGAACCCTGTTCCACCGCGTGATTGACGGCTTTATGGTCCAAGGCGGTGGCATGGCCTCTGGCATGGAAGAAAAAGCAACCCGTGCGCCAATTAAAAACGAAGCTGATAACGGCCTCAGCAACTTGACGGGGCGCTTGTCGATGGCTCGCACCATGGAGCCGCACTCAGCAAGCTCGCAATTCTTTATCAACGTCAATGACAACCTGTTCTTGGATCACAAAGCTAAGACGCCAGATGGCTGGGGCTACTGTGTGTTTGCCGAAGTGGTTGAAGGCATGGATGTGGTCAACAAGATCAAAGGTGTTGCCACCGGTAACTGGGGTTATGTTCACCAGGACGTCCCGGTCGAAGAAGTGTTGATCAATAGCGTGACTATTGAAGACTGAAGTGACACTATCGAGCAAGGGTAGCCAAGGCTACCCTTTCTTTTTCGTCGCGACCCGCTTTCTATTGATGATAAAACCAACGCATGTCTCATACCCTCTTCATCGCTGATTTACACTTAAGCCCGACGCGGCAAGATATTACTGACTGCTTCGAACGATTTATGAAGCAAGAGGCGATAAATGCCGACGCCCTGTATGTTCTGGGGGATTTATTCGAGGTTTGGATTGGTGATGACGACAACAGCCCGTTTCATCGACAGATTAAAGCGGCGTTTTCCGCGGTGACTGAGCAAGGCGTGCCAGTGTACTTTATTCATGGCAATCGTGATTTTTTAATTGGCCAACGCTTTGCTAGAGAAACCGGCGTAACCCTGTTAAGCGAGCTTGAGTGCATCGATTTATATGGCACCCCCACCCTGATCCTGCACGGAGATACCTTGTGCCTCGAGGATGTTGATTATCAGGCATTTCGACGCAAAGTCCACCAGCGCTGGTTGCAGCGACTATTTCTGAGCCTACCACTGACGTGGCGCCGCAAGATTGCGGCCAAAATGCGCGCGGGCAGTGCCAATGCCAACCAACAAAAGTCAACGTCCATCATGGATGTCACGCCGAAAGAGGTACAGCGCCAGTTGGATAACGCCAATGTACGCCATATGATTCACGGCCACACCCATCGCCCTCATATCCACCAGTGGCACCAACACGGCACCGCGTACCGACGTATTGTGCTAGGCGATTGGTATCAACACGGCTCTGTGTTGGTGTGCAATGAACAAGATTGTGACTTGCAAACCCGCGACTTTACCCATTTTTAAACCGTTCAGCGACTGGTTAAGAGATAGTTATGCAAACTGATTTATGCCCTTGTTGCAGCAATAAACCCTATCAAGATTGCTGCGCGCCGATTCATCAGAACCCCGCCAATGCTATCCATCCGGAGCAATTGATGCGTGCACGTTACAGCGCACACCCCAAAGGCTTGGTGGATTTTATTGTTAAGACCTACCACAGTGAATGCGGCGCCGAATCGTTTCGTGATGACATCACCACCATGACCCAGCACCAGTGGCAGTCGCTCGAGGTCGTAGATAGCGAGGTGTTGCAACAAGGTGAACTTGGCTTTGTCACCTTTAAAGCCCACTTTATCGCGCACGGCCAGCCCCAATCTCTGCATGAGCGCTCTCGTTTTGTTAAAGAGACGATCGATGGACAGCTTCAGTGGCGATATATCGATGGCGTGTTTCCCGGCCATGTCAAAGCGGGGCGCAACGATCCCTGCCCGTGTGGCAGCGGACGTAAGTTTAAAAAGTGTTGCAGTTAGTCTCTACCCTCACCCTCCTCTGAGAAGGCCTGGTTAAAAATCAATCAAGAATTCTTTTCCTTGGTCGATACTGATAGTAAGACCAGAGGAGGATGAATCATGAATTGGCTCGGCAATCTCAGTCCCGTGTATCGCACACCACATGCACCGCCAACCAAAGTATGGGCAATTCGAAAGCAAGCCCATATTGAGGAGCGCAAGCAGCGTCGCTTAGATGATCCATCGGATCACCATGCGTCGCCGCAGGCTGAAAAAGAGAGCGCGCCACGAAAAAAAGATGATGGCTCGCTGGATGTTTATGTCTAGGCGTCACCGCTTGTCATGCTAGGCGGTGAAAAAATCTCCATGTTTGTAGTTGCAATCTAAGCTGACTTTGATATTGTCAAAAAAGAAATGAGATTGACCAACGTAAATGGACATCAAAAAATGACTTCATCGCTAATGACAATGCATCACCACCATCATCCTGACTAGTCTTTCGGGAGGAATGGTTTCGACTGGAAGACGAGTAAAAAGCGCTTCCGTCGGTCATTAGCCAGCTAACAGATTCAGACCCTCGGGAGCACCGTCTTCCGAGGGTTTTTTCTTTTTTAGCTTTTCATTTTTAGACAAGGAAGCACACATGCAAACACAACGCTTACGTATCGCCATCCAAAAAAAGGGCCGCCTCGCCAAGGAGTGCCAAGAGCTGCTTAAACGCTGCGGGGTAAAAATCAATTACACCGGTGAGCGTTTAGTGGTTCACGCCGAAAACATGCCCATCGATCTGCTGCTGGTGCGCGATGATGATATCCCAGGCCTTATCATGGACGGCGTGGTTGATTTAGGGGTGATTGGCGAAAACGAATTAGAAGAAGTACGCCTTGAGCGCATCAAGCTGGGCGAGCCGAGCCAATATCAACTGCTGCGCCGACTCGATTTCGGCGGCTGCCGTCTCTCTATCGCCCTCGATAAAGACCAAAGCTATAACGGTCCACAAGATCTGGCCAGCCAACGGATTGCCACCACCTACCCCAATATTCTCAAAGCCTATATGGACAAACAGGGGGTAAACTTTAGCACCTGTATGCTCAATGGCTCCGTCGAAGTCGCGCCGCGTGCGGGACTAGCCGATGCGATTTGTGACTTAGTCTCAACCGGTGCCACCTTAGAAGCCAATGGCTTGAAAGAAGCCGAAGTCATATTCCGCTCAAAAGCGGTATTGATCCAGCGTGAAGGCAGCTTCAGTGAAGAGAAAACCGCATTGATTGAACGCTTGCTCACCCGCATGCAAGGTGTCATCCAAGCCAAAGAGTCCAAATACATCATGCTCCACGCGCCCAGCGAAACCTTAGAGCAAGTGGTCGAGCTACTCCCCGGCGCGGAAGATCCCACCATCTTGCCATTAGCCCACGAAAAGAGCCGTGTCGCGGTGCACTTGGTCAGTACCGAAAATCTGTTCTGGGAAACCATGGAAAAATTGAAGCAGTTGGGTGCGAGCTCAATTTTGGTCCTGCCGATTGAAAAGATGATGGAGTAAATAGTCATGCGTACTGTGGTCTGGAAATCACTCGGAGAGTCACAAAAAGAAGGCTTAATGCGCCGCCCTGCAATCACAACCGGCGCCCAAACCCAAGCGAGCGTCGCCGATATTATCGCCGATGTCCGAGAGCGGGGAGATGAGAGCTTAAAGGCATTGACCCAAAAATTTGATGGGGTCGAACTGGATAGCATCAAACTCGACAAAGCAACCTTGGCCGAGGCTGAAGCGCGCTTGGGAGAAGATATCAAGCTATCCCTACGCCAAGCCTACGATAACATCAGCACCTTTCACCGTGCGCAAAAAGCGCAGCCGTTGAAAGTCGAAACCATGCCAGGGGTGGTGTGCGAATCCATTACCCGCCCGATTAACCGCGTGGGGCTGTATATTCCCGGCGGCAGCGCGCCCTTGCCTTCTACTGTCTTGATGTTGGGCGTACCCGCACAAATTGCTGGCTGCCGCAAAGTGGTACTGTGCACGCCACCACCAGTGGCCGACGAAATTTTATACTGTGCCAAACTGTGTGAGATTGATGAAATTTATACCCTGGGCGGCGCACAGGCGGTGGCGGCGATGGCCTTTGGCACTCAAAGCGTGACCAAGGTGGATAAGATCTTTGGCCCGGGTAATGCCTATGTCACCGAGGCCAAACGTCAAGTGAGCCTTGCCGCCAATGGCGCGGCCATGGATATGCCTGCCGGCCCCTCGGAAGTGTTAGTGATTGCCGATGCCGGCGCGGATCCAGACTTTGTTGCCGCCGATTTACTCAGCCAAGCGGAGCACGGCCCCGATTCGCAAGTGGTGCTGGTGACCCCTGCCCCAGAGATGGCAGAGAAAGTGGCGGATGCGGTGCAGCAGCAATTAACCACACTCAGTCGTGCAGAGATTGCCAAGCAAGCGCTGGGCAGCAGTGTGATTATTATTGCCGATACCCTCACCCAATGCGTATCTATTTCTAACCGTTATGGGCCGGAGCACTTGATTGTGCAAACCCAACAACCAAGGGATTTGTTGCCCCTGTTGGATAACGCTGGCTCGATTTTCTTGGGCGCATACTCGCCCGAGTCCGTGGGTGATTACGCCTCTGGCACCAATCACGTGCTCCCCACTTATGGTTATACGCGCACCTACAGCAGCCTTGGGCTGGCCGACTTTACCAAGCGAATGACGGTGCAAGAGCTTAGCGACACCGGTTTGCAAACACTGGGCCCGACAGTGATGCGTATTGCCGAAGCAGAAGGCTTGGATGCACACCGCCAAGCAGTCGAGATTCGTCTCACTAAGCTGCAACAAGCTCAAGCTTCGGAGGATCCATTAGTATGAGCATCGAAAAACTCGCCCGTGAGCAAGTACAAGGGCTTACTCCCTATCAGTCAGCCCGCCGTATCGGCGGTAGCGGGGATGTCTGGCTCAATGCTAACGAGTCACCCTTTGACAACGCTTACACCGTAAGCGGTCAGGGACTCAATCGCTACTCCAGCTGTCAGCCCAATGCATTGATCAATGCCTATGCGGATTATGCAGGCGTCGAAACGAACCAAGTCATCACCACTCGTGGCGCCGATGAAGGGATTGATTTGTTGCTGCGTGCCTTTTGCGAGTCAAACCAAGATAGCGTGCTGATTTGTCCACCTACCTATGGCATGTATGCGGTCAGTGCGGAAAACCAAGGTATCGCCACCACCCAAGTGCCGCTCACCGCCGACTGGCAGTTGGACATGGCAGGGATTGATAGCGCATTGGAGGCAGATGCCGGTATCAAGCTTATCTTCGTGTGTAGTCCCAATAATCCGACCGGCAATCTGATTAACCGCGACGACATTGAGGCGCTACTCACCCGCACTCAAGATCGCGCGATTGTGGTACTGGATGAGGCCTATATTGAATTTAGTCCAGAAGCGACCTGCACCGACTTGCTCACACGCTTTGAGAATCTGGCTATTCTGCGCACCCTATCCAAAGCGTTCGCTCTGGCGGGACTGCGTTGCGGCTTTACCCTCGCCAGCCCCGCTATTATTAACTTGATGCTTAAGGTGATCCCGCCGTATCCCGTGCCGGTCCCCGTGGCAGAGATTGCCGAGCAAGCGCTGTCCGAGGCCGGTTTGGCGCGGATGAAATATCAGGTTTTGGACTTGACCGCCAACCGTGCCTATTTGCAAGCCGGTCTCAGTATGCTGCCGGGCGTTGAGGTGCATCCAGGTTTTGGCAATTATCTGCTCATCACACTAGATGACGCTGACGCGGTGTTCGCACGTTTAGGACGTGCAGGCATGATTGTGCGTCAGACCGCCGTTGCCAACAGCTTGCGCATCAGTATTGGTAACCGTGACGAATGTGAAAAAGTGCTGGCCTTTATCCGCCAGCAACTCAGTGAATAAGGACAACCACTGTGAAAGACAAGATTTTATTTATTGACCGTGATGGCACCTTAATTGTGGAGCCGCCTGAAGATTATCAAGTGGATCGTCTGGATAAATTGGCCCTTGAGCCGGACGTGATCCCCGCGTTGCTGAGCCTGCAAGCGGCGGGTTACACCTTGGTGATGGTGAGCAATCAAGATGGTCTGGGAACCGAGAGCTTCCCGCAAGCGGACTTTGATGCGCCACACAACATGATGATGGCCCTGTTTCGCTCACAAGGGATCCATTTTGAAGACGTACTGATTTGCCCGCACTTTGATAGCGATGACTGTAGCTGTCGCAAACCCAAACTAGGCTTGGTG
Organism: Salinivibrio sp. ML290; assembly: GCF_001995695.1. Taxonomy (NCBI): domain Bacteria; kingdom Pseudomonadati; phylum Pseudomonadota; class Gammaproteobacteria; order Vibrionales; family Vibrionaceae; genus Salinivibrio; species Salinivibrio sp. ML290. The sequence continues at coordinate 4,059 of NZ_MUEY01000011.1, read as the reverse complement.
AAAGACTATCTACAGCAAGGCCGAATTGATTTCGCCCAATCGGCGGTGATTGGCGATCGCGACACCGATATCACCTTAGCGAACAATATGGCGCTACAAGGCATCAAATACCAACGTGACGTGATGGGCTGGCCACAGATTGTCGAGCGTCTCACCCAGCAGCCGCGACTGGCCAGCGTCACCCGCACTACCAAAGAAACTGACATTCAGGTGGATGTTAACCTGGATAAGAGTGGCGGTAGCCGCATTGAAACCGGACTGGGCTTTTTTGACCACATGTTGGATCAAATTGCCACCCACGGCGGTTTTCAGCTCAATGTTCGCGTTAAAGGCGATTTGCACATCGACGACCATCACACCATTGAAGATACCGCCCTCGCATTAGGAGACGCACTCAAACGGGCGCTGGGTGACAAGCGCGGCATTGGCCGTTTTGGCTTTAGCCTGCCGATGGATGAGTGCTTGGCGCAATGTGCGTTGGATTTATCCGGACGCCCCTATTTGAAATTTGAGGCCAGCTTCCCGCAGCCACAAGTGGGCGATATGTCGACCGAAATGGTGGGACACTTCTTCCGCTCATTGACCGACACCTTGGCCTGTACCCTGCACCTAACCGTGTCGGGCGAAAATACCCACCACTTGGTGGAAAGTTTGTTCAAAGCCTTTGGCCGCACCTTGCGTCAAGCCATCAAGGTCGAGGGCGATGCCTTGCCAAGCAGTAAAGGAGTGCTGTAATGCGCAAACAGACTGTCATTATCGATACCGGCTGCGCCAATGTGGCCTCAGTGCGCTTTGCTGTTGAGCGTTTGGGGTATCAAGCCACACTAAGCCGCGATCCGGACGTGGTGCTAGGGGCAGATAAACTCTTTTTGCCCGGCGTCGGCACGGCCAGCGAAGCGATGAAAAACCTCACCGAACGCGGCTTGGTAGATTTGGTTAAGCAAGTAGAGCAACCGCTGCTGGGAATATGTCTTGGTATGCAAATGTTGGGGACGCACTCCGATGAAGGCGATAGCCCCGTTGAGTGCCTCGGCCACATCCCCGCGCCCACCAAACTGATGGATACCGCTGGGCAGCCTCTGCCTCATATGGGTTGGAACCGAGTCGCCACCGTCAATGACCATCCCTTATTTGATGGCATTCCCGCAGGCAGCCACTTTTACTTTGTCCACAGTTACGCGATGCCGGTCGGCGATTACACCTTGGCACAATGTCATTATGGCCATGCGTTCAGTGCGGCCATCAATCAAGGTAACTACTTCGGGGTTCAGTTTCACCCCGAGCGTTCGGGCAAAGTAGGCGCGCGTTTGATTCAGAATTTTTTGGAGATGTAAGCAAGGATGATTATACCAGCACTCGATTTGATAGATGGCCAAGTGGTGCGCCTTTATCAAGGGGATTATCAGCTAAAAACCGACTACAGTTTTGACCCGCGTGAGCAGTTTGCGCGTTATCATCAAGCGGGGGCAGGTTGGCTGCACCTCGTGGATTTAACCGGTGCCAAAGATCCCACCGCACGTCAGGTCGATTTAATCACCGAGATTTTGCAATCAACGCCTGCCAACATCCAAATTGGCGGTGGTGTGCGCACCGAAATGGACGTGATTGAGCTGCTAAACACCGGTGCGCAGCGCGTAGTGATCGGCTCCACCGCGGTCAAATCGCCCGATTTAGTCAAAGGCTGGATGCAAACCTACGGCCCTGACCGCATTGTATTGGCACTCGACATTCATATCGACAGCGACGGGACGCGACGCGTGGCGGTGTCCGGCTGGCAACAAGACTCCGGCGTCACCATTGAAGCGCTCCTCGACGATTATTTGTCCGTCGGGCTCAAGCATGTGCTGTGCACCGATATCTCCCGCGATGGCACCTTGCAAGGTAGCAATGTGGCGCTCTATCGCGACTTGTGTCAGCGCTATCCGAGCATTGCGTTTCAATCATCAGGCGGCATTGGCAGTCTCGAAGACATTCGCGCCTTACGCAACACTGGCGTCGCAGGCGTGATCGTCGGCCGCGCCCTACTGGAAGGCAACTTTAGCGCAGAGGAGGCGATCGCATGCTGGCAAAACGGATAATTCCTTGTTTGGACGTCCGCGACGGACAAGTGGTCAAAGGCGTGCAATTTCGTAATCACGAAATCATCGGCGATATCGTCCCGCTCGCCAAACGCTACGCCGAAGAAGGCGCTGACGAGCTGGTGTTTTATGACATCACCGCCTCCAGTGACAGCCGGGTGGTCGATAAAAGTTGGGTCAGTCGCGTCGCGGAAGTAATTGATATCCCCTTTTGCGTCGCCGGTGGGATTAAATCCGAAGCCGATGCCCAACAAATCTTGGAATTCGGCGCGGATAAGATATCGATTAATTCACCCGCCTTGGCCGACCCAAGTTTGATCACACGGCTGGCCAATAAGTTTGGCGTGCAGTGCGTGGTGGTCGGGATTGATTCCTTCTTTGATGAAGTCACCGGGTACTATCAGGTCTATCAATTTACTGGCGATGAAAGCCGCACTCAGGCCACGCCTTGGCAAACCGCCGCCTGGGTTGAGGAAGTCCAACAGCGAGGCGCAGGCGAAATCGTACTCAATATGATGAACCGCGACGGCGTGCGCCAAGGCTATGACTTAACCCAACTCAACATGGTGAGAGAGCGCTGTCAGGTGCCTCTGATTGCCTCCGGCGGTGCCGGTGAAATGTCGCATTTCGCCGACGCCTTTTTACAAGCGAATGTCGATGGCGCGTTGGCCGCTTCGGTGTTTCACAAGCAAATCATCGCGATAAGCGAATTAAAACAAACATTAAAACAACAAGGGATCGAGGTAAGAGTATGACGGCAGCATGGGTAGAACGTATCGATTGGGAGAAAAACGCCGGCTTGGTGCCTGCGATTATCCAACACAGCGATAGCGGCCAAGTGTTGATGCTGGGCTACATGAATGCCGATGCACTGAACGCGACGCTCGAAACCGGTCGCGTCACCTTTTGGTCGCGCAGCAAGTCGCGTCTTTGGGTAAAAGGCGAAAGCTCCGGCCATGTGTTAAGCCTTGAGCACATTGCACTCGATTGCGATCAAGACACCTTGTTGGTCACGGCCACGCCGCATGGGCCCACCTGTCACCTCGGCACGACCACCTGCTTTGACAGTGACAATAAACCGCCACACACGGGGCCCGGCTTTTTGTCGAGCCTAGAGCAAGTGCTTGCCAGCCGCAAAGACGCCGCGCCTGATGAATCTTACACCGCAAGTCTATTTGCCAAAGGCACCAAGCGTATCGCGCAAAAAGTGGGGGAAGAAGGCGTCGAAGTCGCCCTCGCTGCCACGGCAGGCGATAAGGCCGAGCTATTAAACGAAAGTGCCGACTTGCTTTATCACCTGTTGGTATTACTGCAAGACCAAGAGCTTAGCCTCCATCAAGTGACCGAAGTCCTCGCCTCTCGCCATCAAGGCTAACGCCCACGCGCGTGTTAACCTAAACATGGTCCCTCCAAAGCGCCGCCCACATGCGGCGCTTTTTGAGTTGTACTAAGTCGCTTAAAACGGCGCTGTTTCCTAAATAATTAAACTTGTCACTCCCGCAGTGATCAGATCGTCAGAGCCTACAAACGAGGTTGAGGCTTTACGTTTATCGGTAGAGTCGGTGTATTTATCAGTTACCGAGTTGAATAACCGAAATAATTCTCTTTACCTCAGTGCGTTAGGCGACTGATTTGATCAACAACGCCCGTTAAAAGTGCTCGGAGAGGGGGGAAAAAGAAGCGGCTTACATTAGAAAGTCTGTTCACTGCCTTGATATATACCGCTATTTGGATTAGCGCATTATGTACCTGCGGTAGTGTTCAAAAGTCTGTGTCACTCCTATAGTTAACCCTCAACAGGGAGTGATACATCAATGTCCGACAAATACGAAATTGATATTCAAGCTTTTGCTAAGGCACTGCAATCTGGACAAGACCTCAACGGGAAAGATGGACTGCTAACGCCGTTGATTAAACAGATCACCGAAGCCTAACGCCGTTGATTAAACAGATCACCGAAGCTGCTTTGGCTGCTGAGATG